>DATMXU010000222.1:0-8383 GCA_035562355.1 Pseudoflavonifractor sp.
TACTAAAGCAATGCACGAAAGGAGACCTTTTATGGACCGCAAGGCGCTGGCCGCCGCGTTCCCCGTGACCCTGCCGGTGCTGATGGGCTACCTCTCCATCGGGATCGCCTTCGGGCTGATGCTCCAGCGGGCGGGGTACAATTTCATCTGGGCGTTTTTCATGAGCCTGACTATCTACGCCGGGTCGGGCCAATACCTGGGGGTGGAGCTGCTGTCCACCGCCGCCGCTTTAGGCACCGTGGCCCTCATGACCTTGCTCATCAACTTCCGCCACCTGGTGTACGGCCTGTCCATGCTGGAGAAATTCCGGGGCATGGGCTGGCGCAAGCTGTATATGATCTTCTCCCTCACTGACGAGACTTATGCCCTGCTGGCCGGGGCCAAGGCGCCGGTGGGGGTGTCCCCCAAGCGGTTCTACTTCGCCATCGCGGTGCTGGACCAGCTCTACTGGGTCGTCGGGTCGGTTATCGGCGGCATCGCGGGGGGCCTTCTCACGCTGGACATCACGGGGATCGATTTTGCCATGACCGCCCTCTTCGTGGTCATTGCGGTGGACCAGTGGAAGGGCTACCGGCAGCACCTGCCCGCTCTCATCGGGGCGGGGGGGACCTTGCTCTTTCTCCTTCTGCTGGGGGCGGAGCGGATGCTGGTGCCCGCCCTGGGTGTCATCGTGCTGGCCCTGCTCCTCCTGCGGCCCCTGCTGGAGAAGGAGACCGGAAAGGAGGCGGCCGCCCCATGACGCCTCTCCAGGCCGCCCTCTCCATCATCATTATGGCCCTTATCACTCTGCTCACCCGGGCCCTGCCCTTTCTCCTCTTCGACCGGGGGGGAACGCCGCCCAAGGTCATCCTCTATCTGGGCCGGGTGCTGCCCCCGGCGGTCATCGCCATGCTCATCGTGTACTGCCTGCGGGGCATGGCCTTCACGCCCGCGCTGGACATGGCCGCTCTGGCGCGCTGGGCGCCCCAGGCTATCGCTGTGATCGCTGTGGTCCTCCTCCACCTGTGGAAGAAAAATAACCTCCTGTCCATCTTTGGCGGCACCGTCCTATATATGGTGCTGGTGCAGGCCGTCTTTGTATAAACGAAAAGGAGTCCCCCGGACCGCTTGGTCCGGGGGACTCCCAGACTGTCAAAAAACCCTTGGACCGAAAGTCTCGGAGGGAGGGATAGTGTGAAAGGGAACCGTCAGGGTTCCCTTTCGCGTGCAGGAAGACCACTTTTTGAACCTTCTTACGGTGTTTCAAAAAGTGTAACAGCCTGTCAAAGAAGTCCCGCGGGACTTCTTTGACAGGCTGAGAGTCCCCCGGACCGCTTGGTCCGGGGGACTCCTTTTCTTATTCCTGCGTCTGCACGGGCTTGGTGAAGACCTGCTCGAAGGTGGCGGCGTCCATGGTCTCGTGCTCCAAAAGGTAGGCGGCCACGCGCTCCAGCTTGTCGCGGTCCCGGGCCAAGATCTCCTCACAGGCCTTATAGCCATGGTCGATGAGAGTCCTGACCTCGGCGTCGATCAGGTTGGCGGTCTCCTCGGAGTAAGTCTTGGCCTGGGCCATGCTGCGGCCGATGAAGATCTCGTCGTGCCCGCTGTCGAAGACCACGCTGCCCAAGCGGTCGCTCATGCCATAGCGCATGACCATATTTCGGGCGATCGTCGAGGCGCGGCGCAGGTCGTCCCCCGCGCCGGTGGAGATGTCGCCCAGGACCATCTGCTCGGCCACCCGGCCGCCCAGAAGTCCCGCGATGCGCTCCGTGAGCTCCTTCCGGGACTGGAAGGATTTATCCTCCTGGGGCAGAGAGATGGTCATACCGCCCGCCATGCCCCGGGGGATAATGGTGATCTGATGGACCGGATCGGCGGTCTCCAGGGCGTGGCTCACCACGGCGTGGCCTGCCTCATGGTAGGCCGTGAGGCGGCGCTCCCGCTCAATGACCACCCGGCTCTTCTTCTCCGGCCCAGCGATAACCTTGATGACGGCCTCGTGGAGGTCGGCCATGGTGATGAACCGCTCGTCCCGCCGGGCAGCCAGGAGGGCCGCCTCATTCATCAGGTTCTCCAGGTCCGCGCCGGTAAAGCCGCCTGTGGCCTTGGCAAGCTCCCTGAGGCTCACATCGTCGGCCAGGGGCTTGTTGCGGGCGTGGATCTTTAAAATCTCCTCCCGGCCCTTGATGTCGGGCTGGCCCACGTAGATCTGCCGGTCAAACCGGCCGGGGCGGAGCAGGGCGGGGTCCAGGATGTCCTGCCGGTTGGTGGCCGCCATGACGATGACCCCCTCGTTTGCGGCAAAGCCGTCCATCTCCACAAGGAGCTGGTTGAGGGTCTGCTCCCGCTCGTCGTGCCCGCCGCCCAGGCCGGTGCCGCGCTGACGGCCCACGGCGTCGATCTCGTCGATGAAGACGATACCGGGCGAGCTCTTCTTGGCCTGGTCAAAGAGGTCCCGGACGCGGCTGGCGCCCACGCCCACATAGAGCTCTACAAAGTCGGAGCCCGAGATGGTGAGGAAGTTGACGCCCGCCTCGCCGGCCACCGCCCGGGCAAGGAGCGTCTTGCCCGTGCCCGGCGGGCCCACCAGCAAAATCCCCTTGGGGATGCGGGCCCCCAGGGCGAGAAAGCGGTTGGGGTCCTTCAGGAAGTCTACCACCTCCTGAAGCTCCTGTTTCTCCTCGTCGGCCCCGGCCACATCGTTGAAGGTGACCTTTTTCCCGCTGTCCGCGGCATTTTTAGCCCGGGCGCGGCCATACCGGCCCGCGCCCTTGTCGCCCCCGCCGCCGTCGGCTCCGCCGCCCTGACGCAGGAACACCACATACCACAGCGCGCCGAAGATCACGATCATGACGAACCAGGGCACAAAGTCCCACCACAGGGGCGTGTGGAAACTCACCTCGTAGTTGAACTTTTCAATGACGCCCGCGTTGTGCTGGCGGACGATGATCTCGTTGAAGTCCTCATAGAACTTGTCGAAGTCGTACAGGTTACACCAGACGGTGTAGGAGCCGTTGTACTTCTCCCTGAGGGTGAGGGTCAGCTTCTCCTCTTTCACCAGCACCTCGCTGACCAGCTGCCGGTTGAAGAGGTCGTGCACCTCGGAGTAGATGATGCTCTTCCCATCGTTGACGCCCTGAAGCAGGTAGACTGTGGCCGCCAATATCACCGCGAGCATGCCGTAAAAGAACAGGTCTCTCAGGCTGATCTTCCGTTTCAAAGGCCAAACAACTCCTTACGCCCCACCGTAAAAACGCCGGGCTTTTAAATGCCGCAACAAGAGGTTGATGTGCTTACTCCCCGCCGTAGACGCAGGGTTTCAATACGCCGATATAGGGGAGATTGCGATATTTCTCCGCATAGTCCAGCCCGTAGCCCACCACGAATTCATCGGGGATGGTAAAGCCCACGTAGTCCACGCAGACCTCCTTAGTCCGGCGGGAGGGCTTATCCAGCAGTGTGCACAGCCGGACGGAGGCGGGCTTGCGGGCATTGAGCAGCTCCAGGAGATAGGCGAGGGTGTTGCCCGAGTCCAGAATATCCTCCACCACCAGAATGTCCTTCCCTTCAATATCGTCGGAGAGGTCCTTGATGATGCGCACCTGGCCCGAGGAGCTGGTACCCGACCCGTAGGAGGAGATGGCCATAAAATCCACCGTACAGGCAAGGTCGAGTTTCCGGGTCAGGTCGGCCATAAACATATAGGAGCCCCTCAGCACGGAAATAAGGATAGGCTCCTTTCCCACGTAATCCCTTGTGATCTCTTCACCCAGGGCGTCGATCCGCGCCTGGATAGCCGCTTCGTCAAAGAGTATCTTTTCCATATCTTTGTCCAGCAGAGCCATGTTCATCCGTCCTTCTCCCGATTTCTTATGCAGGTAATTTCTATCTTTCCATATGACTGGTGCGCGCTATTCATACCAAAGCCCGCCACAGCGAGTACGCCGCCCTCGTCCGCGACGACGGGGATGCGCTCCCGCTCCCGCCGGGGGATCTTCTCGTCGATAAAGAGCTTTTTGATCGTTTTCGTGCCCCGCTTGGGGAGGGTAAGCTCATCTCCCAGCCGCCGGGACCGGGCCACCAGCCCGGGGGGCGGGGGCGTGCTCAGAACGACAGTCCAATCGGTGCCGGGGATGGGGTTTTCCCCCTCGCGGAGGGCCACCGGCTCAAACGGCCCGGGCGCGTCCTCCCGGGTGGTGAGGAGGAGCTCCCGGTACACCCGCTGAGCCAGCAGGTTGTTGGGCAAAAAACAGACGGCGGAGGGGTCCTCCCCACGGCAGAGGTCCACGATGGCGTTCAGATGGGCGGCCGAGCAATCGGTGTCACGTTTCGCACGTCTCGCGGCCAGGGCGATAACTTCTCCGTCTGCGCAAAATCCCTCCAGCCCTAAAGGACCTTCTGGATTTCGCTCCGTTTCGTCGTTATCGCCCCTGCTCGGCGGCTCAGCGTTTCCAATATCCCCATCCCCCATCATCTCCAGCAGCCGCCGGGCGGCCCGGGGGGCCACCGCGTTGGGGGCCGAGGCAATGAAGTGGGCCTCGATGACGATATTGTCCTCCGCCCAGCGGGCATTCCGGCAGATGGCGGCGGCCTGAGCATTCAAAAAGTCGTTGTCGACGCGCAGATAGCGGGCCGTGTCCGACAGGCTCTCAGTCAGCCGGGGGTTCAGCTCCCGCAGGAGCGGCATGACCGTATGCCGGAGCTTGTTGCGGGTATAGGCGGTGTCGGCGTTGGTGCTGTCCTCCACATAGGGGAGGGAGTGCTCAGCCGCGTACGACTCGATCTGAGCGCGGGTGACAGTGAGCAGGGGGCGCACCAGCTCCCCCCGCCGGGGGGCGATACCGGTGAGGCCCTGGAGACCGGAGCCGCGAATCAGGTGGAGGAGAAGGGTCTCGGCGTTGTCATCGGCGTTGTGGGCGGTGGCGATACGGGTACAGCCCAGTTCCTCCGCCGCGGCGCGGAGGAAGGCGTAGCGCAGCCGCCGGGCGGTCTCCTCCACGCCCCTGCCAAGCCGCTTGGCCTCTCCCCCCACGTCGCCCGAGCCCACCAGGAGGGGGATGCCGTGCTCGGCGCACCAGGCGCGGACGAAGGCCTCGTCCCGATCGGATTCCGTCCCCCGGAGGCGGTGGTTATAGTGGGCGGCAGCCACGGTAAATCCGCCCTCATCGGAGAGGGAGAGCAGCAGGTGGGCAAGACACATGGAGTCCGCCCCGCCGGACAGGGCGCAGAGCACCCGGCCGCCGGCGGGGAGCATATCATATTCCCTTGTCAAGTCCCTGACCGCTTGCAGCATGGCGTCCTCCTATCTGGCGGGCGAAATTACGGCTCGCTATACCGGGTCTCGATATTGGTAAAGGTGGTATACTCAGGGATCCACTGGAGATAGACGGTGCCGGTCTCGCCGTGGCGGTTCTTGGCGATGATGCACTCGGCCTGCCGGGCCTCCTCCGCCATATCCTTGTCGTAGTAGTCCTCCCGGTAGAGGAACATGACGATGTCGGCATCCTGCTCGATGGCGCCCGATTCGCGCAGGTCGGAGAGCATGGGGCGCTTGTCGGACCGGCTCTCGTTGGCACGGGAGAGCTGGGAGAGACAGAGCACCGGCACCCGCAGCTCCTTGGCCATGATCTTCAGCGCGCGGGAGATATCGCTGACCACCTGCTGGCGGTTGTCACCGCCCCGGGTAGGTCCCCCCGCCGACT
Organism: Pseudoflavonifractor sp.; assembly: GCA_035562355.1. GTDB lineage: Bacteria > Bacillota > Clostridia > Oscillospirales > Oscillospiraceae > Pseudoflavonifractor. The sequence goes on from DATMXU010000222.1 coordinate 5,682, forward strand.
GCATGAGCTGGAGGTAATCTATGACCACCAGCCCCAGGTTATCCACCCGGCGGCACTTGGCCTTCATGTCGGCCACCGAGAGGGAGGGGTTGTCGTCGATGAGGATCTGGGTCTTATGCAGGGCCTCGGAGGCCAGGGATATCTTGTACCAGTCGTCCTCGTTCAGCCGGCCGGTGACCAGCTTTTTATTGTCCACAAAGCTCTCCCCGGAGATGAGGCGCATGGCAAGCTGCTCCCGGCTCATTTCCAGGGAAAAGAAGGCCACACTCTTGCCCGAGCTCTTGCCCACATGGAGCAGAACGTTCAAAGCAAAGGAGGTCTTGCCCATACCGGGGCGGGCGGCCAGCAAAATGAGGTCGGAGTTGTTGAGCCCCGAGATGGCCCGGTCCACATCCCCCAGGCCGGTGGAGAGTCCGGGGATACCCGAGTCCTGGCCGGCCCGCTCGTTGAGCAGCTCGTACACATTCTGGATGACGCTGGAGATGTGCTCCAGTCCCTGAGCCGAGCGGCCCTGGCGGATGGAGTAGATACGCTGCTCGGCGGCCTCCAGCGCCTCCTGGGCGGTGCCCGTGCCCTCCTGGATCATGGCGGTGAGGTCCCCCGCCGTCTCCGCGATGCGGCGAAGGAGGGCCTTGTCCTTGACGATGGCCGTATATTCCTTCACGTTGGCCGCCGTGGGGGTGATATCCATGAGCTGGAGGATATAGTTGCGCGAGGTGTTCTCGTCGTACACGCCCCGCTGGCGCATCTGCTCCAGAACGGTCACCGGGTCGATGGTAAGGGAGTAGTTGAACATGGAGTAGATGGCCTCGTAGATCTCCCGGTTCTGCCGGAGGTAGAAGTCCTCTATATGCAGAGCCTCCACCACCTCGGGCACGCAGCGCGCGTCGATGAGCATGCTCCCCAGAACCGCCTGCTCGGCCTCAACGCTGTGGGGCATCTGCCGGGATAAGAGCTCGTCCAACCTTCTCACCTCTCACATCTGCGCGGCTGGGCAAACTCCCCGCCCTGCTTTGCGTATATTCGACAGGACCCGCAGGCCGGGGTGAACGTCCCCGCCGTGGCCCCTCTGTATTACTTGTCCTCCGCCACCACGACGTACAGGGTGCCGGTGACCTCATACCCCAGCTTGACCTTCAGCTCGTAGGTGCCAAAGCTCTTGATGGGCTCGTCCTGAACGATCTTGGACTTGGCCACGTCGATGCCGTACTGGGCCTTAAGGCCGTCGGAGATCTCCTTGCTGGTGACCGAGCCGAACAGCCGGCCGCCCGCTCCCGCCTTGGCGTGGAGCTTGACCACGCTGTCCTTGAGGCGCACAGCGACAGCCTCCGCCTCGGCCTTCTCAGCGGCGGCCTGGGCGGCCACGGCCTTATCGTGCATCTTCATTTTATTGATATTGTCGGCGGTGGCCTCCACCGCCAGCTTGCGGGGGAGGAGGAAGTTGCGGGCGTACCCATCGCTGGCCTCGATCATCTGCCCCTTCTTCCCCTGATCCTTCACGTCCTGCTGTAAAATGACTTTCATGGCTGTGTCCTCCTAATTTGGTTATCGGTATCCTAGATCAATAGAGTAAGGACCGACCAATGCGGCGGGGAGTGGCGGCGGAAGGTAAGCCTCCGCCTACTCGTTCTCTAGATATTGGTCGATGGCCCGGATGAGCCCCGGCTCACCTCATCCAGCGTGCCGGGCACCTGGGCGCCCGCGGTGGCCGCGTTGCGCTCCCCTGCGAACCTGACGGTTCGCTGGGGACCCCTTTATTTTTATCCATCGCCGGGGCGAAGTGAATTCGCCCTCGACTCCGCGCCATAAGGCGCGCCCCGCGTTGCGGGGCCCCGGCGGCGGCGGCGCAGCCCCCACAGCCGCCCTACTCGTTCTCTAGATATTGGTCGATGGCCCGGATGAGCCCCCGGCTCACCTCATCCAGCGTGCCGGGCACCTGGGCGCCCGCGGTGGCCGCGTTGCCGCCGCCGCCCAGTTTCTCCAAAACCACCTGCACGTTCACGTCCCCCATGCTGCGGGCCGAGATGATGACACGTTCCCCCTCGGGAAAGAGGACAAAGGAGGCGTCAATGCCCGAGATGTTCAAAAGCTCGTCGGCGGCCTGGGCGGCGGTGACCCGACCCACGGTGTGGCTGACCCGGGCCACGGCGATGTTGTTTTTATACATGCGGGCATTCTGGATGATGTCATACCGGGCGATGGTTCCCTCCAGGTCATTCTGAAAGAGCTTTTTTACGTCGGCGGTGTCGGCCCCCGAGCGGCGGAGGAACGCCGCGGCGTCGAAGGTGCGGCCCCCCGTGCGCATGGTAAACTGCTTGGTGTCCAGCACGATGCCGGCCAAAAGGGCCTCCGCCTCAATACGCAGGAGGTCGTTGGGCTCCAGAATATACTGCAAAAGCTCGGTCACCAGCTCACTGGCAGAGGAGGCGTAGGGCTCGTGGAAGTTGAGGTCGGCGTTGGCGATATAGGTGGCGGCCCGGCGGTGGTGGTCGATGACAGCCACCTTATTGCAGGAGAGGAGCAGCTCCTCCGAGAGGACCTGCTCGGGCCGGTTGGTGTCCACCACCACCAAGAGAGAGTTCGCGTCGGCCAGAATCAGGGCGTCCTGGGCGGAGAGGAAGACCTCCTTATACTCGGGCAGGGCGGCCAGGAGGGAGAGCATCTCGCTGCCGGGGTTGGGGTTGGGGTCCCGGATGATGTGG
>DATMXU010000223.1:0-11552 GCA_035562355.1 Pseudoflavonifractor sp.
CGCTGATACTATGCGATATTTATGCAAAAAACGATAAAAATAGACCTTGATTTTTGATGTATGATATGATAATCTCAACCTGGTATCTGGTTATACCAATGTCATAGAATAGGAGGACAGCCGTGGAATTCACAAAGCTGAGCGCGCCCACGCTGAAGGAGCTCTTTATCCGGGAGATGGAGGGCATGATCCTGTCCGGACAGCTTGCGGTGGGGGAGCGGCTCCCCTCCGAGCGGGAGCTGGCCGAGCAGATGCAGGTGAGCCGGGCGGTGGTGAACGGAGGCATCTCCGATCTTGCCCGAAAGGGCTTTCTGCACGTAAAACCCAGGGCGGGGGTCTACGTGGCCGATTACCGCCGCACCGGCACGCCCGAGACCATCCGCTCCATTATGGAGTACAATGGCGGGCGACTGCGCAGCGAGGAGATCCGCTCCATATTGGAGATCAAGCTCATCTTCGACCAGCTGGCGGTGGAGCAGGCCATCCCCGGGCTGACGGAGGAGGGCCTTGCCGCGCTGGAGGGGCTGCTCGCCGAATTGGAGCGGGCCCAGTCGCCCCAGGCGGCGGCCGAGGCAGCCTTCGCCTTCTACCACGAGCTGACCCTGCTGGGACGCAACACCCTCATCCCCCTCATCTACCAGGCCTTCCGGGTGCCCAACCTGAGCCTGTGGGCGCAGTATGCCCGCAGGTATGGGAACCAGGCCATCTATGAGAACGCCGCCGGAGTCTTCCGCGCTGTCCGGGCACGGGATATTCTGGGGGCCAAGGAGAGCATCCGCGCCGTCCTCACCGCCCTGATGGAGCGTGAGGGGGAAAAATAATCGCAAAAATGGTTGACAAACGGGTCCGCGGGTGCTTATAATGCAATACAACAGCATAGCACCAAACCTATGACGGAGAGAAGTAAGGCCTGCAGCCAAGGCAAAGCGAGTCCCGGACAGTGCGAGCGGGATACGAGGCGGGGCGTGAATGGACTTCGGAGGGCGGCTTGAACGGAGTGATCCCAGTAGATGCCGACGGGTTCCCACCCGTTATCCATCGGGCACGTGTGATGGCACGTGAAGCGAGTGGACGTCTTCGGGCGTCAATTTGGGTGGTATCGCAGAAGCTGACGCTTTTGTCCCAGAAATGGGATGAGAGCGTCTTTTTGTATTCTGTCACGCTGCGCACGCCTCACGGGCGGGTCGATAAGCCCTGCGACTGCACCAAGACCCATCCGGCCTCTCAGGGGGCCTTCTTGGGCTCTTGGTTTCGCTCCGGCCTTATCTCCCCTGCTCGGCGGCTTAGCGTTTCGGACCCATCTGCCGCCCAAATTTATTTTGAGGAGAAATCACCATGAAAAAGCACACCATAAGGAAGGCCCTGTCCCTGACCTGCGCTGCCGCGATGACATTCGCCCTGGCTGGCTGTTCCACCGGAGGGGGCGGCGCGTCTCCCTCGGCCTCCACCAGCCCCAGCGCCTCCGTCAGTCCCAGCGGGGCGGAGAAGACCGTCACCATCGGTATCATCCAGTACGCCCCCCACCCCTCTCTCGACAACTGCACCGAGGGCACGCTCAAGGGCCTGGAGGCTGCGGGCTTTAAGGACGGGGAGAACGGCGTCACCATTGACGTGAAGAACGCCCAGGGCCAGATGGAGACCAGCGACATGATCGCCAAGAATATGGTGGCCTCCAAATACGACCTCATCATCGGCGTGGCCACCCCCTCGGCCATGAGCGCCTACTCCAGCGCTAAGGACTCGGGTATTCCCACCGTCTTCTGCGCCGTCAGCGACCCCGTGGCCGCGGGCCTGGCCAAGACCCTGGAGGCTCCCGGCACCGGCGCCACCGGTACGGCCGACACCCTCAACCTGGACGGCCAGCTCAAGATGATCCGCGCCATGCTCCCCGACGCCAAGACGGTGGGCGTGCTCTATACCACCAGCGAGCCCAACTCGGTCTCCGCCCTCGAGACCTTTAAGGAGCTGGCGCCCAAGTACGACCTGGCGGTCGAGGCCGTGGGCATCACCAATGAGAGCGAGGTGGCCTCGGGCGCCGCCGCCCTGGTGGCAAAGAAGGTGGACTGCGTCAATAACTTTACCGATAACAACGTGGTCAACAACCTCTCCACCCTCCTCCACGCCACCGACGCCGCCGGCATCCCCGTCTTCGGCAGCGAGATCGAGCAGGTGCGCAACGGCTGTGTGGCCTCCGAGAGCCTGGACTACATCGCCCTGGGCGAGGAGACCGGCCGCCTGGCCGCTCTGGTGCTGGGCGGCGCCGACCCCGGCGCCATCCCGGTCTCGGTGGTGGCCGACTCGGTGCCCGTCTACTCCCAGAAGAATCTCGACAAATTCGGCATCGCTCTTCCCGCCGACTACTCCTCCGCGGAGAACGTCGACGGCTGATTTCGAGACCCACCGAAAGGAAGCGACGACATGGACATTATCCTCGGCCTGGTGAAAAGCGTGCTGGAGGAATCCTTTATCTACGGCATCATGGTCATGGGTGTCTACATTACCTACAAGATATTGGATTTCCCCGACCTGAGCGTGGACGGCACCTTCCCCCTGGGGGCCTGCGCCACCGCCGCCCTCATCACCGCCGGGTTGAACCCGTGGCTTGCCTGCGTGCTGGTGTTCCTGCTGGGGATGCTGGCGGGGGCCTTCACCGGTTTCCTCCACGTCAAGCTCAAGGTGGCCGACCTCCTCTCCGGCATCATTACCATGACGGCTCTCTGGTCGGTAAACCTCTTCATTCTGAAGGGCTCGGCCATCCTCCAGTTTTACAATCAGCCCACCATCTTCACCTCCGCTCCGGTGTCTTTCCTGCCGGAGGGCATCTATAAGTACCGGGTACTGCTGGTCACCTTCCTCATCGTCCTCGCCGTCAAGCTGCTGCTGGACTGGTTTCTCAGGACCAAGGCGGGCCTTCTCCTCCGGGCCGCGGGGGACAACGCCCAGTACGTCACCGCCCTGGCGCGGGATCAGGGGCGGATGAAGGTATTGGGCCTCGCCATCGGCAACGGCTGCACCGCCCTGGCGGGGGCCGTCTTTGCCCAGCAGGCCGAGAGCGCCAGCGTCAGCATCGGCACCGGCATGGTGGTGCAGGCTCTGGCCGCCGTCATCATCGGCACCAGCGTCTTGGGCCGCCTGCGCCGGGTGGGGACCACCACCAAGGCCCTGGCGGGCACCGTCCTCTACAAGGCCATTCTTCTGGTCGCCATGCTCTACCTGCCACCCAACGCCCTCAAGCTTGCCATGGCGGCCCTCTTCGTGGCCGCCCTGCTGACCGACCGGCTGGGCAGGAAGAAGGGGGGCGTACTCCATGCCTGAGCTTGTGCGCTTGGACCATGTGAACAAGGTCTTCAACCCCGGCACGGTGAGCCAGATGGGGGTTTTTGAGGACTTCTCCTTCGCCATCCGGGAGGGGGAATTCATCTCGGTGGTGGGCTCTAACGGCTCCGGTAAGACCACCCTGTTAAACCTCATCTGCGGCAGCCTCCCGGTGGACGGCGGCTCTATCCTCCTGGGCGGGAGGGACATCACCAAAATGCCCGAGTTCCGCCGCTCGAGGCGCATCGGACGGGTCTTCCAGGACCCGGCCAAGGGTACCTGCCCCAGTCTCACCATCTTGGAAAACCTGTCTCTGGCCGACAGCAAGGGCGGCGCCTTCGGCCTCGCCCGGGGGGTGAACCACAGGCGGGTGGACTACTATAGAAGTCAACTGGAGCTCCTCCACCTGGGGCTGGAGGATAAGCTGCACCAGCGGGTGGGTGTCCTCTCCGGAGGGCAGCGGCAGGCCCTGGCCCTCCTCATCTCGGCCATGACCCCCATCGACCTGCTGGTGCTGGACGAACATACCGCGGCCCTGGACCCGAAGAGCGCCGAGAACGTCATGGAGCTCACCGGAAAGATTGTCCGGGAGAAGGGCCTCACCGCCATCATGGTCACGCATAACCTCCGCTTTGCCGTGGAGTACGGGAACCGGCTGGTCATGATGGACCGAGGCCGCTGCGTCATCGACGCGGCGGGGGAGGAGAAGAATGGGTATAAGATCGAGGATCTCCTGAAGGTGTTTAATGAGATCTCCATTGAGTGCGGGAACTGAATCAGGACGGACAGCCGCGTTGCCCGGAGGGGCGGCGCGGCTGCTGTGTGGGAGCGGGAACGTCCTCCTTCCGGAGGGCGGACTGCGCAAAGAGAAAAACAGACTGCCCGCTTTTTTCTCCCGCGCTTGACATTTTGACTCCTTTTGCATATACTATGAAACAATATCGCAAAGCGAAGATGGGGAAGAGTACGCACTCCTGGCGTGCAGAGAGGGGCCGGCCTGGTGAGAGGCCCTCCGAGGGAGTGGGGAAGGTGGCCCCGGAGCGCCTGCCGGAAATCAAGGGGAGTACGGCAGGACGGTGAGCCCCCGTTACGGGCTTTGAGCGCGGGTACGGTTTACGCCCGAATTCAGGTGGTACCACGGACAAATTCGTTCGCCCTGAGCCTTTGGCTCAGGGCGGTTTTTATTAGGAGGAAGAGTATGAACAGAGAATTACCCAAGACTTACGAGCCCCAGGAGGCCGAGGGGCGCATCTATGAGATGTGGGAGAAGGCGGGGTGCTTCGAGGGCCGCAGAGACCCTGATAAAAAGTCCTTCACCATCGTCATGCCGCCCCCCAATGTGACGGGCCAGCTCCACATGGGCCACGCCATGGACTGCACCCTCCAGGACATCCTTACCCGCTTTAAGCGCATGGAGGGCTACGCCGCCCTCTGGGTACCCGGCACCGACCATGCGGGCATCGCCACCCAGATCAAGGTGGAGGAGGAGCTGCGCAAGAGCGAGGGACTCACCCGATACGATCTTGGGCGCGATAAGTTCCTGGAGCGGGTGTGGGACTGGAAGGCCAAGTACGGCGGCCGCATCGTGGAGCAGCAGAAGAAACTGGGCGCCTCCTGCGACTGGAGCCGCTCCCGTTTCACCATGGACGAGGGGCTGAGCGCCGCCGTGCGCCACGTCTTCGTGGAGATGTACAAGAAGGGCCTCATCTACAAGGGCAGCCGCATCATCAACTGGTGCCCCCACTGCACCACCGCCCTCAGCGACGCCGAGGTGGAGTATAAGGAGAAACCCGGCCACTTCTGGCACCTCAAGTACCCCGTCAAGGGGGAGCCGGGGCGCTATGTCGTCGTGGCCACCACGCGGCCCGAGACCATGCTGGGCGATACGGGCGTGGCGGTGAATCCCAACGACGAGCGGTACAGAGACATCGTGGGCAAGACCTGCATTTTGCCCCTGATGGACCGGGATATCCCGGTGGTGGCCGACGAGTACGTGGACATGGAGTTCGGCACCGGCTGCGTGAAGATGACCCCCGCCCATGACCCCAACGACTTCGAGGTGGGCCTGCGCCACAACCTGGAGTCCATCCGTGTGCTGGATGATAACGGCGTAATCAACGAGAATGGCGGCAAGTACCAGGGGATGGACCGCTACGAGGCCCGCAAGGCCGTCGTTGCCGACCTGGAGGCCCTAGGCCTTTTGGAGAAGATCGAGCCCCACACCCACAACGTGGGCACCTGCTACCGCTGCTCCACCGACGTGGAGCCCCTCATCTCGGCCCAGTGGTTTGTGAAGATGGAGCCCCTGGCCAAGGAGGCGCTGCGCGTCGTCAACGAGGGGGAGACCAAATTCGTCCCCGACCGTTTCTCCAAGATCTACACCAACTGGATGGAGAACGTCCACGACTGGTGCATCTCCCGCCAGCTCTGGTGGGGGCACCAGATCCCCGTCTGGTACTGCGCCGACTGCGGCCACATGACCGTGAGCGAGACCGACCCCACCGAGTGTGAGCACTGCCACAGCAAAAAACTGACCCGGGACGAGGACGTACTGGACACCTGGTTCTCCTCGGCCCTCTGGCCCTTCTCCACCCTGGGCTGGCCCAACGAGGAGAGCGAGGACCTCAAGTATTTCTACCCCACCGACGTGCTGGTGACGGGATACGACATCATCTTCTTCTGGGTGGCCCGGATGATCTTCTCCGGCTGCGAGCACACGGGGAAGACCCCCTTCCACACCGTGTTCATCCACGGCCTGGTGCGGGACGACAAGGGCCGCAAGATGTCGAAGAGCCTGGGCAACGGCATCGACCCCCTGGAGATGGCCGAGCAGTACGGGGCCGACGCCCTGCGCTTTAACCTCATCACCGGCAACTCCCCCGGCAACGATATGCGTTTCTACACCGAGCGCTGCGAGGCCATGCGCAACTTTGCCAACAAGATCTGGAACGCAAGCCGTTTTCTCATGATGAACCTGACCATTGAGAGAAACGAGCTGCCCGAGACTCTGGAGCTGGAGGACAAGTGGATTTTATCCAAGCTCAACTCGGTCATTCCCCAGATCACTGAGAACATGGATAAGTACGAGCTGGGCGTAGCCGCCCAGAAGGTGTACGACTTCATCTGGGACTCCTACTGCGACTGGTATATCGAGCTGACGAAATCCCGCCTCCAGGGGGAGGACGAGGGGGCCAAGGCGAACGCCCAGAAGGTGCTGTGCTATGTTCTCACCGAGACCCTCAAGCTGCTCCACCCCTTCATGCCCTTTATCACCGAGGAGATCTGGCAGGCCCTGCCCCACGAGGGGGACTTCCTCATGCTGGCGAAGTGGCCGGAGTACCGCGCGGACCTCAGCTTCCCCGAGGAGGAGCAGGCCATGGAGCTCATCATGGAGGCCATCGGCGCTATCCGTACCCGCCGGGCCGAGATGAACGTGCCCCCCTCCAAGAAAGCCCACGTCACGGTGTCCACCCTCCATCAGGACGTGTTCCAGCGGGGCATCCCCTTCCTGGGGCGCCTGGGCTACGCCAGCGACGTGACTGTCACAGGCCTTGCCGAGGCGGGGAGCGACGAGGAGCAGAGCGCCAAGGGCATGGTCACCGTGGTCACCCACGCAGCCCGTATCTTCATTCCACTGGCCGAGCTGGTGGACATGGAGAAGGAGAGGGCCCGCATGGAGAAAGAGCTGGGCAAGAGCCGGGACGAGCTCGCCAAGCTGGAGACCAAGCTCGGAAACCCCGGCTTTGTGAACAAGGCTCCGCAGAACGTGGTGGAGGCCGAGCGGGACCGCTGCGAGAAACTGAAGGCCCTGATTGCCCAGCTGGAGGAGTCGGTGGCCGCAATTTGATCAAACCGGCCGACAGTACCCGCGGCGCGCCCAGGCGTGCCGCGGGTACTGCGCGAAAGGTGCGGAATTTACAAAAAGCGCTTGATGTTGCGGGGAATTCGTAGTATGATATCAAGCTGAACAGATGTCGCAGTTTAAAATTAAGGAGGTGCGGTGGTGAAAAGAACTACCGCCATCCTGGGGATCCTATGCCTGTTTCTGCTCTCGGGCTGCGTTGAAAGCAGCCCCGGCGGAACCGGGACGATTCCCCCCGTCCAGACGACCGGAACATCCCCGACGGTACGTCCCACACCGTCGGAGACGGGCCAGCCCCAGGACCCCGACGATCCGCAGCCGACGGGGGAACCTAGCGAGACCATCCCGCCCATCGAATACCTCACCGCTTCGGAGCTCTCTGCTCTTGCCACAGAGTGGTGTGATACCTATGCCGACCGTTTCGCGGGCTATGATACCGTCCGCATCGGCCGGGGCTACTGGTTTGCCGAATATACCGGGGCGGCCGGCGAGGTGGCCTTTACCGCCGCAGACGGGATGGACGGCACGGTGCGTTTCCTGCCCAACGTCGACGGCGCTTTGGCCCCCGAGGGGGCCGCGGCCCAGATGTTGGGCCAAACCGCCGAGCATTTGATTTTGGTGGATCGTGCCCGGGAGGTGGAGGAGCTCTCCCAGCGTATGGCCGCCATGGCCGGGGAGAATCTGACCGGAGAGACCGCGCTGGACGCCTTCCTCAAGAGCGTTCAGTATACGCCCGCCCTTTTCGAGGATATGTGGTACTGCGTCAACGTGGACGACACGGGCTATATCCTTATGGCCTACCAGGGCGCCTACCGGCTGCAGCGCATGGGCGCCATGGCCGATTACGCCGCCTCCCCCGAGTTCCAGGTGCGCGTCGCCTTTGACGAGGCGGCGGCGGCTTACGGCTGGCTGCGCCGCGCCCCCCTGCCCCTGGACCGTGAGACCACCGCCGACCTGGGGGACGGGCGGATCTGGTATCGGGTGGACTACCCCGGCGTCTCCTCCATGCTGGAGCTGCGCACCTATCTCAAGACCCTGTTCTCCGACGAGATCGTGGATACTCTGCTGGGGGAGGGCCGCTATGCCGACGTGGACGGCGTGCTCTACGCCTATGAGTTTACAGACGATCTGCCCCTCCCGGCAGGGCCGGGGATCGTGGTGCGGGAGAGCGCCACAAAGGTGATTTACCGCTTGGCCGCCGACTGCGCCTATGAAAAAGTGGGAGACCAGTGGCTGTTTACCGAATTCTCCTTGGCCGCGTAGCGCTTTCGACAGAAAACACGGGCGAAACCGCGATATAATTGCCGCATACCATTTTATGGTATGCGGCAATTTTTTTATGGATTCCGGATTGAGGAGGGACAAGCAATGGCATTGACCAGCGCCGGAACAGGCCGGGAGCTCACCCTCTCGGTGACGGGCGAGGTGGACCATCACGCCGCCGGGGAGATCATGGCGGAGCTGGAGCGGCAGGTGGAGGAGCGCCTGCCCCGCAAGCTCACGCTGGACCTGGGGGGTGTGACCTTTATGGATTCGTCAGGCATCGCGGTGGTCCTGCGGGCCCATCGCCGTATGGGAGAGCTGGGCGGCTCCCTTACGGTGCGCAACGTACCCGCCCAGGCCGCCAAAGTGCTCCGAGCCGCAGGGCTGGAGCGGATGGTCCGCTTCGAATAGGGCGGGGGAACACCCCCGCCGCTTATAAAAGGAGGCTTACATAAATATGAAACCCATGAACGAGACCACCATCACCTTCCTCAGCCGCAGCGCCAACGAGGGCTTTGCCCGCACGGCGGCGGCCTGCTTTGCCGCTCAGCTCGACCCCACGCTGGACGAGGTGAACGACATCAAGACCGCCGTCAGCGAGGCGGTGACCAACTGCATCGTCCACGCCTATCCAAGCACTCTGGGGAAGGTCTCTGTGCGCCTGCGCCTCTTTTCAGACAGCTCGGTGGAGATCGTGGTACGGGACTGGGGTGTGGGCATCCCGGACGTGGAGAAGGCGCGGGAGCCCCTCTTCACCACCGGGGACGCATCCCGCTCCGGCATGGGGTTCACCATCATGGAGAGCTTTATGGACAAGCTGAAGGTACGCTCCCAACCCGGCAGGGGCACGGTAGTCACCATGCGCAAGCGCGTCTCCCGCCGCATGAGCGGCGCCGTCTGATATGACGGATACATTGACGCTGCTGGAGGCCGCCAGGGACGGGGACAACGACGCCTGTACCCGTCTGGTGGAGGAGAACGCAGGACTCATCTGGAGCATCGTCAAGCGGTACTACGGCAGGGGCGCGGACCCCGACGACCTGTACCAGCTTGGGTGCCTGGGCCTTTTGAAGGCGGTGCGGGGCTTTGACCCCACGCTGGGCTATCAGTTCTCCACCTATGCCGTGCCCAAGATCGCGGGGGAGATCCGCCGTTTCCTCCGGGACGACGGCACCGTGAAGGTGAGCCGGGGCATCAAGGAGCGGGCGGGGAGCATCCGCATGGCCCGCGGCAGGCTCCAGACCGTGCTGGGCCGGGAGCCCACCCTGAGCGAGATCTCCGACGAGATCGGGCTCACACGAGAGGATATCGCCGCTGCCGAGACCGCCGCCGAGAGCGTGGTCTCCCTCCAGATGGAGACGGGGGACGGGTTCACCCTGGAGAATGTGCTGGGGACCGACGGCATCGAGGACAGCATCGTGGAGCAGGTGTCCCTGCGCTCCGCCATTGATGCGCTCCCCCAGCGGGAGCGGGCCGTAGTCCTCCTGCGCTATTTCAGGAACATGACCCAGGACAGCGCCGCCCGGGTCCTGGGGGTGAGCCAGGTGCAGGTCTCCCGCATTGAAAAGCAGGCGATGGCGCGGCTGAGAAAAACTCTGGAGGAGAATTGACGCGGGACCCGATGGCGATCGGGTCCCGCTGTTTTTATCTCCTTTTTAATTTGATACTCACAGGGCGTGACGACTCCGCTCGCCGCGTTTCATATTCGTATAGGACGGGAGCTTGCTCCGCCGTACAGGCGCGACCCCTCCTCGATGAATGTCCATGGACAAACCGGGCAACCTGCCTTATAATAGAGGTCAATGAGGTGAGCTTATGAATGATATTCTCTATATCGTCGTCCCCTGCTATAACGAGGAGGAGGTCCTGCCCGAGACCTCCAGGCGCCTGAAGGCAAAGCTGGAGGGTCTGATGGCGGCGGGGGAGGTCTCCAAGAGCAGCAAGGTCCTCTTTGTAAACGACGGCTCCAGGGACGCCACTTGGGACTTGATCGCCGCCCTCCACCGGGAGGATCCCGTGTTCTCCGGCGTGAACCTGACGCGCAACCGGGGCCACCAGAATGCCCTCCTGGCCGGGTTGATGGCTGCCAAGGACAGGGCCGATATGGTCATCTCCATGGACGCCGACCTTCAGGACGACGTGGACGCGGTGGACGCCATGGTGCGCAAATTCCATGAGGGCTGCGACATCGTTTACGGCGTGCGCTCCTCCCGGAAGAAGGACACCTTCTTCAAGCGCTTTACCGCCGAGGGCTTTTACCGGGTGATGAGCTTTCTGGGGGCCGAGACCGTCTTTAACCACGCCGACTACCGTCTCATGTCGCGCCGGGCGCTGGAGGGGCTGGCCGAGTTTAAGGAGGTGAACCTCTTCCTCCGGGGGATCGTGCCCATGATCGGCTACACCACCGCTACGGTGGAGTACGAGCGGGGGGAGCGTTTCGCCGGGGAGAGCAAGTACCCCCTCAAAAAGATGCTCTCCTTCGCCATGGAGGGGGTCACCAGCCTGTCCACAAAGCCCATCCGATATATCACGGGGCTTGGGTTTTTGATCTTTGCCATCTCCGTTCTCATGCTCATCTACTCCGTGGTCCGCTGGGCCACGGGGGCCACCATCATCGGCTGGGCCAGCGTCATCTGCTCGGTCTGGGCCATCGGGGGGCTGATCCTGCTCTCCCTGGGCATCATCGGCGAGTATATCGGGAAGATCTACCTGGAGACCAAGGGCCGCCCCCGTTTTCTCATCAAGGACCTGCTGGATGAGGAGAAATAGAGGAGGAAGGGTTATGAGAAAGCGCATCCTGTCCCTGTTTCTGGCTCTGACGCTGCTGGTGATCCCCGCCCGAGCGGTGGGGGAGACAGCGCGCCTCCTCACGAAGGACGGGCCCGTATGGCTCGCTGTCCGCGGCAGCGGGGACGCCGCGGAGTTCGTCTACTCGGACAACGGGGGCAGGACGTGGATTGGGATAGGGCTGGACGTGGAGTGGAATGGGGAGACGGACACCGCGTTCCTGACAACGAGGGGGTAGCATGGAGTATATTCCCGCTAAGCACTTAGTGCTGCGCAGCAAGTCCACCGCCTGGTTCGGCACCGACCACACCATGAACATCTACAA
>DATMXU010000224.1:0-9267 GCA_035562355.1 Pseudoflavonifractor sp.
ATCTGAATGGAATCCAGGCACTTTTATCGTCGTTTGGATTCTGTTTTTTTGAAATCATTCAGAAAACGATTGCATGATCTTATTTCGAGCGTTTTCACCTTCTTTCTTTGGTATTTTGTCCGAAAACGGACAGGGTATATAATCAAATAGGAGGCACCAGAAATGAAAAAGAGATTCTTCTCGCTCCTGCTGGCCGGCGCCATGGTCTTTGGTCTGACCGCATGTGGCAACACGGCCAACAACCCCTCTCCCAGCGCCAGTACCCAGCCCTCTTCCGGCACCAGCGCCCAGCCCAGCTCCACCACTCCCGCTGCGGGCGGAGAGATCGTCATCGGCTGCCTGCAGGATATCTCCGGCGCCACCTCCACCCTGGGCTCCATGGTTACCGCCGGCGCACAGTGGGCCGTGGACGAGATCAACGCCAACGGCGGCGTGGACGGCAAGACCATCCGCATGATTACCTATGACACCAAGGCCAATGTGGACGAGGCCATCAACGCCTTCAACCGCGCCGTTACCGTGGACAAGGTCTCCGCCATCATCGGGCCTCCCGTGGCCAATATCGCCCTGGCCATTGCGCCGATCTCCGAGCAGTACGACGTGCCTGTCCTCGGTTTCGCGTTGGACACCAAGGCCGCCGTCAAGGAGGATGGCACCCCCTATAAGAACATGTTCACCTTCCAGCCCAACGCCGACCAGCAGGCCGGCATCATGTCCTCCTACGCGCTGAAGAACGGCTTTAAGACCTTCGGCATCATCTACAACCAGGGCAACGCCTACTCCACCTCTTTGCTCCCCAACTTCAAGGCCACTGTGGAGGCCAGCGGCGGCTCCATCGCCCAGGAGGTCTCCTACACCGCCAACGATAAGGACTTCAAGACCCTGCTGAGCAAGATCGTCAACGCCGGCGTGGACGCCATCTATCTCCCCAACTACACCCAGGAGCTCATCCAGATCACCCAGGCTGCCCGCGCTCTGGGCTATGAGGGCGCTCTGATCTGCGGCCTGGACGCCTGCCCCCCCTTCAACACTTTGCTGGGTGAGAGCGCCGACAACATCTACTTCATCAACAACGTGGACGACACCGAGGCCACCCTCCAGGCCATGATCAAGAGCGTGAAGGAGAAGACCGGGGTTGACGCCACCAACAAGTTCTTCCTGGGCTATGACGTGGCCCATATCCTGGCCGGGATCTTCGGCGAGGTAGACACTGCTCCCGCCGACGTGTGCGCCGCCGTTGCCAACGTCAGCAATTACGCCGGCTTGACCGGCGATATCACCATCGACCCCTCTACCCACATGGTGAAGGGCCTCGATATGGTCATGTTCAAATACGAGGGCACCGATCCTGTTATGCTGGAGCGCTACTCCGCGGACTAAGTTTCTGCTCAAAGACTGGTCCTGCCCCCTCGCTCCAGGCGGGGGGGCAGGTTTCCCCTTGAGGGTGTATCTGAAAGGCCTGGATGTCTTTTCCACGGCCTTCTCTCCGGACACCCTGGTTTTTCAGATACACCTTTTTCTCTGGCCTGATTTCCTGACAAGGAGGCTCTCGTTATGTCTTTGCAAATCATCATCAACGGTCTGGCGCTGGGCTCTGTATACGCGCTGATCGCGACCGGTTTCTCGGTTATCTTCAACGTGCTCAAATTCTCCAACTTTTCTCACGGCGCGCTCATGACCCTCAGCGCATTCGTGGGCTACTTCATCTCCGCCTCCAATGGCTGGGGGCTGGTTCCCACCATTGTGGTGAGTATGGTCTGCGGCGCTCTGGTGGCCCTGGCGGGCGAATTTGTCGCGTTCCGCCGCATCACCATCCGCAACACCCCCAATATCTACTTCTTTGTATCCTCCATCACGCTGGGCACCCTTTTCGAGGGCATTGTCACCGTCAAGGTGGGGGCGAACTTCTATAACTACCCCCGTTTCTTTGAGAAGGCTAACCTGAAGGTGGGCGGGATCGTCCTCTCCACCGCCGACCTGCTCATGTTCTGCTGCAGCGTCGCCGCCCTGGTCATCCTGGCACTGGTCATCCAGAAGACCCGGCTGGGCCGCGCCCTGCGCAGCGTCAGCTTTGACCGGGACACCTCCAGCCTCATGGGCATCAATGTGACCCGCACCATCCAGTTCGCCTTTATTGTCTCCGGCGCGTTGGCGGGCCTCGCAGGCGTGTTCCTGGGGATCAACTACACCCTCTACCCCACGCTGGGCAGCCTGGTGGTCAAGGGCTTCATCGCCTCGGTCATCGGCGGCCTGGGCAGCCTCCCCGGCGCCATCATCGGCGCGGTTCTGCTGGGCCTGGTGGAGACCTTGCTCAACTATACCGTCTCCAGCAGCTGGACTCCCATCTTCACCTTCGTTATTATGCTGGTGTTCCTGCTGGTGCGCCCCCGCGGCATTGCCGGCTCCAACATCCAAGAGAAAGCGTAAGGGGGCCGGGATATGAACGCAATGATCGAATCCATGCTCATCCAGATCCTCATCAGCGTGATCGCGGTGGCGGGCATCTACGTGCTCACCGGCCTCACCGGGATGTTTTCCCTGGGCCAGGCCGCCTTTATGGCTATCGGCGCGTACACGTCCGGTATTTTGGTGGTCAAGTTCCACCTCCCCGTGGCGGTCGCCTTTATCCTCGCCATTCTGCTGGCCGTTGTGGTGGGCTATATCGTGGGCCTGCCCACGGTGCGCCTGCGCCGGGACTATATCTCCCTGGTCACCTTGGGCTTTGGTGAGGCCATCATTGCCCTGCTGAACACCGCCACCCCTCTCACCGGCGGCGCCTCCGGTTTCGCGGGCATCCCCAAGAAGGTGACTCTTCCCATCGCCGTCATCTCCGCCGTGGTGGTCGTGGCTCTGGTGGCATGGTTCAAGACCTCCAAGTATGGCCGCCAGTGCATCGCCGTCAAGGGGGACGAGCTGGCCGCCAAGGCCATGGGCATCAACGTGGCCTATGTCAAGATGTCCGCGTTCCTGGTCTCGGTGGCCGTCACCGCCTTTGCCGGGTGCCTGTACGCATTTTACATCACCTACGTGGACCCCTCCGGCTTTGGCTGGAAGAAGAGCGCCGACTGGGTCATCATGGTTTTCTTCGGCGGCGTCAGCAGCCTGACCGGCTCCATCGCGGGCGCGTTCATCCTGGGCGCGCTGCCCGAGGTCCTGCGCGGCATTCTCGTGAACCTGGTGGAGTACCGCAGCATCATCTACGCGGTGCTGGTGCTCCTTATCATCAACTTCAAGCCCTCCGGCATCTTCGGCGAGTGGGAGCTCTCGCCCCGCGGCCTGCGGCAGCTGGCGAACCGGGGCGCGAAGGCGCGCAAAAAGTCCGGAAGGGAGGGGGAGCTGTAATGGCGCTTCTCGAGGTAAAGAACATCCATAAGAACTTCGGCGGCCTCAAGGCCATACAGAACTTCTCCATGGAGGCCAACATCGGAGAGATCCATGGTATTATCGGCCCCAACGGCGCGGGCAAGACCACCATTTTCAACGTCATCTCGGGCGTCTACCCCGCCGACCAGGGCTCCGTCATTCTGGACGGCCGGGACATCACCAAGACCGAGCAGTATAAGATCACCCGCCGGGGCATGGGCCGCACGTTCCAGAACATCCGCCTCTTCAAGGGCCTCACTGTTTTGGAAAACGTGATGTGCGCCTACGGGCCTCAGACCACCTACAACGTGCTGGGCGGTCTGCTGCCCCTTCCCATCCGCCTGCGGCAGGAGAGAGAGGGGCGCGAGGTCTGCGAACAGCATCTGCGCACCGTAGGTCTCCAGGATTACTTGGACGAGCGGCCCGAAAACCTCTCCTATGGCATCCAGCGCCGCCTGGAGATCGCCCGCGCCCTCACCTGCAACCCCAAGGTCCTGCTGCTGGACGAGCCGGCCGCCGGCCTGAACCCCACCGAGGTGGGGGAGCTCACCGCGCTCATTCAAATGATCTCCAGCACCATGCCCATTGCCATTTTGCTCATCGAACACCGGCTGGAGCTGGTCATGAGCATCTCCCATACCATTCATGTACAAAATTTCGGCCAGACCATCGCCGTGGGAACCCCCGCCGAGGTCCAGCACGACCCGCAGGTCATCGAGGCCTACCTGGGCAAGGAGGATGAGTGACATGGCAATGCTTAAAATCACCGACCTGAGCGTCAGCTACGGCCATATCGACGCGCTCCACAATGTCTCGGTCGAGGCGGAAGAGGGCCAGATCGTCAGCATCATCGGCTCCAACGGCGCGGGCAAGACCACCATCCTGCGCACCATCTCGGGCCTTGTGAGGCCGAAGAGCGGCTCCATTGAGTTCCTGGGCGAGCCTGTGCCCAGGCAGCCCCACCAGATCGTTCAGAAGGGCATTGTCCACGTCCCCGAGGGGCGCAAGACCTTCTCGGGCCTCACTATCCGGGACAATCTCCTGGTGGGCGGGTATCTCTTCAAGGGCAAGAGCCTGGAGGAGGACCTGCAGGAGCAGTACAGGCTCTTTCCCATCCTGGAGGAGCGCAAGGGCCAGTTCGCCGGCACCCTCTCAGGCGGCGAGCAGCAGATGCTGGCCATCTCCCGCGGGCTCATGTCCAAGCCCAAAATCCTCCTCCTGGACGAGCCCTCCATGGGGCTCGCCCCCATCATCGTAAACCAGGTGTTCGACATCATCCGCCGCATCCGGGACATCGGCGTCACCATCCTTCTGGTGGAGCAGAACGCCCGCAAGGCCCTGGGTATCTGCGACAAGGCCTATGTGCTGGAGAACGGCCGCATCAACATCACCGGCACCGGCGAGGAGCTGATGCACTCCGACGTGGTGCGCAAGGCCTACCTGGGTGGCTGAGGATGGAGAGACTGAAGAACTGGAACTGCGCTGTCGTCCACGTTGGCGTCAACTGCACGGACGGGGCCGAGGCTGAGAAGCTGGCCCAGTTCCTGCTGGACTGCTTCGGTATCTCCCCCGAGCGGAACAGCGACGCCTCCGTATTCGCGGGCCCCATGGTCGAGCTGATGAAGCACGGGGGTCGGGGGAGACATGGCCACCTGGCCATTGCCACCGATGATCTCCCGGCCACGAGGGCATATCTGGAGAGCCTCGGATGCGCGTTCGATGACTCGGGCAACAAGTATTTTGAGGATGGCTCCCTCATGCTCACTTATCTCGAATACGACTTTGCGGGGTTTGCCATCCATCTGCTCCAGCGCAGCTGATAAGGAGATTTTAGACATGATTCGTCAATGGAACGAAGAATCCCTGGACCACCGCAATGCCCTGCTCTACGCCATGGGCATTTCCGAGGCCGACGCCAGGCGGCCCGTCATCGGACTCGTCTCCTCCTGGAACGAGATGAACCCCGGCCACTTCCCCTTCAAGGACGTCATCGCCGAGATGAAGGAGGAGATCTACAAGGCCGGGGGCCTTGCCCTGGAGCTCCCCGTCACCGGTATCTGCGACGGCATCTGCTCCAACACGCCGGGGGACCGGTACACCCTCCCCGCCCGCGACCTGGTCTCCTCCGAGGTGGAGACCGTGGCTGAGCTGAACATGCTCGAGGGCATGGTCATCATGGCCACCTGCGACAAGGTGGTGCCCGGCATGATCATGGGCGCGCTCCGTGTCAACATCCCCACTGTCATGTTCACCGGCGGCTTTATGGCCGCGGGGCACTGCGGTGGGAAGATGATCACCCTCACCCACACCAAGCAGGCCTATGCCGCCTACGTGGCAGGGGAGAAGACCGAGGCCGAGTACAAGGAAATCGTCCGCAACGCCTGCCCAACCCCCGGCGCCTGCCCCTTTATGGGCACGGCCAACACCATGTGCGCCACCGCCGAGGTGCTGGGACTCTCCCCCCACGGGAACGCCAGCGTCCGCAGCCAGACCCCCGAGTGGCACGAGATGGCCCGTACCGCCGCCCGCCGGGTGGTGGAGGCTGTCAAGGAGGAGCTGCGCCCCCTGGACATCATCGGGCAGGAGAGCTTTGAGAACGTGGTGCGCTATATGATGGCCACCGGCGGCTCCACCAACTCCCTCCTGCACATCCCCGCCATAGCCCGCCAGGCCGGGTGCGACATCACGCCCGAGACCTTCGATGCCCTGAGCCGGGAGGTCCCCTGCATCTCCACCATCTACCCCAACCACCCCACCTACACCATGGAGGAGTTTTCCGCCGCGGGCGGCCTGGGTGCCGTGGTCAAAGAGTTGATTGCCGCCGGTAAGATGGACGGGAGCGCCAAGGGCATGTTCGGCACGATCGGCGAAAAGGCCGTCCTGGCCGAGAACCGCAGCGCCGACGTCATCCACTCCGTGGCCGCTCCCATCCACCCCGAGGGCGGGCTTGCCGTGCTCCTTGGCAACATCGGCACCGACAGCGCCATCGTGAAGTTTTCCGCCGTAGACCCCGCCGCGTGGGTCTTCTCCGGTCCTGCCAAGGTGTACGAGTCCCAGGACGACGCCTGGCACGCCATCCTGAGAGATGAGATCGTCGCGGGCGACGTGGTGATCATCCGCTACGAGGGCCCCAAGGGCTCTCCCGGTATGCCCCATATGGAGACCTTTATGGCGGCCGTGCTGGGCAAGAACCTGGGCACGCAGATCGCCCTGGTGTCGGACGGGCGGTTCTCCGGCGCCACCGGCGGCCTCGCCATCGGCCACGTCTCTCCCGAGGCGTACGAGGGCGGCAATCTGGCGCTCATCCGCGACGGGGACATGGTCCATATCGACATTGAGGCGCGCAGCCTCACCGTGGACGTGACCGAGGCCGAGCTCCAGCGCCGCAGGGCCGACTGGAAACCCGTGATCAAGCCCGCCACCGGCTGGCTGTCCCTCTTCAGGAAAAATTGTACTTCCGCTCATCGCGGCGCTACTGTATACTGGGATATATAAAGAAAGTAGAGAAACAGAAACGGGAGGCGGGGCGAGGGATGAACATCAAAGATGTCGCGGAGCACGCCGGGGTATCCATCAGTACGGTATCCCGTGTGCTCTCGGGCAAGAGCTACGTGAACGAGGACACCAAGCGCAGGGTGCTGGACGCGGTGCGTCTTTTAGACTATACGCCCAACGTGCTGGCCAAGAGCCTGAAGATGGGCCGCAGCAACACCATCGCCCTCATGGTGCCCAGCATTCAGAACCTCATTTTCCCCACCATCGCCCGGGGCGTGGAGGACACTGCCCGGAAAAACGGGTACACCGTGGTCCTGTGCAACACCGACGAGGACACCGAGGTGGAGAAAGAGTATATCACCAAGCTCCGCAACCGCTGGATTGACGGGTTCATCGTGGCCTCCATGATGCCCGGCGCGGACCATATCCGCCGCCTCTGGGAGGATGGGTTTCCCGTGGTCCTCACCTCCCGCTACTATGGCGATCCCGTGGACGCGGTCATTGTGGAGAACTATCAGTCCTCCTACGACGCCGTGCGCTATCTCATCCGTACGGGCCACAGGCGCATCGCCCTGGCCATGGGCCGGGAGGAGCTGCCCTTCTATATCGACCGCTGGAAGGGCTACCGCGCCGCCCTGGAGGAGAACGGCCTCATGTACGACGAATCCCTCGTCGTCCGGGAGACCAACGGGACCAACAGCTTTTACTACCTCACAAAGCAGCTGATGAAGCGGCCCGACCCGCCCGACGCCATATTCGCCACCAGCGACCCCAAGGCCATCGTCGTCATGCGCGCCCTGCACGACTGCGGGCTGCGTATCCCTGAGGACGTGTCGGTCATCGGTTTCGATAACGCCGAGATCTCCTCCATGGTGGAGCCGCCCCTGTCCACCGTGTCCCAGCCCCTCTATGAGATCGGTGTGCTGGCCGCCAAAAAGCTCATCTACCAGATTCGGTATAAGGAGGAGCACGGCGCGCCCGCCCCCCCGGCGGTGGACACCCTCTCCACAGACCTCATCATCCGCAAATCCACCAGATAGGAGTCCCCGCCATGAACCGCCTCGGTATCAACCTCTGGAACTGGTCCGTCGCCCCTATGGCGGACATCCCTGCCCTGATCCGCCGGGCGGCTAAGCTGGGCTTCACCGCGGTGGAGCTGCCCATGCTCGGCGCGGAGCTGCCCCTGGAGGCCATCCGATCCACTCTGGCGGAGACCGGCATGGAGGTCACCCTCTGTGCCGGCTCCTCCCCGGCGCGGAGCCTTGCCTCCTTTGAAGAAGTCCAGCGCACCGCCGCCCGGACATTCCTCACCGATTGCCTGGGCATCGCCGAAACCCTGGGCGCGAAAGTGCTCTGCGGCCCCATGTACGGCGGGCGGGTGAACTGCCGCGCCCTCCCCCCGGGCGAGGCCGCCCGGGAGTGGGAGCTGGCCGTCACCGGCCTGTCCGCTCTGGCCCCCCTGGCGGCGGACGCGGGCTGTGTCCTGGCCCTGGAGCCCCTGCACCGCTACCGCACCAGTATGGTGAACACCGCTGGGCAGGCCCTGCGTCTGGTGTCCGACATCGGCCATAAGGCTGTGGGCGTCCACTTCGACACGTTCCATGCCAACATGGAGGAGCGGAATGTACCCGCCGCGCTCCGCTCCGTGCTGGAGGGCGGAAAGCTCTACCACGTCCACGCCTGCGGCAACGACCGGGGCGCGCCCGGCACCGGCCATCTCCCCTGGGGGGACATTTTCACGGTGCTCCGCCGGGGCGGCTATACCGGCCATGTGACCATGGAGACCTTCTGCCCGGGCGGCATGGACGCCGCCTGGCACTCCCCGGACTTGGGTCCCGACCAGGTGGCAAAGGACGGCCTTGCCTGCCTCCTCAAATGGCTCGCCGGGCCGGCCTAGGCTTTTTTGCGCCCTTTTTCTGCAAACGTTTTTATAAAGCTTTTATCCAACGATAGAAAGGAAGGTGACCCCCAATGGCAGCTCATGAAACATTCAACTTCAAAACTCTGGACGAGATCAGGGCCAGAGCGGAAGAGCTCCATACAGGGCTTAACTTTACCACGGATCTCTCCCCCCTCGCCAAACAGGTGCGGGTAGGGGAGTGCACCGCTCCCAATGCCATCGCCGTCCTCCCCATGGAGGGCTGCGACTCCGAGTTTGACGGCTCTCCCTCCGAGCTGGTGGAGCGCCGATACACCCGTTTCGCCTCCGGCGGCGCTGGGCTTTTGTGGTGGGAGGCCTGCGCCGTCGTGACCGAGGGCCGCGCCAACGAGCGCCAGATGATGCTCACCCGCGAGAACGTGGGTCAGTTCGCCGCCCTGCTGGAGCGCACCAACCGCGCCGCCGCGGACCGCAACGGCGCGTCTCACAGGCCCATGAACATCCTCCAGCTCACCCACTCGGGCCGCTAC
>DATMXU010000225.1:0-3375 GCA_035562355.1 Pseudoflavonifractor sp.
GTTCCAACCCCTCCAGTAACGCCAAGTCTGCCTCCTCCACCGCAACCGTCTTCACCTGGCCGGTGAAGGGAGAGATCGTGGATGCCTACTCCCCCGACCGGCAGCGCTATGACGTGACCATGGGCGACTGGCGGACCCACGCCGGCATTGACATCGCCGCTGAGCTTGGCACCCAGGTGAAAGCTGCGGCCAAGGGGACCGTCCTCTCGATAGAAAACGACCACATGATGGGTACCATCGTCACCATCGACCACGGCGGCGACTTTGTCAGTGTGTACGCTAACCTCAGCGAACTGCCCACCGTCAACGTGGGGGACAGCGTCGGCTTGGGTGACGTCATTGGCGCCGTGGGGGCAACCGCCATCGGGGAGAGCAGCCAGGCCGCGCACCTGCACCTGGCTTTCCTGAAGGGCGGCAGCCCCGCCGACCCGCTCAAGTACCTGCCTGAACAGCAATAATTGAACAGCAATCATGAAAGCCGCCCCCGCTCTTTTGGCGGGGGCGGCATACCCAAAGAGCTCCGCCTTCCGGCGGAGCTCTTTGGGTTAGACTGTCAGAAAATACCCAGGCCGAACATCTCGGAGGGAGGGATAGTGTGAAAGGGAACCGTCAGGGTTCCCTTTCGCGTGTAGGAAAATCACTTTTTGAAACTTCTTACGGTGTTTCAAAAAGTGTGGCAGCCTGTCAAAGAAGTCCCGCGGGACTTCTTTGACAGGCTGACCAAAAGAGCTCTGCCTTCCGGCGGAGCTCTTTTGGTATCGGTTCATGCCTCCATGTGTTTCCCGAGGAAACCGGCGATGGTCTGGACCAGCTTGTAGTCGGCCTCGCCGGGGGCCATGTCGCCGCCGGTGCCCACGAAGAGCACGCAGCCCAGCACATCCCCCTCCGAGAGGATGGGGGCGGCGGTGGCGATAAAGAACTTGTCCCCATCCTCGCAGACGGGCAGGGGACTCTCTCCGCCTCGGAACTGGTAGACCTGGCGATTGTCCATGATCTGCTCCAGCTCTGAGGAGACCCGTTTGTCCGCCAGCTCCCGCCGGGCGGCTCCCGCCACGGCGATGCAGGCATCCCGATCGGTGATGACGGCGATCTGCCCGGTGGTACGGTTCATGGTCTCGCACATCTGTACAGCGAAGTCGCTCAGGCCGCCCATCAGGGAGTACTTCTTAAAAATGACGCCGCCCTCTTTATCGGTATAGATCTCCAGCGGGTCGCCCTCGCGGATACGCATGGTCCTGCGGATTTCCTTGGGGATGACGACACGCCCCAGATCGTCGATGCGGCGTACGATGCCGGTTGCTTTCATATATGAATTCCTCCTGCGGTCTTGTTTCTTTAGACAGGACTATTATCTGCAGGATTCTTTTCCATATGCGGCAGGCAATACTGGTTTGATATGGAAAGAATAAATGGCCGCGCCGCTGGAGGAAGAAATGATTTGAATTCACCGATCATTTGACTTATACTGGTAGCGTCAGTCTGTCTCCCATTTCTTCGTCAAGGAGTATAGAGAAAAGGAGCCCGGGATCATGAACATCAAAATCTCCACCGACAGCACTTGCGACCTCTCTCCGCGACTGATCGCGGAACATGACATCACTGTCGTCCCCCTGAGCATCACAAAGGGCGATAGCTCCTACCTGGACGGCGTTACCATCAAACCGGCGGACATCTTCGCCCATGTGGCGGCGGGCGGCGAGCTTTGCAAGACATCGGCCCCCGGCCTCCATACCTATGCGGCGCTGTTCGAGTCCCTCTCGAAGGAATACGACGCGGTGGTCCACATCTCGCTGGGGGCCAACTTCTCATCCAGCTACCAGAACGCATGCATTGCCGCACAGGAATTTCCCAACGTATCTGTCGTCGACTCTCAAAACCTTTCCACCGGCCAGGGTCTGCTGGTACTGACGGCCTGCGATCTGGCCGCCTCCTGCCGGGACATCGACGCCATGATCCGCGCGCTCAACGAGACGGCGGAGCGGGTGGACGCCAGCTTTCTTCTCGACAGGCTGGACTACATGCGCAAGGGGGGACGATGCTCCTCCGTGGCGGCGCTGGGGGCCAACCTTTTAAAGCTCAAGCCCTGCATCGAGGTCTCTCACGGGGTGATGCAGGTAGGGAAAAAATACAGGGGCGACTTTGACCGCTGCGTCCGGACCTATATCAGCGAGCGCCTTGAGGGCCGCACCGATCTGGAGCGGGGCCGCGTTTTCATCACCCACACCCCGGTCCCGGACAGCGTCCGGGCCGCCGCCCGGGCCGAGGTCCAGGCGTGCGGCGGCTTTGCGCACATTTACGATACCGACGCGGGCTGCACCGTCAGCTGCCACTGCGGTCCGGGAACTCTGGGCGTGCTCTATATCAGGAGCCGCGCGTAAGCGCTCCCTTGCGTTTAGAACACCGTCAAAAAGCGGCGGGCCGGTTAAAAAGCCGGCCCGCCGCACCATGTTTTTGCCGCTCTTCCCCGCCTCACCGATAGATCTCCACGCTGAACTTGGTAAAGTCGCCCCGGTAGCGCGCCACCGAATACTCCACGGGGGCCTCCAGCCCGTCGGCGTAGGTGAGCGTCTTCACGAGGCACAGGGCCTGATTGGGGGCTACCTTCAGCAGACCCGCCTCCCGGCGGCGGGCATTGATCGCCTCGATCTCACGCTGGGCACGGCTGACCCGCACGCCGTACAGGTCCTCCAGCACCTCGTACAGGGAGGCGGTCGAGAAGTCCACATCCGTCAGCAGCGGGTAGCTGTCATAGGAGAGATAGGTGTCCACATAGACCATCTGGACATCATCGGCCGAACGCAGGCGGCTCAGATGCAGGAGCGGCGCGTCGAAAGGGAGGCGCAGTTTCTCGTTGCACTCGGGGTCTCCGGGTGTCCGCTCCAGGGCCAGCACCTTGGTGCTGGGCGTCATGCCCTTGTCCAGCATCTCCTGATGAAAGCTCTCCAGCTTGCTTAAAAATCGATCCTTCACCTTGGGCTTTGCCACAAAGGTCCCCTTGCCCTTATACCGGGTCAGGTAGCCCTCCTCCACCAACTCCCGGAAGGCCTGCCGGATGGTGGGGCGGCTCACGCCCAGATAGTCGCAGAGCTCGTTTTCCGACGGGAGCATGTCGCCCGCCCTCAGCCGCGAGGTCTCAATCAGGCCCAACACCTGCTTTTTCAGTTGGTAATACAGCGGAATCGGGACACTTTTGTCCAGTATGATCTCGTGTATGGGCTGTTCCATCGCGCCGTCCCCCCGCTGTCTCTCCACAGGTGAGCCCTGCGCAGGCCCCCGCCTGCGGGGATCATATTTTCTACTATTATACCGCATTCCCCTAAAATAGCGAGAGGGATTTTCCATCTTGCGTGTTTTGGCCGCGCGCCCCCTATATAT
>DATMXU010000226.1:0-4529 GCA_035562355.1 Pseudoflavonifractor sp.
GTTCTCCCCGCCCTCCATAGCGGGGCGGACGCGCGCACAGGCGGGCAGGCTGTCGGGGCAGCGGGGATGGAACCGGCAGCCGGACGGGAAGGCTGCCGGAGACGGGGGCTCCCCCTCCAGCAGGAAGAGCGGTCCGTCCTCCCGGGCCGCGGCCAGCAGGGCGCGGGTGTAGGGGTGGCGGGGCGCGGAGAGCACTGCAGCCGCCTCGCCCTGCTCCACCAGCTCCCCGGCGTACATCACCAGCACCCGGTCGGCCAGCCGGCGTACCAGGGCCAGGTCATGGGTGGCGATGAGAAAGGAACACGAGCGCCCCCGTTTCAGCCGCCCGAAGAGGTCGATGATCTGCGCCCGAATGGTCATATCCAAGGCGGAGGTGGGCTCGTCGGCCAGCACCAGCCTGGGGCTGTGGGCCAGCGCCCCGGCAATGAGCACCCGCTGGCGCATACCGCCGGAGAGCTCGTGGGGATATCGGTCGAAGAGGGCCGAGGGCCCGGGGAGGCCCACCGCGGCCATCAGCCCCTCCGCCTCCCTCCGGAGGAGAGCTGCGCCCATCGGACGGTGGGCCGCGATGAGCTCGCACAGCCCGCGCCCCACCGTCATCACCGGGTTGAGAGCGCTCTGCGGCTCCTGAAAGATCATGGAGATTTCCTTCCCCCGCACCTGCCGCCACGCCCTGGGAGAGAGGCCCAGCAGCTCGCGTCCCTCCAAGGCCACGCTGCCGCTCACCGCTCCTTTGGACAGGCCCAACAGGGAGAGGAGGGTCACCGTCTTGCCACAGCCCGACTCGCCGATCAGGCAGGCGGTAGACCCCGGCTCCACGGTAAAATTCAGCCCTTCCGTGACTGTATGGGCGCCGAAACGGGTGGATAGCTCGGTGACCGTCAGCATCTCTTCCCCTCCTCCAGTCCCGCTCCGATCAAGTGGAAGGCGGAGACACATAAAATCACCAAAATCCCAGCCCCAAGCCAGAGCCAGGGCCGGCTGCGCAGGTTGGCAAGCCGCGCCATAGCGCGGATCATGCCCCCCAGGGAGACCAGCGGCGGACTGACCCCCAGCCCCAAAAAGGAGAGCACCGACTCGGCAATGATGGCGTCCCCGATGCCCAATGTGGCGGTGACCGCCACCTGGGGCAGGAGATTCGGCAGCAGATAACGCGTCAAAATTCGTCCCGGGGTCACGCCGCCCGCCGCCGCCGCGGTCATAAAGCCCTGCTCCCGCAGGCGCAGAGTCTCCCCCCGCACCAGCCGGGCACAGGCGGGCCAGGAGAGCAGTCCGATGACAGCCGCCACCAAGCCTGTGCGGGCGAAGGCCCCCAGCTCCAGCTTTCCCAAAAGCGCGGAGGTCATCAGCAATACCAATAGAGTGGGCAGACTGAGCACCGTGTCCACCGCCGCCATGATGCAGCGGTCTACGGTCCTGCCCAGGCAGCCCGAGGCGAGGCCCAGCAGCACCCCCAGCAGCACCTGCACCGCCACTGCGCACAGGGCCACCACCAGGGACACGCCGAGGGCGCTTGCGAGCAGCGTCAGCACATCCCGCCCCGCCAGGTCTGTGCCCAGCAGGTGTCCGCCCGCCAGGGGCGGCAGGTAGGCGCCCGCCAGGTCTGTGCGCTCCAGGGAAAAGGGAGAGAGCAGCGGCCCCAACCCGGCGAAGAGGGCCAGCGCCCCCAAGAGCAGAAGTCCCAAGCGCTGCCCCCGAGCAAGGCGGCGGACCATGCGATTTTTTCTAGCCATCAAGTCCACTGCGCTCCCTTCCCCACCCGTATCCGGGGATCGGCGGCGCGGTATAGAAGGTCGGCCAGGAGATTACCGGCCACCGTCAGAGCGCACAGGAGCATGGTGATGCCCATAACGAGCGGGTAGTCCCGGGTCAAAACAGCGTTATAGGCCGTCAGACCCAGCCCGGGCAAAGAGAATACCGTCTCGATGACCAGCGCCCCGCCGAAGAGCACGGGCAGAGAGAGCCCCAGATAGGTCACCACCGGCAGCAGGGCATTGCGCAGGGCGTAATGCCCCAAAATGCGCAATCCACCGACCCCGCCAGCCCTCGCTGCGCGGACATAGTCGGAGGCGAGGACCTCCAGCATGGAGGCGCGGACATAGCGGGAGAGCCGCCCCGCCTCCAGGAGGGCCAGTGTCAGGCAGGGGAGAATCAGGTGGGACAGCACGTCAAGCGCCGTCGCCGGCGCGCCGGGCGTGGAGAGGCCCGACAGCGGGAGGAGCCGCAGGTCCAGCACCAGCCATTTTTGCATGAAGAGGGCCAACACAAAGGGTGGCAGGGACACGGTGAGCAGGGAAAAGGCCACCCCCAGACGGTCCACGGTTCGGCCCGCCCTCCAGGCGGAGGCACACCCCAGGCAGATGCCCAGCAGCAGCTCCAGCATGAAGGCGAATCCCCCCACCAGTGCCGTCACCGGCAAAGTCGAGGCGATCACAGAGAGAACGCCCCGCCCATGGGAGAAGGAATAGCCCAGGTCGCCCCGAACGGCGGCGGAGAGCCAGTGCAAATACCGCCGCCAGGCGGGAACGTCCAACCCGTACACCCGGCGAAGCCCCTCCGCGAAGGCGGGGGAAACCCGGCTGCCCGCCAGGGCGGCGCGGACATAGTCCCCTGGGAGGAGCGCCATGAGGAAAAACACCAGCAGGGACACCAGCAGCAGGACAGCCAGAGCGTACCCCAGCCGCCGCAGTATGGAACGCGCCATCCAGGCTCCTCCCTCCTCCAGTACTCTGCGCCGTTTCAGGCCGGACCTATTCCTTGATGGAGACCTGATAAAAGTTGTGGAAGAAGTCGTTGTAGCTATCACACTTCAAGCCCGCCAGAGCGCGGTTGGCCACCCAGAACTCGTTGCGCTGATAGCACCAGATGGCGGGCAGCTGCTGATTGAGCCGCTGCCAGAGCGCGATATAGAGCGCCTCCCGCTCGCCGGAGTTGGAGGCCGTGTCCACCGCCTCCATCAGGGCGTCGCTCTCCGCGTCGGAGTACTGGCCGAAGTTCTGGTAGCCGTCGGTGTGGTAGAGAGAGGTGACCCCCGGGTCCGGCAGAAGGCCTATGGTGCCAAACCACATCTCGATATCGCCGCTCAGGATCTTATCGTACATGGCGTTGAACTCCACCGTCTCGGTGGTAACGCTGATGCCCAGCCGGCCCAGGCTGTCGGCCATGGCCACCGCCATGGCCTCGCTGACGGTATTGCCCGCGTCGATGGTGTATTGGATCGTGAACGGTTTTCCGTCCCGCTCCAGACGCCCCGCACCATTCTTTTTCCAGCCCGCCTGGCTGAGGAGGGCCATAGCCCGCTCCAGGTCGTAGCCGTAGAGGTCCAGCCCCTCTGTCCTGTTGGCCCAGGAATCCTGGGAGACGGGGGCGGTCAGCATCCGGGCATTCTCCCCATAGATGGTAGCCGTCACGCCGGCTCGGTCAATGGCGCAGGCCAGGGCCTGCCGCGTGAGGGCGTCGGAGAACATGGGCAGGGAGTCGTTGAGGCCCAGATAGCTGAAAGAGGCCGAGGGGAAGAGATAGCTCTGGATGAAGTCGTATTCCGCAGCCTGTTTCAGGTAATCGGGCTCGGGGTAGGAGCACTCCAGGTCGGTCTCCCCCAGGATGAGCCGCTCCAGCTCCATTCCCGCGGGGGTAACGGTAAAGACGCAGGTGCCGATCCCGGGCCTGCCCCGGTAGTGGAGGGGGTTTGCCCTCAGGGTGAGGCTCTGGCCCTCCACCGCGCTGTCGTAGACATATTGCCCGCTTCCCAGGGGCCGCTTGGTCTTCTCTCGCACGCCGTCCAGCTGGCCCTTGACATAGTCCGCGCCATAATAGGCCCGGCTCACAGCGGGCAGATCCATGGAGTAGATAGCGTTCAGACTGGGTTTTTCAAGCGTGATGACCAGAGTGCGTTCGTCGGGCGTGGCCACGCCGGAGATGGCCTGGGCCTCGCCGTTCCGGTAGGCGTCGTAGCCCTGTATGCCCACCATAGAGTAGTCGGAGTAGCCGTCGTAGCCGGGATCATCGTAGACCTCCAGCGCAAAGGCAAAATCGGAAGAGACGATGGGGCTGCCGTCGGAGTATTTCAGCCCCTCCTTCAGGAGGAACGTGTACACCAGTCCATCCTCCGACACCGTCCAGTCGGCCAGCTCGGGCACCGGCTGTCCCCCGGCATCAAACCCAATGAGGTAGTCGAACAGCAGCTCCTGGACGCGGCTCTCATCCGCCGTGGAGTACCAGAAGGGGTCGTAGGTACCGCTCAGCTCCGCAATGCCCACGCGCACCGTGTCGGTCGGCGTCCCGCCGGGCGCGGCGGCCGCAGGTGCCTGTCCCTTGGGTGAGCAGCCGCTCAACAGCGCAAGACACAATAGCACAGACAGCAGCATCGTTCCAATCCGCTTTCCCATAGCGCATCCTCCCACTCACACACCGGCCGTTTTTTTCAACAGCTAACAGCATAACATAAAATTCGCCAAAAGAGAACCGTGCGATTTCGATTTTTTTCGCCCCTTTTTGTGTTTTTTCCATAAGATGCGACTAGAAAATTG
>DATMXU010000227.1:0-5526 GCA_035562355.1 Pseudoflavonifractor sp.
CTTAGGAGGTGGTGGATATCAAATATACCAGACAACTGTTTTACCATCGGAAAATCTATGATTTGCCCCATACGGAAACGTTATTTATGAGAGCCATGGCGGAAAATATAAACCATCACCGGGAACACTGCCCTGAATACGCGCAAATTCTTGACCAGCAGCGGTACGATCCACATACGCTTGAGACCATCCGGGACATTGAAAAGATCCCACCCATACCAACGCTGTTTTTAAAGAATCATACGCTTTGCTCGACCCCGATGAACCGGCTGATTTTAAAATCCACCACCTCCGGCACCAGCGGCAAGGTCAGTGTTATGGGCCTGGACTGGTCATCGTCACTGCATGGTCTCGGCATGATTCTGGGGACGTTTTTTACGCACAGGTTGGTATCTCCTTGCCCGACCAACCATATCGTTCTTGGGTATCAGCCGGCAAAACGCAACCGTATTGGCGCTGTGAAAACCGCTTATGCCACCACGTTTGCGGCGCTGCCGATTCATCGGGAGTACATGCTCAAAGATACCGGATCGGAATACGTGGTCAATCAGGACGGGATTAAGGACGCGCTGCTGCGCTATGAGAAGAGCGGCCTGCCGGTGCGGTTTATAGGGTTTCCCGCGTATTTTATGTTCTTATTGAAGGAACTGCTGCAGTCCGGCATGCGGCTAAAACTGCACCCCAAATCGCTGGTCATACTGGCGGGAGGGTGGAAACAGTTTTGGTCGGAGCAGGTTGACAAACCTACCCTATACGCCATGTCGGAGGAGGCCTTGGGACTGGGCGGTGATCGTATCCGTGAATTCTTTGGCGCGGTGGAGCATCCGATCGCCTATTTTGACTGTCCGAATCATCATTTTCATGTGCCCATCTATTCCCGCGTTCTGATACGGGACGCTGACCTCCGTCCGCTCGGATATGGCGAACCGGGGCTGCTAAACTTGCTGACACCGATGATGACCAGCATGCCCTTCACCAGCGTGATGACCGATGATCTGGCCATTTTGCGTCCTGGCGCGCAGTGCGGCTGCGGGATAGAGTCACCGTATTTTGAGGTGCTTGGCCGCGCGGGCCTGGCGGATGTCAAGACCTGTGCGGCGGGCGCGGCGGAGCTGCTGAGCGTGATGCAAAGGGGGGACGGCGCATGAACTTGGTCAATGGTGAAATTTTGGAGACAAGCGCCTGCGCCGAGGTATTGGAGGACCTGGAAAATCGCATAATCCATACGCTGACAAAGGGCAGCCTTCCGGCGGAAATCGTCCTGAACGCTTGTGACAAGCTGGTTTCCAATCTGGATACGGCGGCATATTTGGCAGCCATGGCGGAGCTTGGGATTGATGAGACGCTCGGCACGCAGTATCTGGAAGAAGCGCGGTGGCTGTTTAGCAGGGAGAGCCTGACGCATCGGCTTCAAACCGAGTTCGGCGCGGATAGCAGCAGCCCCCGCTGCTATGTCCCCTTTCACAAAAAGGCTTTTGTGACTGAGAAAACAGTTCCCCTGGGCGTACTGCTGCACATTGCGGCAGGGAACGCGGACGGGCTGCCGGCGTTCAGCGTACTGGAAGGGCTGTTGACCGGCAACATCAACATTCTTAAGCTGCCCGCGGCCGAGGGGGGGATTTCCGTCCGGTTGTTGAGGGAGCTGATCCGGATTGAGCCGCGGTTGACCGATTACATCTATGTATTCGATTATTCGTCCAAAGACATTGAGCAAATCGGGAAATTGATCGGGGCGGCGGACGCGGTCGTCGTCTGGGGCGGGACAGAAGCGGTTTCCGCCATCCGCAGGCTTGTCCCACCCCATATCCGGCTGATCGAATGGGGGCACAAAATCAGCTTTGCCTATGTGACCCGGCAGGGCATCACGGAGAGCGCACTGCAAGGACTTGCCCACAATATGGCCACGACCGGTCAACTGCTGTGCAGTTCGGTGCAGGGGATTTTTGTGGATACCGCGGATATGCAGACGGTCCATGATTTCTGCGCTGCTTTTTTACCGATATTGGAAGACACGATCCGCCGGCATTCACATAAAATCGGAATCGAAGTTCAGGCGCAGGTGGCGCTGAGACTGTACAATGCGCAATTGGAGGGTATTTATCAGCCGCGCCGGATCTTTAAGGGCGAGGGCTGCAGCCTGATCGCGTATTCGGACAGGGCGTTGGAAACGGCCATCCAGTTCGGGAATGCCTGGGTGAAGCCTTTGCCGCAAGACGAGCTGGTTGCCGTTCTCAGGCCGTATAAAAACATTTTACAGACGGTGGGGCTGCTGTGCGGGGACGCGGAACGGGCCGAGATTACCGAAAGACTATTCAAAACCGGTGTCGTCCGCGTCTGTTCCGGAGCGGATATGTCTATTGCCTATTGCGGTATGCCCCACGACGGGGAATATCCACTGAGGCGGTATACCAAAGTGGTGAGCGCCGAGAATTCGGCACATGGTAATCTTGATAATTGACCGGAACATCGTTCGAAATCCGCAAAGGACGGTATGATGTCTATCATGTAATCCTTAACAGGCGTTCCACAGCCAGACACCAGAGCAGGGGGGCGTTCATTCTATTGCCCGGTGAGAAGGTCCTCGGCTGCATCCGGGCATGGCCAAGGATTATTTCACACATCGCATCAAATCGGAATATATTATGGTGCGGAGACACGACACATAGAGTACATCACCTAGGAAAGGAGGGTGTGCTATGTGGGACGATCTGAATGATCTGAACGGCTTGAATGGCCTGGACGGCCTGTTTCAGAATAATCTTTACGGTGTCAATGATATTCTTGACAGCATTGAAGAGCGTCGTCGTGAATGTTTCCGCCGCTGTTTCCTTCGCAGTTTACGTTGCTGCATCAAGCGCTGCTACGGCTCCGTTTTATAATACTGTAAAAGCATAATAAAGCTGCCCCCATGGATTAACCATAGGGGCAGCTTTTACGCTATTGCGCCCTGTGCGGGGAGACGGCCAACAGGCAGCGTTTTCTTACATAAGTCTCACATGGCCGGCACAGTTTCCTCCGGTGCGGCCCGCGCTGCTGCAGCGCTTAGGCCCGGAAACTTATTTTTTCGAAACAGGGATGTAGATATAGGTGTCGTTGCCGAGGTAGTACTCAAAGTCCATCTTGTCATGGTCAAACCGATATGCGCTGCCGTCGAACCACTCGTCGAAGATATACCGCCAGGTGGCGTTCACCGCGTCGTGCAGGCCCTGGGGATCGGTGGCCTCAGGGACCTTGAACACCGCGTACTCCGCCTCCGGGATGTCCAGCGGCGTCAGGCCTTCGGGGATGTAGTCCTTGCCCTTTACCGTGGCGCCGAGGAAATAGCGCAGCTCGCCGGTCTTGTCCTCCGGGTGGATCCAGGCCCCCACCTCGGCGTAGCCCGGCTGAGCCACCTTTGCGTATTCCTCCCTGCTGACGGAGGAAAAGTCCTGGCCGAGCCAGTAGGCGCCGT
The DNA here is from genome assembly GCA_035562355.1 of Pseudoflavonifractor sp. Taxonomy (GTDB): domain Bacteria; phylum Bacillota; class Clostridia; order Oscillospirales; family Oscillospiraceae; genus Pseudoflavonifractor. The sequence continues at coordinate 3,452 of DATMXU010000227.1, forward strand.
TTTTGTGGGTATCCAGCTGCGTATCGGGCGTGAGCACATAACCTATCGCCGAGAATGCGGGGAGTGTTTTGAGTTCAGGCGTCATATTGGGCACTCCTTTTTTATATTCGGACGGCGTCATGCCGAAATGACGGCAAAACGCGCGGGTGAAACCGGAATGGGTATCAAAGCCGGAATCCATGGCGACATCCGTGATTTTTCTGCCATCGGAGAGCGCCTCGGCCGCCCTGCAAAGCCGCCTTTGCCGGATGTATTCGCCTGCCGACATTCCGTTACAGCTGCGAAACACGTGGCAAAAGTGGTAATAGGAATATCCGAACCGCCCGGCGAGCGCGCGAAGCTCGATCTCCTCCGAGAGATTCTCCTCAATATACCTTCGGCAGCAGGCCATGTCCTCCCGGTATCCCATTTTCTTCACCGTCCTGTGCCCAGTATAATAAAAAAAGGGCCGCTCCGCTTTTCCGCCATTGCGGGAAATAGGACTTTATTTTTTGAAAGAGTCCGGTTTCCAGCACCACCGACGCCGCCCTTCGACAGCGCCGCGGCAATATGATATCACGGCCGGGGCCCGTCCACAAGGAGCTCTGCAAGGCAGGTGTTTTTGGTACAGGAAGTTAGATATTATGATAAAACTGGACAGAGCAGAGGAGGAAGGGGTTTACTTTTTTGATCATATGCTGTATAATACGGTCAATAAGTTCATACTGAATCAGCTTGCGAAAAAGGCGCCACAGGCGCGGGGACTATGTGAGTCCCTCCGGTGAGAATCCGGCGCTGTACTTAAATAGCCGTAAAGCCAACGAAAGGGCAATGCCGCTGCTCCGCATGGGTAGCGCGGGGGATGCCTGAGTAGGCCGGGGTCACGCTGTGAGCGACCCACGGGCAGAGTCGGAACAGTTCCTCTGATTCATGAAAATGCGATGCTTTTGAGCGTTGGCGACGTATGGCTGCCCGGCGACAGGACAGCCATAGGAAGGGAACGCTCCAGAGGGTGTTTCGCTATTTTTTTACCCCAAATTTGTCCTCCATAGGGAGGTTCCCCACAATTGAATAAGCTGCATCGTATCCCACGTCATGACTGCCGCTTGCGGCAGGCGCTGGGATTGTGAAATCCGGTGAGAGTCCGGAGCTGCTACCCGTTGCTGTATGCGCAGGAGCCTGTTGTTCATGGCGTGAGCCGGTCATTGGGGGGTGATACCCCTGAGAAGGCGGAACAACAGACGCAGGAGCGATTTTTCGCTCCCCAATGCGCGAGCCAGAAGACCGACGATGCTTGAGACCGAAGAGGCCCTTTGGACGGGGCCGGACGGATTTGGGGACACGAGAATAGACGGACGTGGCAAATGGAGAATTTGCCGCGTCCGCTTTTTCTGCGCAGATCAGAAGAAATGATAATAAGAAAGAGGGAATATCTGGTGAAGAGGTTTAAACAGCGAAGCCTTAGCCTCCTGTTGGCTGTCCTCCTGCTGGCCGGGCTGGGCGCGCCCGCCCGGGCCGCGGTATCGGACGAGGCCTTGGCAAGCGCCGTCACCGACACGGCGGAATACATATACAAGACCGTCAAGACCCCCCAGGTGGGATCCATCGGCGGGGAATGGGCGGTACTGGGCCTGGCCCGGAGCGGCTATGAGGTGCCGGAGGAGTACTACCAGGACTACTACGCCACCGTGGAGGCCTATGTCAAGGCCTGCGACGGCGTGCTGCACGCCAAGAAGTATACTGAATACTCCCGGGTCATCGTGACCCTCTCATCCATCGGCAAGGATGCCCGGAACGTGGCAGGGTATGATCTGACGAAGGCCCTGGGGGACTACGACAAGACCATCTGGCAGGGGCTCAACGGACCCATCTGGGCCCTCATCGCGCTGGACTCGGGAAGCTACCCCGTGCCCCAAAACCCAGAGGCGGCGACCCAGGCCACCCGACAGATGTATATTGACCGCATTCTGGAGTGCCAGCTGTCCGATGGAGGCTGGAGCCTCTTCGGCGGTACGGCGGCCTACGCCACCGGGGACGGGGTGTCCGACCCGGACATCACCGGCATGGCGCTCCAGGCTCTGGCCAAGTATCAGGAC
>DATMXU010000228.1:0-24479 GCA_035562355.1 Pseudoflavonifractor sp.
GCCGAGCGGGCCAGCCGCCACCTGCGCTATGTGTATCGTGACATGAGCTCGCAAAAGCTGTCCTCCTCCCTCTCGGCCGTGGCTGACGCAGGCCGCAGGTATATGGCTGAGCACGACAAAAAGCGTGCCGACAAGCGGGCCGCGCGGAAGGAGAAGAAGAACAAGTCCGACTAGCACCGGATTGGGAGTTTCAGGCCATCCTGGAACTCCCAATGATTTTCTAAGAAATGTGAGCACCTGCCGATGACCCACCCGTTGATCAGTGCGCAGAAGACGGTACCCAGCTTTACCCCCTCGAAGTGCCACAGTCCGAAGAAGGCGAAGGACAAGCAGATCGCCGCGAGACAGCTGACGCAGTCGTAGCCGGTTTTAAAGGCATGGACGTCAACGCCGTACCTCGCGGAGACCTCCTTCACGAACAGCTCATAGACCTCGGGGGCGATGTAGGTATGGAACAGGAGAGAGACGCCGGCCGCGCAGAGCAGCAGCCCCGAGCCATAGAGCGCAAGCCGGGGCACCAGATTCTCATGGGGGATCCGGGCCACGGCCGCCATCGCTCCGTCCAGCACAAGGCCATAAAGTATGGCGGTGACGAACGAGAAGAGATACGAGAACCGGAAACGCCGCAGCACAACCATCAGCACGACCAGCAAAACGGCCTGCAGGATATACTCCGCCATGCCGAAGGTGAAGAACGGCAGGACCTGGGACAGCTTTAAGTAGACGAGGTATGCGGGAGCCACCACCATGGAGACGCCAAAATCGGCGCCCTCCATAAAGGCGGTTCCCAGCGCCAGGGCAGCCAGGCCGAGGACATAGGCAAGCTCCGTGTAAAATTTCTTTTTTTCCATACTGCCTCCCACTGTAAAAAACAGCTTTTTCCGTTTGTGATAGAAACGGAAAAAGCTGTTTTGTTCTGTCTGCCAGTATACCAATCACGTGCCAAACGTGCAAGCCCTTTTCGCGGTGCTACATCAGCGGCGCAAAGACTCTGAGGATGGAGCGGAGGAGAAGCCGGGGGAGCTTGTGTCTCCGGCTCTGCTCCAGCGTGACCTCCACGCTCTCCTCCTGGGTGTGGAGAAAGTCGTCCCGCACATCCAGAACGGTGCCCTGCCCGCAGAGCCAGACCCCGGCCTCGAAATGGAGAAACATGCTGCGGTAGTCCATATTCACCGAGCCGACGGTGCCGTACAGGTCGTCTACGGCAAAGTTTTTCGCGTGCATGAAACCGGGGGTATATTCAAAGATGCGCACGCCGGCCTCCAGCAGGGGGGTATAGTGCGCCCGGGTGACCTCGAAGATGATCCTCTTATCGGGGATATGGGGGGTGATGATGCGCACGTCCACCCCGGACTTGGCGGCGTTGCAGAGGGCGGTGTTCACCGTATCAGAGATGATGAGGTAAGGGGTGGTAAGGTAGACGTAGCGCTGGGCCTTTGTAATGAGGTTGAGGTACACCGTCCCGGCTACCGGCTCCCCGTCCAGGGGGCTGTCGGCGTAGGGCTGGACCCAGCCCTGGGCGTCGTACACCTCCTCGGGCAAGGACGCGGGGCGGAACGCATTCAGGTCCTCCTCCCCGCCCCGGACATAGTCCCACACAGTGAGGAACATGACCACCATGCTCCACACCGCCTCCCCCCGGAGGAAAATGACCGAATCCTTCCAGTGGCCGTACTTTTCCACCCGGTTGATATACTCGTCGGCCAGATTGATGCCGCCGGTGAAGGCGGCTTTGCCGTCGACGATGCAGAACTTGCGGTGATCCCGGTTGTTGAGCCGGAAGGAGAGTGCGGGGATAAAACGGTTGAAGACCGAGCAGCGGATACCCTTGGCCTCCAAAACCCTGTCGTAGTTGGTCGGGAGGGTATAGAGGCTGCCTACGTCGTCGTAGAGTACCCTCACGTCCACCCCGGCCCTGACCTTCTCCTCCAAAATCTCCAGGATGGCCCCCCACATCTCCCCCGGCGTAATGATAAAGTACTCCAGGAAGATGTACTTCTCCGCCCGCCGCAGCTCCTCCAGCATGCGGGGAAAGGCGTCGTCCCCCAGGGGGAAGTACTCGGTGAGGGTGTTTTTGTAGAGGGGGCAGTGGGCATACCACTCCAGATAACGGGACTGGTTCACCGCGTCGGCCCCCACGCTCTCCAAAAGCTCGGCCTTGAAGTCGGGCGCAAGGGTACTGCGCATCCGCCGGTCCATGCCCTGCATCTTTCGCCGGATGCGGGCTGAGAGGCGGTTCCCCCCGAAGAGGAGGTACACCAGCCCGCCGAACACGGGCAGCAGCAGGATGGGAATAAGCCAGGCGATCTTATACCCCGGGTCGCTGCGGTTTGACAGGATCCAGAGAACTGAAAGGATGGAGAGGAGGATGCAAAACCAATAAAAATAGATGAAATAGCTTGAGAACTGGACCATCATCACCGCCAGCACCGTCACCTGCACGATCAGAAGCAGGACCACCAACGTGGTGCGGTGGAAGACTAGGGTGGACAGCTTTTTGAGTGCGTTCAGTTCCCTCACCTCTTTCCTATTTCACCGCTACGTTCTCCTCACCCAGGAGGGTCTCCAGCTCCTTCACCAGCAGGGGGTGCACCTGGCAGGGCATGGTCTGGGACCAGGACTCCCTGTCCAGGAACTTACACCGGAAGGGCTCCTGCCCGGGGAACATGTCCAAAACGAGCTGTACCCGCCGCCACTTGGGGTCCTCGGCGCTGCTCAGGCGGACGAAGAGCTTTTTGGGGGCCGCTCCCCCCTCCTCAGGCGGTGGGGGCGGCGCGCCGGCGGACCCGCCTAAGGGCCGGACCGAGTCGACCATGAGCTGCGGGGCCTTTTCATCCCGCACCGATATCTTGCCCACAGCCAGCACGGGGATATTCTCCTTGATATAGCTTCCACTCTCCCCCAAAACCCGGGAGAAGGCCAGCAGCTCCATGCTGCCGGTGTCGTCCTCCAAAGTCACGTAGGCCATGAGGCTGTTATTTTTGGTGGTCTTGGTCCTGGCGGCGGTGATGATGCCCGCCAGGGTGACCCGCTGCCCGTCCTGGTAGGTGGCGGCTCCCTCCTCCCGGGTAAAGTCGGCGAGGATGGCCCCGATGGGGTGGGCACGGTGCCGCCGGGCCTCCTCCCGATACTCATCCATAGGGTGCCCGGTGAGGTAGAGGCCCGTGGTCTCCCGCTCCATGCTCATAAGCTCCTTGCGGGAGAACTCCGGGATGTTGGGCAGGGTCATGGGCGGGGACGAGGGCTTGTCCCCATCGCCTCCAAAGAGGTCCATCTGTCCCTCCAGGACGCTCCGGCGGGTCTGGGCGATGGAGTCCACCACCTGGGCGTATACGTTGAGGAGCTGGGAGCGGTAGGCCCCCATGCCGTCAAACGCGCCGCATCGGATGAGACTCTCCAGCACCCGCTTGTTCAGGTCGCTGTCGAGCATCCGCTGAATAAAGTCGGGAAAGGAGGTAAAAAGTCCATGCCGCTCCCGCTCGGCCAGCACCGCGTTGATAAAGCCCCAGCCCACGCCCTTGACGGCGGCCAGACCGAACCGCAGGTTCTTCCCCGCCACGGTGAAGGAGGCGCCCGACTCGTTGATGTCGGGCGGCAGGAGATCGATCCCACAGTCCTTGCATTCGGCGATGTACTCGGCCACCTTCTCGCTGGAGTCCAGCACCGAGGTGAGGAGTGCCGCCATGTACTCCTGTGTGAAACGGCACTTGAAGTAGGCCGTCTGGTAGGCCACGACAGCGTAGGCCACAGCGTGGGCCTTACCAAAGGCGTAGTTGGCGAAGTCGTTGATCTCGTCGTAGATGGCCTCGCCGATCTCGGCGCTCACGCCGCCCGCCACGCAGCCGGCGATGCCCCGGCTGGGGTCCCCATGGACGAAGGCGTGGCGCTCCCGCTCGATCTGCTCTCTCTTCTTCTTGGAGATAGCCCGGCGCACCATGTCGGCCTGGCCCAGGGAGAACCCGCCCAGCTTGCGGAAGATCTCAATGACCTGTTCCTGGTAGACGATGCAGCCATAGGTCACCGACAAAATCGGCTCCAGGAGGGGGTGCTTATATTTGATCCTGCCCGGATTCTGCTTGCAGGAGATGAACCGGGGGATGGAGTCCATGGGACCGGGGCGGTAGAGGGCGATGATGGCGGTGATATCCTCGATATCCTTGGGCTTGAGGCCCACGCACACACCGGTCATCCCGGCCGACTCCATCTGGAACACGCCGGAGGTCCGCCCGTCGGAGAGCATCTTGAAGACCTCGGGGTCGTCCTCCGGGATGGAGTGGAGATCGAAATCGGGGATACGTTTCCGGACGAGCTGCACCGCGTCGTCCAGCACCGTCAGGTTCCTCAGGCCCAGAAAGTCCATCTTGAGGAGGCCCAGCTCCTCCAGGGTGGTCATGACGAACTGGGTCACCACCGACTCGTCGTTCTTTGCCAGGGGGACATACTCGTACACCGGCCGCTTGGTGATGACCACCCCTGCCGCGTGGGTGGAGGCGTGGCGGGGCATCCCCTCGATGGCCTTGGCCATATCGATGAGCTCCCGTATGCGCTCATCGTTCTCATAGCTCTCCCGCAGGGGCTTGGAGAGCTTGAGCGCCTCCTCCAGCGTGATATGCAGGGCAAAGGGCACCTGCTTTGCCACCACATCAACGTCGGCATAGGGCACGTTCAGCGCCCTTCCCACGTCCCGGATGGCGCCCCGTGCCGCCATGGTGCCGAAGGTGACGATTTGGGCAACATGGTCGCTGCCATATTTTTGGTTTACATAATCAATGACCTCCTGCCTCCGCCGGATGCAGAAGTCGATGTCGATATCGGGCATAGTGACCCGCTCCGGGTTCAAAAAGCGCTCGAAGTAGAGGCCATATTTCATGGGGTCCACGTCGGTGATGTCCAGGCAGTAGGACACCATGCTCCCCGCCGCCGAGCCGCGGCCCGGGCCCACCGGGATGCCGCGCCCCTTGGCGTAGCTGATGAAGTCGGAGGTGATGAGGAAGTAGTCCACAAAGCCCATCTGCCTGATGACGTCCATCTCGTACGCAAGCCGCGCCTTATACTCCTCGCTCCCATCGGGATAGCGCCACGCAAACCCTTTCCAGCACAGGTGATCGAAATAGGTCACCGGGTCGGCCCAGCCGTCGGGCAGCTTGAACTCGGGCAGGTGGTACTTGCCGAACTCGAACTCCAGATTGCATAGCTCGGCGATTTTCACCGTGTTGGATACCGCCTCCGGCCACTCCGGGAAGAGGGCGGCCATCTCGGCCTCGCTCTTCACGTAGAGGGAGTCGGTATCCATCTTCAGGCGGGTGGGGTCGTCCACCGTCTTGCCCATCTGGATGCACATGAGGGTGTCCTGCATGGCGGCGTCCTCGCGGCGGATGTAGTGGGCGTCGTTGGTGACCACCAGGGGGATACCGGTATCCTGGTGCAGCCTGATGAGGCCGCGGGAGATCTCCGCGTCCTCCGGGAGGTCATGGTCCTGGAGCTCCAGATAGTACCCGTCGGGCCCGAAGTGCTCGCGCATCTCCAGGGCGGCGGCCTTGGCCCCCTCGTAGTCGCCGTTTAAAATGAGGCGCGGTATCTCCCCCGACTGGCAGGCCGACAGGGCGATGAGGCCCTCACAGTGGGCGAAGAGGAGCTCCTTATCGATACGGGGCTTGATATAGAATCCCTCCAGGAACGCGCAGGAGTCCAGGTAGCAGAGGTTGCGGTACCCCACCTCGTTTCTGCAGAGGAGGATGAGGTGCCGGGCCTCGGCGTCCTTTTCGTGGATCCGGTCGGTCCTGCCCCTGGGCGCCACATAGACCTCGCAGCCGATGATGGGCTTGATGCCCTCGGCCTTAGCCGCCTTGTAGAAATCCACCACGCCGTACATCACGCCGTGGTCGGTGATGGCGACCGCGCTCTGTCCCAGGGATTTAACGTGTTTCATCAAATCCGTGATGCGGCACGCCCCGTCCAACAGGGAGAACTCGGTATGCAGATGCAGGTGGACAAAAGCCATGAGAGATTCCCCCTAGGTCAAATACTTGATGGGCCGCACCGTCACTTCGCAAGCTCCATGAGCTTGCGGATACGGTGGTTCAGGCAGGACTTGGTCACGGGCGGGTCGCACAGCTCGGCAAGCTGGGAAAGGGTCAGCTCCGGGTGGGCCACCCGGAGGTCCACCGCCTCCTTGAGCTTGTCCGGCAGGTCCTGGAGCATCCCCCGCTCCTCCAGCCGGTGGATGGCCTCAATCTGCTCCAGCGCGGCGTCCACCGCCTTGTCGAGGTTCGCCGCGTCGCAGTTTACCCGGCGGTTCACGCTGCCCCGCAGATTTTTCTCCACCTTGGCATTCATAAGCTCCATGGCGGCCAGCGGCGCGCCGATGACGGTGAGAAAGTCCTCGATGTATTCGCTCTGCTTGAAGTAGGTGAGGTAATTTGACTTGCGTATGGCCTCCTTGGGGAAGAATCCCGCCTCCAGGAGAAGGGCGGTGAGCTCGCGGCTCACGTTGTAATGGGAGGTCACCAGCTCCAGGTGATAGCGTTTCTGCGGGTCAGTCACCGAGCCGGCGGCCAGAAACGCGCCTCGGAAGAAGGCGGTGCGGCAGTGCTCCTCCTCCAGGACGGCGAAGTTGATGTGGTGCGCCAGACTCTCGGTCCCATCGTACCCGTAGGTGTCCCGGATGACCGACAACTTCCACGGATCGGTAACGGTAAGGACATGCTTGCTCTCACCTCCGCCGGAGACACTGTCGAACCCGATGCGAAACGCCTTTTGAAAAAGAGCGGGGAGGCGGACGGCAAAGCTGCCGCTCTCGGTGACGATGCGTACCTCCCAGGCGGTAAAGCTGTTGCAGAAGAGAAGCACCCCATACGCCTCGGCCTGGGCGCAGCATTTGCGTGAGAGCGGTTCCCGGCAGAGCTCGGCCTTCGCGTCGGACGAGAAGGACATATCGTCACCTCCTTAGGATGTATCAAAAAATTGTCAAAATACTTTGGTATCCGCCCGCTCCGCATAAATCTCCATAACGGCGGCGGCCAAGCGGGCGACCGAATGGCGGGCGTAGTTCTGGCTCTCGGAGGCCAGGGGGCGGGTCGTCAGGCTCACACCCAGCGCCTCAATGGCGCTCTTGTCTACGACAATGGGGGCGGCGTCCTCCTCCCTGTACCGCTCCAGCAGGCTGGTGCGTACCGGCGCGCTGTTGCACAGGCACAGGTCCACCAGCCCCGGACCCGAATGGGCCAGCAGAGCGGCCACATGCTCGGAGGCGGTCATCCCCTCGGTCTCGCCGTCCTGGGTCATGATATTGCAGATGTACATTTTCAGCGCGGAGGAGGCACAGACCGCCTGAGCGATGCCGTCCACCAGCAGGTTGGGGATGACGCTGGTGTACAGGCTCCCCGGCCCAAGGAGGACCAGGTCGGCCTCTTCAATGGCCTTGAGGGCCTCAGGCAGAGCCGGGGGCTGTTCGGGCAGCAGGCGCACCTTTCGGATCCGGCAGTCCTGGGCCTTCTTGAACTCAAATATTCTGGACTCCCCCACCACCGAGGTGCCGTTTTCAAAGGTGGCCTCCAGACGCACGTCGGCGTTGGTCACAGGGAGCACCCGGCCCGTGATGGCCAAGACCTCGCTCATGCGGGTGACCGCCTGGTCGAAGGAGGGGGAGATGCCGTTAAGGGCCGCCAGCAGGAGATTGCCAAAGGACTGCCCCGTCAGGGCGCCCGAATCCTTGGGAAAGCGGTAGGACAGCAGCTCCCCCATGACGGGCTCCACGTTGGCCAGGGCCTCCATGCAGTGGCGGATATCCCCCGGAGGGGGCATGCCCAGGTCCTGACGCAGGACGCCGGAGCCGCCGCCGTCGTCGGCCACGGTGACGATGGCAGTCAAATTCCTGGTATAGGCTTTCAGCCCCCGCAGCATGGTGGAGAGGCCCGTCCCACCACCGATAGCGACAATCTTGGGCCCCAGTTCCCACCGCGCATCGGTGCGGCTATATGGTTGGATCATATTGCCCTCCTCATTCGGCCGTCTCGCTCGCACCCTCCGCGACGGCAGATAACTCCTGCGACTGCGCAAAAACCCTGCGGGGGGATTCTCCCCCTCCAGGTTTTCGCTCCGCTCCGTCGTTATCTGCCTGCTCCCGGGCGGCTCGGCGCTTCTGCCCTGTCACGCCTCGCTCGCCTCGCGGGCGGGTCGCCTTCCCTCCGACTCCGGGCAAACCCGGTGCCCCCTGCGGCGGCCCCTGGGCTTTGCCCGTCGCTCCGGTCCAGGCTCCCCTGCTCGGCGGCTCGGCGCTTCTATCGTGTCATATCCCTGTGGTTTTCGGCGGACTGATAGCCCTTCTGCCGGATGAACTCGGCCAGGGCGCGGGTGAGCGCCACGCTTCTGTGCTTGCCGCCGGTGCAGCCGATGGCGATGACCAGCACGGTCTTCCCCTCCTCCACGTACTGGGGCAGGAGAAAGCTGATCATGTTCTCCATGTGGGTCATAAAGTCCTTCGTCTGCTGATACCCGAAGACGAAGGAGCTGACCCCCTCGTCAAGCCCCGTCTGCTCCCGCAGCTCCGCGATATAGTAGGGGTTGGGCAGAAAGCGCACGTCGAAGACCAGGTCGGCCTCCAGCGGGATACCGTACTTAAAACCGAAGGAGATGACGTTCACGCTCATGCCCGGGCCTGCGCCAACGGGGCCAAAGAGGCGCAGCACCTCGCCCCGCAGCTTGGCGCTGGAGAAGGCGGAGGTATCGATGATATACTCGGCCCGCTGGCGCACCGGCTCCAGCATGGCCTTCTCCCGCTCCACCGCCTCAGCCAGGGAGCGGCCGCCGATGGAGAGGGGATGGATGCGCCTCGTCTCCTTATAGCGGGCGATGATGGTCTCCACCCCCGCCTCCACGAAGAGGATCTTATACTTGCAGCCCATGGCCTCCAGCGCGGTCAGCGCCTCGAAGAGTGGGTCGAAGGTCTGACCGCCCCGCACGTCGCTCACCAGGGTCACCCGGTCGTACTTGCCGCCGCCCGCCATACAGAGCTCGGCAAATTTAGGGATGAGGGCGGCGGGCAGGTTGTCCACCACATAAAAGCCCATGTCCTCCATGGAGGACGCGGCCTTGCTCTTCCCCGCCCCCGAGAGGCCCGATATAATGACAAATTCCATGCTTGCTCCATCCCCGCTCCGCTATGAATTCTATTTCAATCATACCCCGATGCGGCCCTCACAGGCCCAGGGTCCTGACCTCCATCTCCAGCTCCACGCCCCGCTCCCGCAGGACGGTCTCCCGCACCAAAGCCGCCAGGGCCAAAATATCGGCGCAGGTGGCGTTTTCCTGGTTGACGATAAAGCCCGCGTGCTTTTCGGACACCTGGGCTCCGCCCAACCGCGTCCCCTTCAGGCCGCACTGCTCGATGAGGGCGGCGGCAAAGTGGCCCTCAGGCCGCTTGAAGGTGCTGCCCGCACTGGGCTTTTCCAGGGGCTGCTTGCTCTTGCGCCGCTCCATCAGCTCGTCCATACGCGCGCGGATAGCGGCGCTGTCGCCGAAGGCGAGGCGGAAGGTACTGCTTAAAATCAGCCGTTTCCCATCGGAAAAGGCGCTGTGGCGGTAGGAGAAGTCGTGCTCCTCCCCCGAGAGGCACGCCACGGTGCCATCGTGGGCGAGGTAGCGTGTGCGCGTCACCACCTGGCACATCTCGCCGCCATAGGCTCCCGCGTTCATAGTCACCGCGCCCCCGACCGTGCCGGGGATCCCGTGGGCGAACTCCAGCCCCGTGAGGCCCAGCTCGCAGGCAAAGTTGGCAAGCCGCACCAGCAGCACGCCGCTCCCGGCCGTCAACTCCCACTCCCCTGTTCGGGCGATCTCGCCCAAGCCGTCTTGGGTCTTTATAACAAAGGCGTCCACCCCCGCGTCGCTCACCAGCAGGTTGGAGCCGTTGCCCATGAAGACGCTCTCCAATCCCAGCCCTGCGGCGGTCCGGACCGCCGCCACCGCCTCCTCCTCCGACTTGGGGAAAGCCATCAGCCGGGCGGGGCCGCCCACGCGGAAGGTGGTGTGGTCCTTCATGGGCTCGTATTCCCGCACTTCCAGTCCGGGACAGGCGGCGCGCAGTTCCCGCGCGAGAGCCGAGTAGATTTCCATGCCGACCTCCCAATACGTATAGTCGCGCTGATTTTATTATTATAGCAGAATCCGCAGAAGATTAGAATAGGGCGCGGAAAAGAAATCAGGGGCGGGTTTGGGTCCCGTTGTTTCCCCATCCCGCGCGGGGCGCACGCGTCCGGCGAGGCCACCCTTCTTGCGGGCAAGAAAGGGGGAAAAGAACCGCCAGGGGGCAAACAAGGGCATGCTCATGCCCTTGTTTGCCCCCCTGGACCCCCATTTTACGGGAGCGGGCGGCGGTACGGTTCAGGTACTCGTCTGACCTGAAACCGTACCGCCGCCCTTGGTTTTCTATTTTCTTAAAGGGCTGCCGCCAGCACGTTGCGAAATGCCCGAGCCGCGTTGTGAAACAAGCGGTAACAGTCATAGGGTCTAGCAGGCGCAAGCGTTTCCCCTTTACAGCACCTTCTTGATCCGCTCCACCGCCTCCACGGTGTCCTCGGCGCCGCCGAAGGCGGTGAGGCGGATATACCCCTCACCGCTGGGGCCAAAGCCCGCGCCGGGGGTGGTCACCACATTGGCCTCGCGGAGGAGCTTTTCGAAGAAGGCCCAGGAGCTCAGTCCATCCGGCGTCTTGGCCCAGACATAGGGGGAGTTCTCCCCGCCGGACACGGTGAGCCCCACCCCCTTCAGCCCCTCCAGGATGACTTGGGCGTTGCGGAGGTAGAAGTCGATGGTCTCCCGCACCTGGGCGCGGCCCTCGTCGGTGTAGACCGCCGCCGCGCCGCGCTGGACCACGTAGGGCACGCCGTTGAACTTGGTACACTGGCGGCGGTTCCACAGGGCGTTCAGGCTGGCCCCATCCCGCACAAGGGCTTTGGGCACCACTGTGTAAGCGCAGCGGGTGCCGGTAAAGCCCGCCGTCTTGGAGAAGGAGCGGAACTCAATGGCGCAGGTCTCGGCGCCGGGAATCTCAAAGATGCTGTGGGGGACGGCCGGGTCGGTGATGAAAGATTCATAGGCCGAGTCGAAAAGGAGGACAGAGCCGTTGGCGTTGGCATAGTCCACCCAGGCCTTGAGCTGCGCCCGGGTGGCCACGGCTCCGGTGGGATTGTTGGGGAAACAGAGGTAGATGAGGTCGGCCTTTTCCGCCGGGATGGCGGGAGCAAAGCCGTTTTCCGCCACGCAGGGCATGTATATGAGCTTGCTCCACTTGCCCAGGGCCTCGTCGAAGTCGCCGGCCCGGCCCGCCATGGCGTTGGTGTCCACATAGACCGGGTAGACCGGATCGCAGACGGCCACCAGGTTGTCCACGCCGAAAATATCGCCGATGTTGCCGCAGTCGCTCTTGGCCCCGTCGGAGACAAAGATCTCGCCGGGGTCGATGTCCACCCCTCGGGCTTTATAGTCATGCTGGGAGATGGCGCTGCGGAGGAAATCGTAACCCTGCTCGGGGCCGTACCCGTGGAACCCCTGCACCGAGCCCATCTCGTCCACGGCGGCGTGCATGGCGGCGGTGACGGCGGCGGGCAGGGGCCGGGTCACGTCCCCGATGCCCAGGCGAATGAGCTTGGCCTCCGGGTGCTCCGCCGAGTAGGCCGCCACACGGCGGGCGATCTCAGAGAAGAGATAGCTCCCGGGCAGCTTGAGGTAGTTCTGGTTGATGGTCGTCATTCGTTCATCTCTCCTTCAAATACGGTGACGGCGGGGCCGGTCATGTAGATGTGTCCGTTCCCCTCGTCCCAGCGGATGTTCAGTTCTCCTCCCCGGAGGGAGACCACCGCCTCCCGTCCGCAGCGGCCCGACACGGCGGCTGCCGCCAGCGCGGCGCAGGCCCCCGTGCCGCAGGCCAGGGTCTCCCCGCTCCCCCGCTCCCACACCCGCATTTTGAGTCGGCCGGGCGCGGTGACCTCCACAAACTCGGTATTCACGCGGTTGGGTGCAAACCTGGGATGGTGCTCAAAGCCGGGGCCCAGGGCGGGCAGATTGAGGCCGTCCACATCGTCCACAAAGGTGACGATGTGGGGGTTGCCCACCGAGACTGGGGTGACCAGATAGGTCCCGTCCGGAACGGTCAGCAAAAACGGCTCTCCCACGGCCGGCGCTCCCATATCCACCGTGACGGTGGACACCTTGTCCCCCTCCACGCGGAGCGTACAGCGCTTGATGCCGGCGAGGGTCTCCACGGCCAGGGCGGTCTTGCCGGTCAGGCCCTTGTCGTAGACGAATTTACACACGCAGCGCAGGCCGTTGCCGCACATCTCGCCCTCGGAGCCGTCGGCGTTGAACATGCGCATTTTAAAGTCCGCCGCGTCCGACGGGAAAATGCAGATGAGCCCGTCGCTCCCCACGCCGAAGTGGAGCCTGGACAGGCGCGCCGCCAGGGCGGGCAGGTCCTCGGGGCTCCCCCCGGTGCAGTCCAGATAGATGTAGTCGTTGCCGATGCCCTGCATTTTGGTAAAGCGCATAGTATGACCCCCTTTTGGTATCATGCTATGCGCCACCCCCTCCTTATTTGCCCACGGAGGGTTATCAATAATTCATGATGTACTTCTCCCGCTCCCAACTGGAGACGCGGGTCCTGTACTCCTCGCACTCCTTCTTCTTGCCGTCCAGGTAGTTGGCGGAGACATGGCCGCCCAGGGTATCCAGGACCAGGGCATCCTCCTCCATGCAGCGGATGGCCTCGTCCAGAGAGCCGGGCAGGCTGTCGATGCCATGGGCCTTTCGGGCGTGTTCATCCATGGCGAAGATGTTCTCAGTGATCTCAGCGGGCGGGGTAAGGCCACGCTCGATGCCGTCCAGCCCGGCGGACAGACAGACGGACAGGGCCAGATAGGGGTTGCAGGAGGGGTCGGGCGAGCGCAGCTCCACCCGGGTCGCCACACCCCGGCTGGCGGGAATACGGATGAGGGCTGAGCGGTTAGAGGCCGACCAGGCCATATAGCAGGGTGCCTCGTACCCGGGCACCAGGCGCTTGTAGGAGTTGACCAGCGGGTTGGTCACGGCCGCCATACCCCGCACGTGGGCCAGGACGCCGGCGATAAAGCTGTACGCCTCACTGGAGAGGCCCTTTTCGCCGCTGGGGTCGTCGAAGACGTTCTTCCCATCCCTGAAGAGGGACATGTTGGTGTGCATCCCCGATCCGGCTACGCCGAAGGTGGGCTTGGGCATAAAGGTGGCGTGGAGCCCGTCCTGCTGGGCCAGGAGCTTGACGGCGAGCTTGAAGGTCATGATGTTGTCGGCGGCCCGCAGCGCGTCGCCGTACTTGAAGTCGATCTCGTGCTGGCCGGGCGCGTTTTCATGGTGGCTGGCCTCGATCTCAAAGCCCATGCGCTCCAGCGCCACGCAGATACCCCGGCGGGTGCTCTCCCCGTGGTCTAGGGGACCCAGGTCGAAGTAGCCCGCCTCGTCGTTGGTCCTTGTGGTGGGCTTGCCGTCCTCGTCGGTCTGAAAGAGGAAGAACTCACACTCGGGACCCACGTTGAAGGCGGTGTAGCCCATGTCGGCGGCCTTTTTGAGCGCGCGCTTGAGCACGTAACGGGGATCGCCCACGAAAGGGGTGCCGTCGGTGTTGTACACGTCGCAGATGAGGCGGGCGGTCTTGTGCTTATGATGCCAGGGGTAGATCACGAAGGTATCCAGGTCGGGATAGAGGCACTGGTCCGACTCGTCGATGCGCACGAACCCCTCTACTGAGGAGCCATCGAACATGATCTCATTGTTGACGGCCTTTTCGATCTGCGAGGCGGTGATGGCGACGTTCTTGAGCATACCGAAGACGTCGGTAAATTGCAGGCGGATGAACTCGATGCCCTCCTCATGGACGATGCGGATGATATCTTCCTTACTGTATCCCATATGCCAATCCCCTTTCTGCCTACTGTCTATCTAAAAATAGTATCATACCACAAACCGCTTGACAATCGACAATTTTGTGCGCTTTTGCGCCTAGGGAACGGGCGGATTGGGAAATTTGTCTGCATAGGTCGGCCCGCACAAAACCAAGCGCCGCCCCGGTGCGGGGCGGCGGAGCGCGGCTATACGATTTTGGTGGTCCAGTCCTCCACGTTCCAGACGGCGGAGACGACCCCCTCGTAGAACTCCGGCTCGTGGCTCACCAGCAGGACAGTGCCCCTGTACGCACGGATGGCCTCCTGCAGGGCGTCCTTTGCATCCACATCCAAATGGTTGGTGGGCTCGTCCAGCACCAGAAGGTTCATGGGCCTGAGCATGAGCCGGCAAAGGCGCGCCTTGGCATTTTCCCCGCCGGAGAGCACCCGCATCCGGGTGGTGATGTGCTCCGCGGTCAGGCCGCATTTTGCCAGGGCCGCGCGGACCTCGCCGTTGGTCATGCCGGGGAATTCAGCCCAGATCTCCTCCAGGGCGGTGCGGTCGCTGCCCCGCTCCTCCTGCTCAAAGTAGCCCGGCTCCACAAACTGGTCGTGCTCGACCGTCCCGGAAATGGGCGGGATGAGTCCCAGCAGGGTTTTGAGCAGCGTAGATTTCCCCAGGCCGTTGACCCCCTTGATGGCGATCTTCTGCCCCCGCTCCACCACCACGTCCACCGGGCGGGTTAGGGCCTCGTCATAGCCCAGCACCAGGCGCCGGGCCGCGATGACCTCTCGCCCCGGCGTGCGGGCAGGCGTGAAGGCGAACGTGGGTTTCACCTTTTCCCTCGCAAGCTCGATGACCTCCATCTTGTCGAGCCGTTTCTGGCGGCTGCGGGCCAGGTTGGCTGTGGCGGCCCGGGCCTTGTTGCGGGCCACGAAGTCCTCCAACTGGGCGATCTCCTTCTGCTGCTTTTCATACGCCTGCTCCATCTGGCGTTTTTTCACCCCATAGAGGGTCTCGAACTCCCCGTAGTTCCCGGTATACCGGGTGAGGGCGGCGTTCTCCACGTGGTAGATGACGTTGACCACGTCGTTTAAAAAGGCGGTGTCGTGGGAGACCAGGATAAACGCGTTTTCATACCCCTGCAAGAACCGCTTGAGCCAGGCGATGTGGTTCTCGTCGAGGAAGTTGGTGGGCTCGTCCAGGATGAGGATCATGGGGTTTTCCAGCAGGAGCTTGGTGAGGAGCACCTTGGCCCGCTGGCCCCCGGACAGCTCGGACACATCCCGCTCCAGGCCGATCTCCCCCAGGCCGAGCCCGCCGGCGTACTCCTCAATCTTGGTGTCCAGCACGTAAAAACCGCTCTGCTCCAGGATCTCCTGTATCTCTCCCACATCCTCCATGAGCTTTTCCAGCTCCTCCGGGCCGCAGTCTCCCATCGCATCGTAAAGGGCTAGCAGCTCCCGCTCCAGCTCGTACATATGGGAGAAGGCGGTGCGGAGGATCTCCCGGATGGTCTTGCCCCTCTCCAGGGCGGAGAATTGGTCCAAATACCCGGTGGTGATATGGTTGCACCAGGCCACGTCTCCCTCGTCGGGGCTGCGCTTGCCGGTGAGAATGTCCAGGAAGGTGGTCTTCCCCTCCCCATTGGCCCCTACCAGCCCCACGTGCTCCCCCTTGAGAAGGCGAAACGAAACATCCTGCAAAATCTGTCGTCCGCCAAAACTGTGACTGACGTGCGTGACGGTCAAAATACTCATAGGGTCTCCTTAAAACAGTGGATTTCTCTCAAACGTGCATCAGTATACCACAGATGCCCGGTTCTGAAAAGGTGCCCCTCAATAAATAAGAACGCCCGTTTACACCATGGCGTAAACGGGTGTTCCTAGCCTGTCAAAGAAGTCCTACGGGACCTCTTTGACAGGCTGCTACACGTTTTGAAACACCGTAAGAAGGTTCAAAAAGTGGTTTTCCTACACGCGAAAGGGAAAGGCTGACGGTTCCCTTTCACACTATCCCTCCCTCCGAGATGTTACGCCTGGGTGTTTTTTGACAGGCTGAGAACGCCCGTTTCTCCCTACTGGCACTGACGGCAGGCCACCAGACGGCCGCCGTCTAAAGACAGCGGCTCGAATCATTATCTTATCGTTTACCTTATAGCACCGTCCCCAGGGCGCGGAACCGCAGACGGCGCTGCTCGGCCACGGTTTCCCCGCTCAGGGCGGTCAAAACGGTGAGTTCCTCCAGGAGGGCGGATTTCAGGGCGCGGCAGGTCTCGGCGTAGTCCTCGTCGGGAAAAATCCGCTCGATGACCCCCAGCGCCAGCAGGTCGGGGGCGGTGAGTTTCAGGTGCTCAGCGGCCATCTCGGCCTTGTCAGGGTCCCGGTAGAGGATGGAGGCACAGCCCTCGGGGGAGATGACAGAGTAGACCGCCTGCTCCAGCATCCACACCCGGTTGGCCACCGCCAGGGCCAGCGCCCCGCCGCTCCCTCCCTCGCCGGTGAGGATGGATATGATGGGCGTTTTAAGGGCGGTCATCTCCATCAGGTTCTCGGCAATGGCCTGACCCTGCCCCCGCTCCTCAGCCCCGATCCCGCAATAGGCCCCCGAGGTGTTGATGAAACAGACGACAGGGCGGCAAAACTTTTCGGCCTGTTTCATCAGGCGCAGGGCCTTCCGATATCCCTCCGGATGGGCGGAGCCGAAGTTGCGGGCCAGGCGGCTCTTGGCGTCCAGTCCCTTCTCGGTGGCGATGACCGTGACGGGCAGCCCGTCCAGATAGGCCAGTCCCCCCATGATCGCCCGGTCGTCCCCATAGCGGCGGTCGCCGTGGAGCTCCATAAAGTCGGTAAAAATCTCCTCGATATAGCGCAGTCCGCCGGGGCAGTCCTTATCCCTGGCGTGGCGCACCCGCTCCATTGCCTTCATACCGCCGCACCTCTCCGATGAAACGCCAGCAGCTGCCCCAGCACAGCCCTGTGCTCGGTCCGGGGGACGATGGCGTCCACAAAGCCCTTCTCCAGGAGAAATTCAGCCCGCTGGAACCCTTGGGGCAATTTCTGCCGGGTGGTCTGCTCGATGACCCTGGGCCCGGCAAAACAGATAAGGGCCCCCGGCTCGGCCAGGATGATGTCGCCCTCCATGGCGAAACTGGCCGTCACGCCGCCGGTGGTGGGGTTGGTAAGCACCGTGATGTAGAGGAGCCCCGCGTCGCCGTGGGCCTTCACGGCCCCACTGGTCTTGGCCATCTGCATGAGAGATAGGATCCCCTCCTGCATCCGCGCGCCCCCCGAGAGGGTAAACCCCACCACGGGGAGGCTCTGGGCCGCGGCGTACTCAAAGAGCCGGGTGATCTTCTCCCCCACCGCGCAGCCCATGCTGCCCATCATAAAGGCGCCCTCCATGGCGAAGAGGCAGCAGTCCTCCCCCTCCACCTTGCCCCGGCCGGTAACCACGGCCTCCCGCTCGAGCGAGCGCTCGGCCGCCGCGGTCAACTTCTCCTCGTAATCGGGGAAATTGATTGGATTGGCACTCTCCAGCGCCGCGTCCCGCTCCAGGAAGGTACCCTCGTCACACAGGGCGAGGAGGCGGGCCCGGGCCGCTATTTTGAAATGATAGCCGCACTTGGGGCAGACCTGGAGATGGTCCCGCAGGGTATCGGCCAGGAGGGACTTATGGCACTCCGGGCAGCGGACAAAGGCCTCGGCCACGATGTTTGGGCTCTCCCCCTGGGCCGCGCTCAGGATGGGCTCCAGCTCGTTTTTCGGTTTTTTAAATAAAAACATGCTCTCAGTTACCCAGTCCTTCCAGGGTGCTGGTGTGATAGCTCCCGTCGATAAATTCCCTCATGGCCAGCAGCTCCATCAGGAATTCTCCATTGTGGTCCACCCCCGTGATCACCAGCTCGCACAGGGCGGCGCGCAGCTTGCGCAGGGCCTCCTCCCGGGTGGAGGCGTGGACGATCAGCTTGCCCAGCAGGGAGTCGTAATAGGGCGGCACCTGATAATTCTGGTAGATATGGCTGTCAAAGCGCACCCAGGGGCCCGCCGGCACATGGAGCCGGCTGATGACGCCGCAGCTGGGGCGGAACCCCTGGGCCGGATTCTCGGCCACGATGCGGCACTCGATGGCGTGGCCCCGGCAGTCGATATCGCTCTGTTTGAAGGGAAGAACAGCCCCCGCCGCCGTGCGGATCTGCCACTTTACAAGGTCGATGCCGGTGACGAACTCGGTCACCGGGTGTTCCACCTGGAGGCGGGTGTTCATCTCCATGAAATAGAACTGATCGTCCCCGTCCAGCAGAAACTCTATGGTGCCCACTCCCGTGTAGTTGACGGTTTCGGCCGCCTTGACGGCGGCCTTCACCATGGCCTCGCGCACCCGGGGCTTGAGGGTAAGGGCGGGGCTCTCCTCCAGCATCTTCTGCCGCCGCCGCTGCATGGAGCAGTCCCGCTCCCCCAGGGAGACGGCGTTTCCGTGCTTGTCGCAGAGAAGCTGGATTTCAATATGCTTGGTTCTCGCGAGGTACTTCTCCAAATAGATGCCCCCGTCGCCAAAGGCGCTCTGGGCCTCGCGGCCCGCGGTGAGGAAGGCCGACTCAAAGTCCTCGGCCCGCTCCACCAGGCGGATGCCCCGCCCGCCGCCGCCCGAGCGGGCCTTGCACAGCAGCGGAAACCCGATGGTCTCGGCCGCGTCCCTGGCCGCGTCCAGATCTTCCATCACATCGGTGCCGGGCACCACGGGCACCCCCGCCGCCTGCATGGTCCTGCGGGCCTCCTCCTTGTCCCCCATCCGTCTGATGATGTCGGAGGATGGGCCGATGAAGGGGAGCTGAAACTTCTCGCACAGCGCGGCAAATTGACTGTTCTCGGACAGAAGACCGTACCCCGGATGAATGGCGCTCGCCCCCGTCACCTCGGCGGCGGCGAGGATGGACTCCATGTTCAGATAGCTCTCGGAGACCGGGTTGCCGCCGATACAGAGGTGCTCGTCGGCCAGCGCCACATGGAGGGACTCCCTGTCACAGGGGGAGTGGACGGCCACGGTGGACACCCCCATCTCCTTACAGGCCCGGATGACGCGCACTGCGATCTCACCCCGGTTGGCAATCAAAATTTTTGAAAACATGAGTTTCCTCCTCCGGCGGGGACTCGGTCAAACAAGGGCAAAGGAGAACTCCCCCTGCACGCAGAGCTTTTCTCCCACATAGCCCTTACCCTGGGCAAAATAGAAGGGTTTCTTGCTCTTGACGATACGGCACTCAAACCGCAGGGTATCCCCGGGGACTACCTTGCCCTTGAAACGGACCTTATCAAGGCCCGTATAGAGGGGCTGGCGCGCCTCCTCCCCTGCCAGGAGCACCGCGCAGGTCTGGGCCATCATCTCCAGCTGGATGACCCCCGGTACGATCGGGTTGCCGGGAAAATGGCCCTGGAGAAAGAATTCGTCCCCCTTGACGGTGTAAAATCCCACGGCGGCGCCGTCGGGCTGTACCTGGGCCTCCTCTACCAGGAGCATGGGCTCCCGGTGGGGCAGGATTTTTTTTATCTCTTCCTGATTCATGCGCGCCACCTCAAATCAAAGTGAGGAGGGGCTGGCCCACCTCCACGATGTCCCCGTCGTCCACGTGGACGGCGGCTACCTCGCCGCCAAACTCGGCGGCGATCTCGTTCATCATCTTCATGGCCTCCACGATGCACAGCACCTCGCCGGGCGCCACCTTTCGTCCCACCCGGGCGTAGGGCTCGGCCCCGGGGACGGGGGCGCTGTAGAACACCCCCACCATGGGGGAGGTGACGACCCGCCCCGCCTCCGGAGCGGCGGGAACCTCCTGGGCGACCGGCTCCTTGGGAGCCGGCTCGGACGGGGCGGCGGTGGCAGCCGGGTGTGATACGGCGGGGGGCCGGGCCGCCCCGGCCCCGGAGCGGCGCAGGCGCACCTGGGTGGCCTCCTCCTCCAGCTCAAAGCTCTCCAGGCCGTAGATCTGCATGATCTCGGCCAGCTGGCGAATCTCCTCTATCTTCACGGTTCCCTCCAAAAGATCAAATCTTTTTCAGCGCGACGACGGCGTTATGCCCGCCAAAGCCAAAGGAGTTGGAGATGGCAAAGTCACAGGGGGCAGTCACCGCCACATTGGGGGTGACGTCCAGATCACAGTCCTCGTCGGGCACCTGGTAGCCCACCGTAGGGGTGATGACGCCGGTGCGCAGCGTCATGACGGAGACGATGGCCTCCACCGCTCCCGCGGCCCCCAGCATATGCCCAGTCATGGACTTGGAGCTGCTGATACGCAGTTTCCGGGCGGCCTCCTCGCCGAAGGCCGCTTTGAGGGCGTGGGTCTCGGCCTTGTCGTTGAGAGGAGTGGAAGTGCCGTGGGCGTTGACATAGACAGCCATGCCCGGCTCGTAGCCCCCCTCCTCCAGCGCCAGCCGAATGGCCCGGATGGCCCCGGCCCCCTCTGGGTGGGGAGCCGTCATGTGATGGGCGTCGGCGGTGTTGCCGTAGCCCACCACCTCGGCATAGATATTGGCGCCCCGTCTCACGGCGTGCCCGTACTCCTCCAGCACCAGGACGCCCGCGCCCTCCCCCATGATGAAACCATTGCGGCGCTTATCAAAAGGGATGCTGGCGCTCTCGGGGTCGTCGGTATTGTTGAGGGCCATGGCGTTCTGAAACCCCGCCATAGCCAGAGGGTGGATGGCGGCCTCGGTGCCTCCGGCCAGGATGGCGTCGGCGTACCCGTGCTTGATGGCCCGGAAAGCCTCGCCGATGGCGTGGGTGGAGGTGGCGCAGGCTGTCACCACCGGGAGGGTGGGACCCGCAGCCCCATAGCGGATGGAGATCATCCCCGCCGCCATGTTGGAGATCATCATGGGGATGATGAAGGGAGAGATCTTTCTCGGCCCCTGCTGCTCCACCGTGACCGCCCCGGCCGCGAAGGTCTCCATCCCCCCGATGCCGGAGCCCACATAGACGCCGAAACGCTCGGGGTCTACCTTTCCCTCCAGGCCGCTGTCCCCCATAGCCTCGGCGGCGGCGATTACAGCGTACTGAGTGAAGAGGTCCATCTTGCGGGCCTCCGCCTTGGGCAGGTAGTCCAGGGGGTCGTAGCCCCTGATCTCGGCAGCCACCTTGGCCTTAAAGTCGGCAGTATCAAAGCGGGTAATAAGGTCCATGCCGTGCCGCCCCGCCCTCAGACTGTCAAAAAGAGTCTCTACGCTCTTGCCCACAGGGGTGAAGGCCCCCATGCCCGTGATAACCACGCGGCTCATATATACATCCCTCCGTCCACCTTAATCACCTCGCCGGTGATATAGCCCGCGCCGTCCGAGACCAGGAAAGCCACCAGCGCTGCCACGTCCTCGGGCTTGCCCAAACGCCCCAGCGGGATGGCGGCCTTGATCTTCTCTGCGGCTTGGGCGGGCATGGCGTTCGTCATGTCGGTCTCGATAAAGCCGGGCGCCACGGCGTTGCAGGTGACCCCCCGGGCGGCCAGCTCCTTGGCTACCGACTTCGTGAGACCGATGAGTCCGGCCTTGGCGCTGGCGTAATTGCTCTGTCCCGCGTTGCCCGACAGGCCCACCACCGAGGAGATATTGACGATCCTGCCGTAGCGCCTCTTCATCATGGAGGCGTACACGTGGCGGGTCATGTTGAAGGCTCCCTTCAGATTGGTGTCCACCACGGCGTCGAACTGCTCCTCCTTCATGTTCAGCATCAGCCCGTCCCTGGTGATCCCCGCGTTGTTGACCAAAATGTCCACCCGGCCGAACTCAGCCAGTATGGCGGCCACCGTTTCCTTGGCCTCATCGAACCGGCTCACGTCACAGCGGTAGGCTGCCGCCCGGCGTCCCAGGGCCTCGATCTCGGCTGCCACGGCCTGGGCGGCCGCCTCGTTTCCGGCATAGACCAGAGCGACGTCGGCTCCGCCCCGGGCCAGCTCCAGGGCCACGGCCCGACCGATGCCGCGGCTGCCCCCGGTGACAAGGGCCACTTTCCTCATATCCTGTTCCACGGCTGCTCCTCCTTGTTTTGCTGGGGCTGTCATGCTCTGCCGAGCGCGGCCAGAGCCTCCCTCAGGGTATCAGCGTCCTCCACATGGAGGACGGACGTCTCCTTCGATATCTTGGCGATGAGGCCGCTGAGGGTCTTGCCGGGCCCTACCTCCACAAAGGTGTCCACCCCCCTGGCCAGAAGAGACTCGATGGTCTCCTGCCAGCGCACCGGGCTGTGGACCTGGGCGAACATCTGCTCCGCCCTCTCATAGGGCTCCGCGGTCAGGTTGGCGATGACGGGAATACAGGGCTCCTTCAGCGCGAGGGAGCCGTACTCCCCCTCCAGAACGTGCGCCGCACCCTCCATCAGGGGGCTGTGAAAGGCCCCGCTGACGGCCAGCCTCACAGCCCTGCCCCTCCGCTCCTTGACAGCGGCGGCCAGTGCGTCGGCTCTCTCCTCCCGGCAGGCGGCCACGATCTGGCCGGGGCAGTTGTAGTTCACCGGCCAGGCGTCTCCCACTGCGCGGCAGAGTTCTTCCGCGGCGGCGGCGTCCAGGCCCAGGAGGGCCAGCATAGCCCCCCTGCTCTCCCCGGCGCATGCCTCCATGGCCTCGCCGCGGCGGCAGACGTAGGAAAAAGCGTCCTCGTAGCCCAGATAGCCGCCAAAGGCCAGGGCAGGCACCTCGCCCAGAGAGAAACCGGCCAGATAGTCGGGGGAGACTCCGGCCTCCCGCAAGGCGGCGGCCGCCGCCAGGTCCACGGCAAAGACACAGGGCTGGGTGTTTACGGTCTGGGAGAGCTCTTCCTTCCCGGCGGCAAAGCACTGCTGCGCCGTGCCGGGGCGAATGGAGTCTGCCATGGCAAAGACGGCGGCCGCCGCGGGAGAAGTCTCGCAGAGACTCTTTCCCATCCCGGTGTACTGGCTCCCCTGGCCCGCGAAGACGAAGGCTAATCCACCCATTTGGCAGCCCCCCTCATGACCTGGTCGGCCTGGGCGAACATCTCCTCGATGATCTCCCGGCAGCTCTGCTCGCGGGTGACCATACCGGCGCTCTGCCCGGCCATGAAACAGCCCTCCTGCTCGTCGCCCTCCACCACGGCCTTGCGCAGGGCCCCCGCGCCAAAGGCCTCGACCTCCTCGAGGGTCATGTTGGGGTCCCGCTCGTTTCGCAAAAACTGGCGGGTAAAGGCGGTGCGCAGCGCCCGCACCGGGTGGCCCAGGCTGTTGCCTGTGGTCATGGTCCCGATATCGGTAGCCTTGAGGACCTTGTTCTTATAATTTTGGTGCACGGTACACTCGCGGGCCACCAGGAAACGGGTGCCCACCTGGACGCCGCAGGCCCCCAGCATAAGCGCGGCGGCGATCCCCCGCCCGTCGGCGATCCCGCCGGCGGCCAGTACGGGAATGCGCACCGCCGAGGCCACCTGGGGCACCAGAGTCATGGTGGTCAGGTCCCCCACGTGGCCGCCGGCCTCGCCGCCCTCAGCCACCACGCCGTCGGCCCCCATACGCTCCATCTTCCTGGCGATGGCCACCGAGGGAACCACGGGGAACACCTTCATGCCCGCGCTCTTCCACAGCTCCATGTACCTGGGCACCCCCGCCCCGGTAGTCACCAAGGGCACGCCCTCCTCCGCCAGCATGGGGGCGATCGCGTCGCAGGTGGGGCTTAAGAGCATGACGTTCACGCCGAAGGGTCTCTCCCCTACCGCCTCTTTGGTGCGGCGCACCTGCTCCCGGACAAAGTCCACCGGGGCGGTGCCCGCCGAGAGGATGCCCAGGCCGCCCGCGTTGGTCACGGCGGAGGCCAGGCTCCAGTCGGCCACCCAGGCCATGCCTCCCTGGAAGATGGGATACCGAATGCCCAGCAGATCACATAGTACCGATTTCATGCACAAAACCTCAAATTTTGTTGGATTTCCTAATCAGGCGTTCTGAAGGCTCTCGATCAGCTGCACAAGGTCGGCCACCTTCTTCACGGCCCCGTCCTCCAGCTCGATGGTAATGCCGAACTCCTCCTCGAAGGCCATCACCAGCTCTACCGTGTCCAGAGAGTCGAGGCCCAGCTCCTCAAAGGTGGACTCGGGCTTGACGCTTGCCACATCCAGGTCCTTGCTGTCGGCAATAATGGCCGCCACTTTCTCGAAAATCATACTTGTTTCCTCCAAAATTTTAATAATTTATGACACAGGCGCCGGAGGTAAGCCCGCCGCCCATTGCCGCCAGTAAGAGCAGGTCGCCCCGCTTGATCGCCCCCGCCTCGGCCAGCTCCGAGAGAAGGATGGGCACTGTGGCCGAGGAGGTATTGCCGTACCGCTCAATGTTCATAGCGGTCTGCGCGTCGGTAAAACCCAGGGCCTTTCGTGCTGCGTGGATGATACGGGCGTTGGCCTGGTGGGGCACAAATTTGGTGAAATCGGCAGCCGTCAGTCCGGCAAGGTCCATCGCCTTCCTGCAGTCAGCCGTCATCTGGCTCACGGCAAACTTGAAAACCTCGCTCCCCTGCATGGACACCACAGGGGCCGGCGTCTCCCCTTTGGGGGCGTACGGGTTCCGGTTTACGGGTCCGGGGATGT
>DATMXU010000229.1:0-21293 GCA_035562355.1 Pseudoflavonifractor sp.
CAGAATGCTGAGCGTCGTTCTCGTTTATTTACTGTCTTTTCTTGTGGTAGTCCTGATTCTCAGGATACTCATCCCCTCTCTCTACAGGAGCGGTTCTAATTTTGTCTCCAATTTTGATCATTACTATAAAGGCGCACAAAACTTTATAGACGATCTAAATGGCCTGGATGTACTGAATATTGATATCAGCATCGATAAAATTCTAAACACGGTGCGCGAATTCACGTTACAAAAGCTGCCCTCATCACTCAATACCCTCTTCAATGTTTCAACCGGACTGTTAAACGGATTTATCGCATTTATCTCCTCCGTTTATATCTTGCTGGAAAAGGAAAGTTTCAAAAAATATTTAGACAGACTCATGAAGGCTTTTTTGCCGGAGAACGTCTACCATGTAGCCTTAAAATACGCAAGAAACCTGAATATGAACTTTAAACAATACATTTATACGCAAACTGTTGACGGCTGCATCCTTGGTACAATTGCCGCGGTCGAACTGTTTCTCTTAAAATCCCCGTATGCCCTCCTGCTTGGGGTCATGCTTGGGATTGTAAATTACATCCCGTATTTCGGGTCGATCTTCGGCAGCGTCTTCACCGTGCTGGTGGTGGCGTTCACACAGGACATTACGATAGCGGCGTTGGCCGCCGTAATCCTTCTGCTTACCCAGCAAATAGATGCAAATGTCATCCAGCCGAGGTTAATGAGCGGTTCTTTTTCGCTCAGCCCCTTGCTCGTCATTGTAAGCATAACCATAGGCGGAGCGGTTTCCGGTATTTGGGGAATGATTATGGCAATTCCCATCGTTGCCGTTGCAAAAGAGATTCTTGATGAACTCATCACACACTATGAAAATCGAAAATCCATTGACAGCCTTGATCGTTGAACCCAAGCGCTCTAGCGCAGCTTTAAAGCAATGAAAAAGCAGCCCCTGTGGAGGTGTTTTCCACAGGGGCTGCTTTCGTATGTGTGATGCCGACCCGGAGCATGAGGTTTTCCGCATTCAGGCACACATCCCCGGCATCCTCCCATGGCCAGCCACTCCAAACCAACTTTCGGCTGCAAGAGGGCCGGGAACCGAATTCAAAAAGGACGAAATGGAAATACTGGGTAAGAGAAGGAGGTGGTCATGCATGTTCCGATCTCAATCGAGCAAGCATCAGGACGGCGTTCAGGATTCCCCGCAAAAATGGGGAGAGCTGTCCGGCCGCTACCAGGAGGATGTGGTCCTGCTCAGGCAAATTTTTGAGGGGGATGACCCCATTGAATTTCGGGAGCTGAGCACGGGGAAGGCAAGGGATCTCCCGGCCTGTCTGGTATTCTGCGACGGTCTGGTGGACGTCCCAATCATTGACAGCCATCTGATTCGGCCCCTCCTGTCGATGGAAAAGCTGCCCAGAGGGGAATTCTCCGCCGACGCCCTCCTGTCCCAGGTCCTCCAGATTAACAGCGCAAAAACTACAAAAGACTGCGCTGAGATCATCCAGGGCATCACCTATGGCGATACCCTGCTGTTAATGGAGGGCCTGGATGAGGCCATTCTCTTCAGCACCAAGGGTTTCTCCTCCCGGTCCATCTCGGAGCCGGAGGGGGAAAAGGTGCTCAGCGGTCCCCGGGAGGGGTTCACCGAGGTTCTCGTGACCAACGTCTCCATGGTTCGGAGAAAGCTCAGGACGGAAAGATTGAAGATGCGCTATTACAAGCTTGGAGCGCAGAGCGCCACTCAGCTGTGTATCGCCTATCTGGACGGTGTGGCGGACCCCGAGACTCTGGAGGAGCTGTACCGGCGGCTTGACCGCATTGACATCGACGGCGTTCTGGACGCAAACTATGTCAACGAGCTTATCCGGGACCAGCCCTGGTCCCCCTTCCGCTCCACCGGATACACCGAGCGCCCCGACGTGGTCTCTGCAAAGCTTTTAGAGGGGCGCATCGCGGTCTTTGTGGACGGAACCCCGGTGGTGCTCACCCTGCCCTATCTCTTCATTGAGAATTTCCAGAGCAACGAGGATTATTACCTGAATTTTTACTTCACCTCCTTCTCCAGGCTCCTGCGCATCCTGGGCTTTTTCCTCACCATTCTGGTACCTGCCATCTATATCGCCATCGTAGCCTACCATCAGGAGATGCTCCCCGCTCCACTGCTCATCAGCATCGCCACCGAACGGCAGAGCGTACCTCTTCCGGCGGCCCTGGAGGCATTTGTCATGCTCATCATATTCGAGATATTGCGGGAGACGGCGCTGCGGATGCAGGCCAATGTGGGACAGGCGCTGAGCATTGTGGGCGCGCTGGTGGTAGGACAGGCCGCGGTGGAGGCAAAGCTCGTGGCCGCGCCCATGCTCATCATAGTGGCCCTCTCGGGCATCACCAGCCTACTGGTCCCGAAGATGAACGCGCCCATTCTCCTCATTCGTTTTGGCATCCTCCTATTGGCTTCCTGCCTGGGCTTTCTGGGTGTGACCATCGGCTTTGCCCTTTTGCTCATCCACATTCTGGGCCTGAGCTCCTTTGGGCTGTGGCAGCTGGCGCCCGACAGGAAAATCCGGTATCAGCACGTCAAGGATACCGCGATACGCGCACCCTGGTATCAAATGCTGCTGCGCCCGCAGCAGCTCAGCCCAAACCCCATGCGCCAGAAAAGGAACCCGGAGGAGCCGCCATGAAACACCCTACCGTCTTTCTCTCTCTCCTCCTGTGCTGCGCACTGCTGAGCGGCTGCTGGAATTATCGGGGGCTGGACGAGATCGATATCGTGACCGGCATTGCGGTGGACCGGGTGGAAGAGAGTGGGAGCTACCGCCTTACCATTGAGATTGTCGACACTCAGGACTCCGAGACCGAGGGCGGCGTCAACGCAAAGTATGTAGAAATTGAGGGAGAGACCCTGTTTGACGCCATACGAAACTCCAAGCGACGGCTCATAAACAAGCTGTACGGCGGCAACATGCAGGCCCTTATCATCAGCAGGCAGATTGCGGAGGAGGAGGGCGTCTCCTTCATCCTGGAGGAGCTGCTGCGGGACGGAGAGCCCCGCGAGACCATGAGCGTGGTCATCTCCCAAGAGGCGACGGCCAGGGACATCCTGCTGACCGACGGGATCGACTCCAAAATTATCTCCTATGAGATTCATGACATGATCAGGGAGGACAGCAAGGTCACCGCCTCCACCATCTCTACCCCCCTCTACCAGGCCTATAACGCCATCCGAAGGGCGGGCGGCGCGCTGGCTCTCCCCGCCGTACACTGTACGCAAAACCAGGAAAAAACCGTGGCGGAGGGCAACGGAATCGCTCTTTTCCATGGAGACCGCCTCCAGGGCTTTCTGTCCGTCCGTCAGGCCAAGTCCTACCTCTTTCTGATAGACAAGCTGGAGGGCGGCGTGCTGTCCTTCCCCGTTCGCTCCGAAGGACGGGAGGATACGGTCTCCATGGAGATCCAGTCCAGCAAGACCAGAACCAATGTCGAAGTCCAGAGCGGGCAGCTCTCTGTGGATGTCTCCGTCAGGCTCAAGCTCAATTTGACCGAGGTCAAATCTCTGCTGAGTCTCTCGGACACGGGGCAGCGGGAATCCCTGGAGCGCTTGATTGAGGATTTTGTACAGGCAAGCATTACGGAATTCTTTGCGGAGATACAGACCCGGTACAAAACCGACGTTCTGGGCCTGGGCCGCCTGCTCTATCAGAAAGACCCCGACCGCTGGCGCTCTCTGGAGAGCCAGTGGGATGAACTCTTTCAGAAGGCCCGGCTGAGCGTACGCGTCAAGGCCGATATTCTGACTGCCGGTGTGCTGAAAAACTATTAAAGGGGCTTTTTATGGCGAGCGCTGCAATTGTTCTCGTATTCTTCGCTTTGGTTATCCCGCTGGGCCTGATCCGCGGTTTTCGCCGCCGCAGCAGGCGGGAGAATGTCTTCTATCTCTTCACGATTGCCGTCAGTCTGACCGCCCTGCTCTTTGCCAGCCTCCGCGGCTGAGGATGCCGGTCGTTTGCACCATAAGCTCAACAAACTTTCCGGAAAAGAGGTCTTATCTATGGAAATGCAGCAGATATCCGCCCGGAATTTGAGGAGCCTTTTGGTCATGATGGTCCTGTGCGGCTCTCTCATCAGCGGCACCCTCACTACGGCGCAGGACAACTGGCTGTCCGTACTGCTGATTGGCGTTCTCTTTCTTCCTCTTCTTCTCATCTATAGCCGGATCGCCGCTCTCTTCCCGGGAAAGAACCTGTACGACATCATCCAGATTCTCTTCGGGCCTGTCGCGGGGTTTTTGATGATCTTCTTTATGACTGCATACGCTCTGCTGGTCAACGCGCTGCAATTAAGGAATTTTACAGAATTTACGGTGGTTATCGCCCTGCAGGACACACCCCCTGTTCCCATTATGCTCATTCTTTTCCTGCCTGTTTTTTACCTGGCAAGAGCGGGTGTGGCCGTTCTCGGCCGCTGGTCCATTGTCGTCTGCTCTCTCATCCTCGTCAACTTCGCTCTCACGCTGTTGCTCTCGCTGAATATCATCGATCTGTCTCACGTTTTGCCCGTCATGGACCACAGCCTTGGGGAGATCGCCTCCAACGCCTTTACTCTGGGCAGCATCGCCGTGGGAGAGACCGTCATCGTGATGACTATCCTGGGGAATTTAAAAAAGGGCGAGAGCCCTTACAAAGTGTACCTCGGCGGCGTTTTGACAGGGGTGGCCCTCTTTACCCTGGTCCTGCTTCGAAACATCCTCATTTTGGGCCCCGATATGGAGCAGGCGGCCAGTTTCTCCACCTATATGGCGGTGCGCGTCATTGGCGTGGGTCACTTTTTTGAGCGGATAGAGAGTTCCATCTCCTTTACCTATATCCTCCTGGGGATCACCAAGATGGCGCTCTTCCTGTCGGCGGCCAGCATGGGGATTGCCCGGCTGATGAGGGTGTCGGACCACAGGAGACTTCTCGTCCCCGCCAGCCTTCTGGTGCTGGCTGCCGGCACCGTAGTCTTCGGGAATATATTTGAGATGTTTGATCTGGCGTGGGCATCCCGGTACTTCGTGCTGCCTTTCCAGGTGCTGATTCCGGTGATCATCTGGATCGCCGCGGAGCGAAGAAAAAGCAGCCTCGTTTCGCAGGAGACGGCCAATTGAACAAAAAGCATCCCTATGGATGGCCTTTGTGCCTTCCATAGGGATGCTTTTTTTCTCTCTAGCTCACCTTTCTGGCGACGACCGCCAGGCGTCCGTTCTTGGCGGAGTATTCGCAGGTGGACAGCACCAGCAGCTGGTCGCCATACCGTGCCGAAATCCCTGTATCATAGAGGGCGCGCTCCTTTACGCTTTGAATATACTGTTCAAATCCGTCGGGCGTCCCGGTCCCCGCAAGCCGGTAGTACCTGAATGCCTCCTCCGACTGGAGATAAACCCTGGAGAGGAGCACGGCCACAATCTCAAACTCGGCCGCCTCATATAACGTGTCAAAGCGGACGGTGGGATGGGCGTCATAAAAGCTCTCGTCCTTATACGCCATCAGCGCCCCGAACATACGGCCGTTCTTCATGTGGTGTCCATAGACGAGCAGGATATTCGATTTCTGCGCATCGCAGCTCCCATCCAAAAAGGGCAGGCCGTTCTTATTTTTCTTTCCTTCAAAATCATGGTCGAGGTAGTACTCCTCATCCTGACCCCGCTGCATCACAGGGTAATCAATGCTCGTGCCCTCAATGCTCACCCAACCGACCAGCTCCGGGTTTTGCGCATAGAGCTCCCGGTACTCGGGGAGTATCGCCGGCTCTTGTTTCTCGGTATGGTGGGACGGTGCCGCGCTAAGCGGAGCAGACACGCTTTTCCCGCCGGGAGCCAGCGGCGGCAAGGCCCCGCGCCGAACCTCGGAGCGGGTGTTCTCCAGCAGGCCGCCCGCAATGCCCCACAGGGCGTACACCAGAAGAAACGCGGAGAGAGTGACCAGGAGCTTTCTCTTTTTGCTCATACGCTCTGCCACCCCTCCTGATTTTATACCGTCCTCTTCCGTTTGAGCAGACACAGCCCAAGGGAGAGCAGGGACATCAGCGCCAGCACTCCATAGAATATGGCCGGCAGGCTTGTATCTCCCGTCTGGGGAACTTTGTCCAGAGCTCCGCCGCCTGAGGAGCCGCTGCCCGCGGGGATGCCGCCGTCGTCAATGGTGATCTCCTCTTCGCCGCCGTTCCCGCTGTTTTCGCCGCTCTGGCCCTCGTCCGGGTCGCCGCCGGGGCCGGTGGTACCGGGGTCGGTGGTGCCGGGGTCGGTGGTGCCGGGGTTAGTGGTGCCGGGGTTAGTGGTGCCGGGGTTGCCGCCGCCTTCACTCTTCTTTTCCCAGGCTGCCCACAGCGTCATGTTCTCCTCAACGGTTCCGTTTTCAAAGTCCCAGAGGACGGGGGCGTCATCTTCGTCCAGATGGCTATACCAGCCCTTGAAGAGATAGCCCTCCCGTTTGGGGTCCGCGGGGACATCTGTGACTTTTCCGCCGATGGGCACTGTCACCCTATGGAAGTCCTGATACTGCGTGACGCCGTCATCCGGGTCGAAGGCCACGATGTACCCCTTCTCCCAGGCCGCCCATAGCGTCATGTTCTCCTCAACGGTTCCGTTTTCAAAGTCCCAGAGGACGGGGGCGTCATCTTCGTCCAAATGGCTGTACCAGCCCTTGAAGAGATAGCCCTCCCGCACAGGGTCGGCAGGCTCCGCGACGGTTTCGCCAACATGCACCGTCACCTTGTAAAAGTTCTGATATTGTGTGCCGTCATCCGGGTCGAAGGCCACAATACACCCCTTCTCCCAGGCTGCCCACAGCGTCATATTCTCCTTAACGGTCCCGTCCTCAAAGTCCCAGAGGACGGGGGCGTCATCTTCGTCCAGATGGCTGTACCAGCCCTTGAAGAAATAGCCATCCCGCACAGGGTCGGCAGGCTCCGCGACGGTTTCGCCAACATGCACCGTCACCTTGTAAAAGTTCTGATACTGTGTGCCGTCATCCGGGTCGAAGGCCACGATACACCCCTTCTCCCAGGCTGCCCACAGCGTCATATTCTCCTCAACGGTCCCGTTTTCAAAGTCCCAGAGGACGGGGGCATTATCTTCGCCCAGATGGCTGTACCAGCCCCTGAAGAAATAGCCATCCCGTACAGGGTCGGCAGGCTCCGCGAGGGTATCGCCAACATACACCGTCACCTTGTAAAAGTCCTGATATTGTGTGCCGTCATCGGGATCGAATACGACAATAGCGGCAGTTTCCATTTCCGCCGCAACCGCCTGAAACGGGAATAATCCACAGATGAAAAACATTGCTGCTACTAAACTGATGAGCTTGCCTTTTATGTGCTTGGTCTCTCGACACATGACCTTCTCCTCCTGTTGTTTATTACACCTTGCCCCAGTCTTCTCAGGATCAATACTGGGAACATAGCGCTCGCTTAAACGCCATCTCCGGCTGTGCTTTCGTGCAGAGATCGCTGACCCGAGTACGCCTCAGAGTATCGATCATCTGACCTTGGATCAATTCAAACACGCTATGTACCGGGCATATTGGGGCAGCTCCTCTGCTGCAAAATCCATCTTTCTCCAAGCAGCGATTGATCGAGATTTCCCCCTCCATCAGCGCTACAATGTCATACAGCGTAATATCAGCAGCCTTTTTTGCCAGGCGGTATCCGCCCCCCGGGCCCTGGATAGACTCCAAAAATCCTGCCCTTTTGATTTTTCCTGCGACCTTATTAAAATAGCCATAAGTTATGCCCAATTCCTCAGCCGCTTCCGCAGCCCCCAATATCTCATTGCCCCGCTGTGCCATATGGAGAACAATTCGAATGGCATAATCTGTTGTGATCTGGAATCTCACTGTACATCCCCTTTCGGTCCCGTTTCCCGCGGCCGCATCCAAAGCTGTATACGGCATACGGGAAAAGCAAGAGGGCTCCTCCCTCCTGTGTTTTAATACAATACCTCCCGGGGTAAGTATAGCATCAGGCGATGTCTATCAAGCCGTTATGTATCAAATACACATTCTCATGTACCAAATGTCCCCACCTCGCGGATGGATAGGGAAAGGCTGTCAAAAAACACCCAGGCTAAACATCTCGGAGGGAGGGATAGTGTGAAAGGCTGCTCCGCAGAGCGTTTCGGAGCGCAACCGAGCGGAGCGAGGCACTTAGCGCGGAGATGAACCGTCAGGGTTCCCTTTCGCGTGCAGGAAAACCACTTTTTAAACTTCTTACGGTGTTTCAAAAAGTGTAGCAGCCTGTCAAAGAGGTCCTGTAGGACTTCTTTGACAGGCTATCAAAATAGGCGCGGCCGCAGGCCGCGCCTATTTTGTATCTAGGGGGACAAAGTCCCCCTAGATGATGTTTATGACAGCAACAGCTTATCGTCGGCCTCCTGGCTGCCCGAGACCTTCTCGAACTGCTCCAGGAGCTTTTCCACGGTGAGCTTTTTCTTCTCCTCACCCGCGATGTCGATGACCACCCGGCCCTCGTACATCATGATGAGGCGGTTGCCGTGGGCGATGGCGTCGCGCATGTTGTGGGTGATCATCAACGTGGTGAGCCGGTCCCGGCTGATAATGCGCTCGGTGGTGTCCAGCACGGTGGCCGCCGTCTTGGGGTCCAAGGCGGCGGTGTGCTCGTCCAGGAGGAGGAGCTTGGGCTTTTGCAGGGTGGCCATGAGGAGGGTGAGCGCCTGCCGCTGGCCGCCAGAGAGGAGCCCCACCTTGGAGGTGAGCCGGTCCTCCAGCCCCAGTCCGAGCTCGGCCAGGAGGGCCTTGTACCGCTCCCGCTCCTTGGGGGTAATGCCCCATCTGAGGCCCCGGCTCTGCCCCCGGCGGAGGGCCAGGGCCAGATTCTCCTCAATGCCCATGCTGGCGGCGGTGCCCATCATGGGGTCCTGAAAGACCCGGCCGATGAACTTGGCCCGCCTATGCTCGGGCAGGCGGGTCACGTCCAGCCCGTCGATGATGATGGAGCCCTGGTTGGCCGGATAGACCCCGGCCACGATGTTGAGCATGGTGCTCTTGCCCGCGCCGTTGCCGCCGATGACAGTGGCAAAGTCCCCGTCGGCCAAGGTCAGGCTCAGGCCGTTCAGGGCCACCTTCTCATTGACGGTGCCTGCGTTGAAGGTCTTGGAAACGCTCTTGATCTCAAGCATGGATGCCGCCCCCTTTCTTTAGGGCCTTGGAGAAGTATCTGCCCTTCCAGTAGGGGAGGGATAGGAACAATGCCACCACCAAGGCGGAGAGGAGCTTGAGATAGTTGGGGTTAAGGCCCGCCGAGAGGACGGCCTGGATGACGATATAGTAGATCACCGCGCCGATGGCGACGGCCAGCAGCTTGAGGCCGAAGTTGCGAAACAGCCGCCCGAACAGCACCTCGCCGATGATGACCGCGGCCAGACCGATAACGATGGCGCCCCGGCCCATATTGATCTCCGCGTTGCTCTGGTACTGGACGAGAAGGCCCCCGGACAGGGCGACCAGCCCGTTGGAGAGGATCAGGCCCAGCACCTTGTTGAGGTCGGTGTTGATGCCCTGGGCCCGGCTCATGTTGGGGTTTGCCCCCGTGGCCCGCAGGGAGGAGCCCAGCTCGGTGCCGAAGAACCAGTAGAGCAGGGCGATGATGAGGGCGATGAAGAGGCACACCACCAAAATGGGGTGGCGGTAAAAGGGCTGCCGCCCGGCCGTCACGTCGCCCAGAAACCGCATGGAGATGAGGAGCTTATCGAGTTTCTCCGGGTTGGTGACGTTGATGGCGATAGTGGACTTCATGCCCATCACGGCCAGATTTACCGACCACAGTCCCAGCTGGGTCAGAATACCGGAGAGGATGGCGGGGATGCCGCAGAAGGTGTGCAGCACCCCGGTGACCAGTCCCGCCAGCATCCCCGCCAGTATGGCGCACAGGAGAGCCAGCCACACGTTGACGCCCGCTGCGATGAGCACGGCGCACACCGCGCCACCCGTGCAGAAGGAGCCATCCACCGTCAGGTCGGCGATGTCCAGAATTTTATAGGTAAGGTACACGCCGATGGCCATAATGCCCCAGATCAGTCCTTGGGCCACGGCTCCCGGCAGGGCGTTGAGAAATGCCAGCATAGGAGGTTCCTCCTCAAAAATCAGTAAGTACAACAATGTGACAAAAAAGATGTATCTATCATTTTAAAACAAAACCGGTCCGGCTGCAATCAGAAATTATGGCCGGCGGCCGCTGGAACGTCACGCAGCGGGAGAGGGTGTCCTCTCCCGCTGTCGTGTCAGGCCGCCTTGAAACTCAGCCGATGGGCTCATACCCGTCGGGGGGCGTGAGACCCAGGGCGGCGCAGATGTCGGCATTGTACTTCTTGGTGAACTGGGGTGCGTACTCGATGGGCATCTCGGCAACCTTGCTCTCGCCCTTGAGAATCTTGATGGCCATCTTGCCGGTGGCCACGCCCAGGTCGTAGTAGCTGATGGACAGGGTGGCCACGCCGCAGCCCGCGGCGATGCCCTCCTCACCGGCGATGACCGGGATCTTGTTGCTCTGGCAGATGTTGTCGATGACGCCGGTGTTGTTGGCGGCGGTGTTGTCGGTGGGGATGTAGATCACATCGCTGCCCGCGCAGGCGGTCTGGAGGACGGCGGAGAGGTCGTTGGTGTCTGAGAAGGGATAGAGGGTGCCCGTGATGCCCAGCTTTTCCAGCTCGGCCTTCACGGTATCCACCTGGTACTGGCTGTTGGGCTCGGCCGAGCAGTAGAAGAGGCCCACGCTCTTGGCGTCGGGGAACCACTCCTTGATCATGGCGGCCTGCTGGTCCAGCGGAGCCAGGTCCGAGGTACCCGACACATTGGTGCCCACGGTGCCTGAGAAGTTCTCGATGCCCAGGGCTACGCCGTACTCGGTGATGGAGGTGCCCAGAATCGGGATGGTGCTGGTAGCGGCAGCGGCGGTCTGGAGGCTGGCGGTGGCGTTGGCCAGGATCAGGTCCACCTTGGCAGCCACCAGCTGGTTGGCAATGGTGCCGGCGGTGTTGGATTCACCCGCGGCGTCGTGCTCGTCGAACTTTACCTTGTCGCCGAACTCGGCGGTCAGGGTGTCCTTAAAGCCCTGGGTGGCGGCGTCCAGCGCCGGGTGGACGGCGAGCTGGGAGATGCCAATGTTGTAGAGCTTGTTCCCGCCGCCGGAGCAGGCGGCCAGGGAGAGCGCCATGACGCCGGCCAGAGCCAGCGCCGTCAGTCTGGACAGTTTCTTCATTTCAAATCCCTCCAAATTTCCCGTTGGGTACTTTAGCGCTTTTAGGTGCTAAAGAAATATTGCACTCATTATACTGGCCCGCCTCCCAAATGTCAACCCTAAAGTTTTGGGAAGAGACGCATTTTCATGGACTTTTTGAGCTGACTGTGGTATCATGTTCTATCATATTAAACTGGAAATCCATGTGCCTTTTCAGGAACGGAGGAGACATCCTTGAGGATAGACGTACTGGGCGTGGGGGTGGACAGCCTGACGGGCGGAGAGGCGGTCGCCCGGGCGGCTGAGCTGGCGGCGGGGGACAAGTTCTCCTACGCCGTGACCCCCAACCCTGAATTTATTTTGCTGGCGAAGAAGAACGCGGCCTTCCGCGCCGCTCTCAATGCGGCCGACCTGGTGGTGGCCGATGGCATCGGCGTGGTGAAGGCCGCAAAGATCCTGGGCCGACCGCTGAAGGCCAAGGTGCCCGGCATCGACCTGGCCGAGGGCCTGTGCGGCGCGCTCGCCAAGTCGGGGGGGAGACTCTTCCTCCTGGGGGCCAAGCCCGGCGTGGCCCAGGCGGCGAGGGAGAAACTGAGAGAAAAATACCCCGGGCTCACGATTTGCGGCGTCCATGACGGGTACTTCAAGGAGGATGGCCCGGTGATAGAGGAGATACGCGCCTCGGCAGCCGACGTGGTCTTTGTCTGCCTGGGCGCGCCCAGGCAGGAGCTGTGGATGGCCCAGCACGGGCCCGAGACCGGGGCAAGGCTGATGCTGGGCCTGGGCGGGAGCTTGGACGTCTTCGCCGGGACGGTGGAGCGTGCCCCGGAGGGCTGGCAGAGGCTGGGACTGGAATGGCTCCATCGTCTGCTCAAAGAGCCCAGGCGGATTGGGCGCATGGCGAAACTGCCGCTGGTGCTGGTGGACGCGGCGGCCTGCCGCCTTCGGGGAAAGTAGGGTGGGGGCTTGCCCCCGCCGAGAGACAATCCTTATTCCATGGAGGAGGCATGTTATGCCCGGGAAATTGATCGTGTTCGAGGGCACCGACGGGTCGGGCAAGTCCACCCAGTTCGCCCTGCTGTGCAAGCGGCTGGAGGAGGAGGGAAGACCCTTTGAGAAGCTGGTGTTCCCCCAGTATGACCAGCCCTCCTCTGCCCTATTGAAAATGTATCTGGGGGGCGAGTTCGGCGCCCATCCGGACGATGTGAACGCCTACGCCGCTTCCACCTTCTATGCCGTGGACCGCTATGCCGCGTGGAAGAAGGTCTGGGGCGAGTACTATAAAAAGGGCGGACTGGTCCTCTCGGACCGCTACACCACCTCCAACGCCGTCCACCAGACCTGCAAGCTGCCGGAGGAGGAGTGGGAGGGGTTCCTCCGCTGGCTCTTCGACTTCGAGTGCGGCAAGCTGGGCCTGCCGGTACCCGACCTTGTCCTCTACCTGGACATGCCCACGGAGAAGGCGGTGGAGATGCTCCGGGCCCGGGAGAGCGCTACCCACACCAAGGGGGATATCCACGAGGTGGATACCGGGTATCTGGCCAAGTGCCGCCGCACCGCCCACCGGGCGGCGCAGCTCTATGGCTGGACGGTGGTACCCTGCGTGGACGGCGCGGGAGATGTGAGGAGCATCGAGGAGATCCACGGGGAGGTCTGGCGTCTCGCCAGCGCCGCGTTGAAAAAAGAAGATTGACGGAGGGGACAGGCTATGGTCTATATCTTGCTTGGAGAGGGCTTTGAGGAGAGCGAGGCCCTGGTGCCCGCGGACCTGCTGCGCCGTGCCGGGGCCGAGGTCGCCCTGGTTGGGCTGGAGGAGTTGGAGGTGACCGGCGGGCACGGCATCACCGTGAGGGCCGACATCACGCTGGACCAGGTGGTGGAGGAGGGGATGGAGATGCTTGTCCTCCCCGGCGGGATGGGGGGCGTGGAGTCCATCCAGCTCAACCTCTTCGCCCTGGCCCTCATCCAGCGGGCCTACGACCTGGGCTGCTGGATCGGCGCCATCTGCGCCGCGCCCACCATTCTGGCCCGCGTTGGTTTCCTGGACCGGCGCAAGGCGGTGTGTTACCCCGGCATGGAGGAGGAGATGGGCTCCGCCGTGGTGCAGCTGGGGGAGAGCGTGGTGGTCGATGGGCGCATCATCACCGCCGAGGCGGCGGGCTCGGCCTTTGAGTTCGGTCTGCGGCTGGTGGAGGCCGTCAAGGGCAAAGGCACCGCGCAGAAGGTGAAAACCGCCGTTCATTTCCGCCATGGATGAGAGCAAGGCCGCCCTCCGCGCCCAAGTACGGGGACTGATGGCGGCCATGACCGAGGCTGAGCGGCGGGAGAGCGACGAGGCGCTCTTTGCCCGCTTTCTCGCCCTGCCCGAGGTGGAGGGGGCAAAGACCATTTTCCTCTACCGCGGCATGGGGGCCGAGCCGGACACCGCCACGCTGGAGCGCACTCTGCTGGAACGGGGTAAGACGGTGGCCCTGCCCCGCATCCTGCCGGACCGTGGGATGGAGGCGCGCGTCGTCACGGGGGATACCGTCCTGCTCCGCCACCCCTACGGGATGCTGGAGCCGGGGGAGGACTGCCCCCTGCTCTCCAAGGAGGATATCGACCTCGTTTTGACGCCGGGCCTGGCCTACGATAGGGCCGGTTATCGATTGGGTCAGGGCGGGGGATACTATGACCGTTATCTGGCGGACTATACGGGCCGTACTGTGGCCCTGTGCCGGGCGGCCTTCCTGCTGCCCCAGGTGCCGGCTTTGCCCCACGATTTGCCGGTGGAGCTGGTGGTCACCGAGCGGGAGGTCTTTCGGACGGGTGCGTGACAAAGACGGAGGCGGGCCCAAGGCCCGCCCCCGAATTCGGCAGTGATATTAAGTAGACGCTTTAGCAGCCGCAATTGCCGCAGCCGCAGTCGTTGACGCCGCCCACGTTGCCGCAGTTGCCGCAGTTGCCGCAGCCATTGTTGCAACCGCCCAGTCCGCCGCAGCCCAGCAGCAGGATGATGATGATGATGATCCACAGGCAGTTGCCGCCCCAACCGTTGTTATTGCAAAACATAAAAAATCTTCACCTCTTCTAAAAAATAGGGGGATGGGCGGGCGTTCCGCCCCGTTTCCCTTTACGACCCATACTATGTCTCTTCCGTAAGAGTGGTTCCGTAGGAACCGGAGCCCTTTTTATTTTTTCTTTCTGATTGGAGTTGTCCTCATGTCTGAACGCGATGAGAGAAGTACGCCGCGCCCTCGCCCGCCACGGCGGGAGGAGGGGCAGACGCCGCCTCCTCAAAAAAAGAGGCGCCGCCGCCGCGGCATGAGTCCCTGGAGCGCCCTCCTCTATGTAGTGCTGGT
Organism: Pseudoflavonifractor sp.; assembly: GCA_035562355.1. Taxonomy (GTDB): domain Bacteria; phylum Bacillota; class Clostridia; order Oscillospirales; family Oscillospiraceae; genus Pseudoflavonifractor. The sequence continues at coordinate 14,553 of DATMXU010000229.1, forward strand.
CATCGGCGCGTCCGCCCTGCTGGCCGGCCTGGGCTGGATCGCCGCCTGCGACGTGCTGTCTCTGGATAAGCCGGAGAAGACCGCCGTGGTAACCCTGCCGGAGGATATCTTTGACTCTAAAGAGGTCAAGGACGGCGACGGAGGGACCAAGACCGTCCTCTATGCCGATCTGGGCTATGTGGCCGACCAGCTCAAGGAGCAGGAGGTGATCCGCTACCCTTGGCTATTCAAGCTCTTCGTCTCCTTTACCGGCAAGGCGGACGACCTGAGACCCGGTATCTATAATCTGGATACCACCATGGACTACAGCGCCATCATCCGCAACCTGAGCGCCAAGTCGGGCAGCAAGGCAGAGGTCACGGTGGTTATCAAGGAGGGCTATACCTCCGCTCAGATCTTCCAGGCCCTGGCTGACGCGAGCGTGGCCTCGGTGGACGACCTGGAGAAGACGGCCTCCTCCTATGACTTCAAGTTCTCCTTCCTCAAGGACGTGGTGTCCCTGGGAGAAAAGAACCGCCTGGAGGGCTATCTCTTCCCGGACACGTACCAATTCTATACCGGTATGGACCCCGTACAGGCTCTGAACAAGATGCTCCTGCGGTTTGACGAGGTCTTCACCCAGGATATGCGCGATCAGGCCGCCTCCAACGGACAGAGCGTCCGGGACGTCGTCACCATCGCTTCCCTCATCGAGAAGGAGACTACAGGCGACGATCAGACCCTCATCTCCTCGGTTATTCACAACCGCCTCTACAAGGCAAATTCCCAGACGGCGGGCTACCTCAACATCGACGCCTCGCTCCTCTACGTCCTGCCTGAGCGGGCAGGCAAGCTCACCGCCGCCGACCTGGAGTATGACAGCCCCTATAACACGAAAAAGTATCAGGGCCTGCCTCCCGGGCCCATTGCCAACCCCGGCCAGGCAGCCCTCCGGGCCGCGTTGAAGCCCGAGAGCAGCAGCTACTACTTCTATGCCCTGGGCGACGACAAGGAGCACCATTTCTTCAAGACCTATGAGGAGCAGACGGCCTTCATCGCCAAGCAGGAGATATACAAGAACAATGGCGAATAAGAAAACTGAGGTTCTATCGCCCGCGGGGGACATGGAGCGCTTGCGCATGGCGGTGGCCTACGGAGCCGACGCGGTCTATCTGGCGGGGGGGCTCTTCGGCATGCGCTCCTTCGCGGGGAATTTCTCCCCCGAGGAGCTGCGGGAGGCGGTTGCGCTCTGCCGCGACAGGGGGGTGAAGGTCCACGTCACCTGCAACACCATGCCCCGCAATGGAGAGCTGGCGCTCCTCCCCGAGTGGCTGGAGTATCTGGAGGAGCTGGGGGTGGACGCGGCTATCGTGGCCGACGTGGGCGTGCTCTCCCTGCTGAAACAGCACGCGCCACACGTGGCGGCCCATATCTCCACCCAGGCCAGCGTGGTCAACTACCAGGCCGCCCGCGTCTGGCACGAGCTGGGCGCCAGCCGAATCGTCCTGGCCCGGGAGCTCTCATTGGACGAGATCCGGGAGATACGGGCCAAGACGCCTCCGGCCCTGGAGCTGGAGGCATTTGCCCACGGGTCCATGTGCGTGAGCTATTCGGGCCGGTGCCTCCTCTCCAACTACATGACGGGGCGGGACGCCAACCGGGGCGCCTGTGCCCAGCCCTGCCGCTACCAGTACGCGCTGATGGAGGAAAAGCGGCCGGGCGAGTACTTCCCCGTCTATGAGGAGAACGGGGAGACCTACATTATGAACTCCCGGGATATGTGCATGATCGACCATATCCCGGAGCTTTTGGACGCAGGGCTCGACAGCCTGAAGATCGAGGGCCGGGCCAAGAGCGCGTACTACGCCGCCGTTATCACCGGGGCCTACCGCCATGCGGTGGATGCGGCCCTGGCGGGAGAGCCGCTGGACCCGGTCTGGCGCGGCGAGGTGGAGCGGGTGAGCCACCGGCACTACTCCACCGGCTTTTACTTCGGTGAGCCGGGGCAGTTCACCCGGGACGCCCGCTACATCCGGGACTGGCAGGTCTCGGCTATGGTGGAGGCATGCGACGGGGAGGGGAACGCCGTCCTGTCCCTCAACAATAAATTCTCCACGGGAGACGAGCTGGAGCTGGTGGGCCCCGGTGTGCGCCCCATGGCCTTCACCGCCCCCGCCATGGCCGACCTGGAGGGGAACGCGCTCACCGAGGTCCGCAGGCCGGAGATGCGCTTTACCATGCGCCTGCCCCGCCCTGTGCCGCCTCTGTCCATCCTGCGGCGGGGCGTGGAGCTGACCCCAAGGAGTTGAAACCGGTTTGAGTGATTTGACGACTGCCCGCCGCCGGGATTACGACCTGCTGCGGGTCGCATCCATGGCGGCAGTGGTGTACCTGCACACCGCCGCGGCCTCCCTACAGACCATGGAGAACAGTGCGCTGTGGCAGTTTTCCAACCTCTTTGCCTCCCTGGGCACCGCCGCGGTGCCCCTTTTCTTCATGCTGTCGGGGGCACTCCTCCTGCGCTCGCCCCGGACGGGGGATTGGGCCTTCGTACTGCGCCGCCGCCTGCCCCGGGTGCTGGTCCCCGGTCTCTTCTGGTCGGGACTGGTGATCCTGGGTACCTGGCGGCTGAAGGGCGGGGACGCGGCCCTTCAAATGCTGGTCCATCTGCCCAATACGACGGTGCTCACACCCTACTGGTTCCTCTATGCCCTGGTGCCCATGTACCTCCTCTCCCCCCTCCTCAAGCGCCTCGCGGACGGCATGGAGGAGAGCCACTGGCGCTATCTTCTGGGCCTGTGGGGGGTGCTGACGTTGGGACTTCAGAGCGTGGCCTACCTGACGCCGGAGCCGTGGAAGTTCTTCTTCCTGGAGAACGGCACCCTCAACGTAAGCGCCATAGGGGGTTACCTGGGGTATTTCTTCCTGGGCGCGTACCTGGACCGGCTGGAGCGCCTGCCGCCCCGGTGGACGCTGTGGCTGGCTGTGGGGGCGGACTGGGCCATCATCACCCTGGGCACCCGGTATTTCACCGCGAGGACCGGCGTGTATGGCCAGCAGCTTTTGGACTACCGCGGTATCTTTGCCGCCGTTCTGGCCGCCGGGCTCTTCCTGCTGGCGCGGAGCTATTTCGGCTCCGGCAGGGGGAGCGGAAGGGCGCTCACCGCCCTGGCCGGATGCTCCTTCGGAGTGTACCTGGCCCACCCCTTTGCCATCAAGGCGGTGGAGCTGGTGCTGGGTGAAGTAAGCGGTGTCCCGGGGCAGGTCCTCACCTGGCTCCTGGCGCTGGCGGGCAGCATCTTGGGCGTGATGGCGGTGCAGAGCGTTAAGCCGCTGTGTTTCCCTGTAACGGGCCAGAGCTACGCCGCCGCCTGCCGCGAGAGTAATCTCTTTGCCATTTTCCACAGGAAAAGGAGAGATTAGCCTATACAGAAAAACCACTGATTTGGGGCTCTCAGCCCCGTCAGAGCTCTATGCCGGGAACAGGCCCCCTAGTTTTTTCTTTTCCCCCACTTTTTTGGGAACGCAAAGAGAGGGAGCCCCCGGAAGATGCTGCCCTTCAAGCGGGAAAACCATTGACAACACAGGAAAATGTGGTAGAATAGTGAGGCGAAAAGCGATGATGGAGCCAAGGGTACGACGCCGCGGTGAGCGAGAGGGGATGGTGAGAGCCCTCGGCGACACGCGTACCTGCGCCACTCCCGAGCGGTCTGCGACGAGCAGAGCGGTTCATCCCCGTTACCGGATGCAGTTGAGATGTCCGCTTTATGCGGGCAAATCAGGGTGGTACCGCGGAGCTATAACGTTTCGCCCCTGGAGCGACAGGGGTGAAACGTTTTTTGTTTTGCCCCGGCCCCCGTGCGGGGAGCCAAAGAGAAAAACGGAGGTTATTTGAATGAGCAAGAATTACGGCCTGAACGAGCTGAGGGAGATGTTCCTCGCCTTCTTCGAGACCAAGGGCCATCTGCGCCTGCCCAGCTTTTCCCTCGTACCCCAGAACGACGCCAGCCTTCTCCTCATCAACTCGGGCATGGCCCCCATGAAACCCTGGTTCACCGGAGAGCAGGAGCCCCCCCGCCACCGGGTCTGCACCTGCCAGAAGTGTATCCGCACCGGCGACATCGAGAATATCGGCCACACTGCCCGCCATGGCACCTACTTTGAAATGCTGGGCAATTTCTCCTTCGGCGACTACTTCAAGCATGAGGCCATTGCCTGGAGCTGGGAATTCCTCACCTCTCCCGAGTGGGTGGGCCTGGACCCCGACCGGCTCTACCCCTCGGTCTACGAGGAGGACGACGAGGCCTTTGAGATCTGGAATAAGGAGATCGGTATTGCCCCCGAGCGCATCTTCAAGTTCGGCAAGGCCGACAACTTCTGGGAGCACGGCTCCGGTCCCTGCGGCCCCTGCTCCGAGATCTACTACGACCGGGGTGAGAGGTGGGGCTGCGGAAAGCCTGGCTGCACCGTGGGGTGCGAGTGCGACCGCTATATCGAGGTCTGGAACAACGTCTTCTCCCAGTTCAATAGCGACGGACAGGGCAACTACACGGAGCTTGCCCAGAAGAACATCGACACCGGCATGGGCTTAGAGCGCCTGGCCTGCGTCTGTCAGGACGTGGCGAGCCTCTTCGACGTGGACACCGTCATGAACATCACCAATAAGGTGAGCGAGATCACCCGCGCCCACTATGGCGAGAGCGCCAGGACCGACGTGAGCCTGCGGGTCATCACCGACCATATCCGCTCGGCCACCTTTATGATCTCCGACGGCGTGCTCCCCTCCAACGAGGGGCGGGGCTACGTGCTGCGCCGCCTCCTGCGCCGGGCGGCCCGGCACGGCAAGCTCCTGGGCGTCAACGAACCCTTCCTCTTCTCTGTGTGCGATACCGTCATCCACGAGAACGAGGGCCACTACCCCGAGCTGCGGGAGAAGGAGGACTATATCACCCGCGTCATCCGGGTGGAGGAGGAGAATTTCGCCAAGACCATCGACGCGGGCATGAGCATCCTCACCGCGCTGCTGGACGAGCACAAGGAGCGGGGGGAGAGCACCTTCTCAGGGGCCGCCGCCTTTAAGCTGTACGACACCTACGGGTTTCCCATCGACCTGACCGACGAGATCGTGGCCGAGGCCGGTATGGGTATCGATAAGGATGCGTTCAAAAAGCTCATGGAGGAACAGAAGGTCCGGGCGCGGGAGGCCCGCGCCGCCCTGGGCGACCTGGGCTGGGCCGGCATCGAGTTCGGCAAGGACATGCCTGCCACGGTGTTCGTGGGCTACGACGCCACTGCCATCGAGGACGCGAAGGTGCTGGCCATCGTGGCCGAGGGGGAGCTGCGCGACAGCATCACCTCAGGGGTGGAGGCCATCATCGTGCTGGATAAGACCCCCTTCTACGCCGAGATGGGCGGCCAGGTGGCCGACCATGGCGTGATCGGCGGCCACTTCGCCGTCCACGACGTGCAGAAGAACAAGGGCGGCAAATATATGCACTACGGCAAGCTGGAGAAGGGCGAGCTGAAGGTAGGGGACACCGTCCCGGCGGCCATCGATATGGACCGCCGCAAGGCCATCCAGCGCGCCCACTCGGCCACCCACCTCCTCCACAAGGCCCTGCGCACCGTCCTGGGCGACCATGTCCAGCAGGCGGGCTCTCTGGTGGAGCCCGACCGGCTGCGCTTTGACTTCACCCACTTCTCAGCGATGACCGCCCAGGAGCTGGCCGAGGTCAGCCGCCTGGTCAACGCCGCCATCCTGGAGGGCTACAGCGTCCACACTGAGGAGATGGGTATCGACGCGGCCAAGCAGGCCGGGGCCATGGCCCTCTTCGGCGAGAAGTACGGCGACGTCGTCCGGGTGGTCAGCATGGGGGACTACTCGGTGGAGCTGTGCGGCGGCACTCACCTTGATAACACCGCCAAGACGGGAGTTTTCCACATCGAGAGCGAGGGCAGTGTGGCCTCCGGCGTGCGCCGGATCGAGGCCACCACCGGCCTTGTCTCTCTGGAGACAATGAATAAGGCCCAGCAGCTCCTCTTCCAGACGGCCGGCGTCTTCAAGGTCAAGCCCGCCGAGCTGCGGGAGAGAGCCGAGCAGAGCGTGAGCGAGCTCAAGGACCTGCGCCACCGGCTGGAGAACTTCAAGGCCAAGGAGGCCGCCGGCGAGGCCGACCGCTACCTCTTCGCCGCCAGAACGGTGGGGGAGCTCAAGGTGGTCACCGCAGCCGTGGGCGAGGCCGACGCCAATAACCTGCGCGCCATGGGAGACCGCCTGCGGGACAAGGCCTCCAATCTGGTGGGTGTTTTGGCCACCGTGGCCGAGGACAAGGTCACCTTCCTGGCCGTATGCGGCAAGGAGGCGGTGGCCAAGGGGGTCAAGGCCGGGGACATCATCAAGGCGGTCACCGCCATCGCCGGCGGCTCGGGCGGCGGCAAGCCGGACAGCGCCATGGGCGGCGGCAAGGACCCCTCCAAGCTGGAAGAGGCTCTGGCGGCCGTGGACGGTCTGGTCCGGAGCAGGCTGGGGCTGTAAGAGATGGCGGATAATCTGCCCCTGGACCCCGTCATTTTGCTCAGCTATGTGAACACGCAGCTACGGGATTTCTATAGCAGTTTCCAGGACTTCTGCGACGACAGGGGGATCGGCGAACGGGAGATCGGGGAAAAGCTGGCCGCGATCGGGTATCGGTACTCCAAGGAGCATAACCGGTTTGAGTAATGGCGCATAGGCATATAGTTAAGAAAGGCCGCCGGCATGAT
>DATMXU010000230.1:0-2301 GCA_035562355.1 Pseudoflavonifractor sp.
GGCCGGGGGCGGACCTTCAGGTCGGAATAGTCCCCGGAGCGGGTGTCGGTGTTTTCAATCACAGCGCAGAGAGGGGTGCCGGTGGTCCTCCCCTCGAAGACTCCGGAGAGAATCCTGGGCTCGTCCGGCTCTTTCCGGGCGGTGGTGAGAATGCCCTGGCCCGGCGCACGCCGGGCCATCTCCCCACGGATAAACGCCATGTCCACCAGGATTCCCGCGGGCACACCCTCCAGCACCACACCGATACCCTCGCCGTGGGATTCACCGAAAATATGATGTTTCACCATAATCACTCCTTACTGCTTGCATCGTATCCTTTGTTACTCCGCCACGGTAAATACCCCGCCCAGCGCGGCGTAATCCTCCCAAAAATTCGGGTAGGATTTTCGCACCGCCTCCGCGCCCCGCAGCGTCACCGGGCCGTCGGCCCGGGTGGCGGCGATGGCCGCCATCATGGCAATGCGGTGGTCGTTGTGGCTGTCCGCCTCGCCCCCCCGGAGGGTGGAGACGCCCCGGATGGTCAGGTTGTCGGCCCCCTCGTCGACGTCGGCCCCCAGCTTACCGAGCTCGCTGGCGATGGCGGAGAGCCGGTCGCTCTCCTTGATGCGCAGACGCGACGCATTGACAAGGCGCGTCACCTGCCCTTCCCGCAGAGCGCACCAGGCGGCGATGGGAGGCGCGAGGTCCGGTGAGCCGGACAGGTCCAGCACCACCTCGCCGGGCTGACTTAGCGCCGCCGCCCACGTCTCCAACACCCGGTCCCCCTGGGCGGAATGGAGATTCATACCGACAGTCTCCACCGCATTGCCGATCCCCCGCGCCGCGTACCAGAACCCGGCCTGGGACCAGTCGGGCTCCACAGTGCAGTCTGCGGGGAGGTAGCGCTGCCCGCCCGGGACATGGAAGGCCCGCTCCCCGTCGTACCGCACCTCCACGCCGAACCGCGCCAGGGCGTCCAGCGTCATGTCCACATAGCCCGCCGACTCCAGCGGCGTGGTCAGCCGTATCTCGGAGGGCCCCTTCAGCAGGGACAGGGCGTAGAGCAGCCCTGTGACGAACTGGCTGGATATATCACCCCGCAGGGCATACTCTCCCGGCGTCAGCGCGCCCCGGACGGTGAGCATGCCGTCCTTCTGCTCGTAAAAAATCCCCTTCTCACGGAAAATCTCAAAATAGGGCTCCTGGGGTCGCTCCATCAGCCGCCCACGGCCGGTGAACACTCCGCCGCCCTTCAGCGCCAGGGCTACGGGAATGAGGAACCGCAGGGTAGAGCCCGACTCGCCGCAGGGCAGCAGGGGGAGCCCCCTGCCGGGGCCCTTCAGCGCCACCATGCAGGCCTTGGTGGCAGCAATGTCCTGGCTCTCCGCCACGTTGGACACCCGCTCCTCCCCCCCTGCCAGGCAGGCGGCGATCAGCAGCCGGTGGGCCTGGGACTTGGACGGCGGCGGCGTGATGGCACCTGATAATCGCGTCGGCGTAATGATGATATCCATGAAATCCTCCAAACTGTGGTGTTCCCCGCACAGGGATGAACCTATGCGGCGCTCGCCCTGGCCCCTATCCTCTCAGCAGCTCCAGCAGCTTGGCCTTTTCCATCCTATGGGGCACCGCCCGGCCCAGCTCAGTCAGCAAAATTAGCGTGATATGGTCCCCCGCGCCTTTTTTATCAAGGCCCACCGCCGCGGCGTAGTGCGCCTCGTCGCAGGGAATGGCGATTGGCAGACCCAACGCCCCAAGCAGCACTGCCACCCGGTCGGACAGCCCGGCAGGCGTCACGCCGAGGGCAACTCCCAGCTCCAGAGCCTTCACCATCCCGGCTGCCACGGCCTGCCCGTGGGTGTAGGTCTCATACCCCCCCGCCAGTTCATAGGCGTGGCCCAAGGTGTGGCCGAAGTTGAGGAGCATCCGCTCCCCCGTATCCCGCTCGTCCTGAAGAACTACCTCCCGTTTTATCTCGCAGCAGATATACAGGATGTGTTCAATCTCCTCCATCAGCAGCGCCCGGCTGGGCCGCTGCTCCAGGTAGGAATAAAACGCCGCGTCCTTGATGCAGCCGTACTTCACCACTTCGGCCATGCCGTCGGCAAAGGCGTTGTCGTCCAGGGTGCCCAGCACGGAGGGGTCCATTAGCACCAGCCTGGGCTGCCAGAAGGTCCCGGCCAAATTTTTCCCTGCCTTCAGGTCCACGGCCACCTTCCCCCCCACGGAGGAGTCCACCTGGGAGAGGAGCGTGGTGGGGATCTGCACAAAATCCACCCCCCGCAAAATGGTGGAGGCGGCAAAGCCCGCCAGGTCCCCCAC
>DATMXU010000231.1:0-35961 GCA_035562355.1 Pseudoflavonifractor sp.
GGAGTGAAGAGAAGAAATGGAGAGCATCTACTTTGATAACGCCAGCACCACGTTCCCAAAGCCGAGGGCCGTACCGGAGGCTATGTACCGGTATATGACGGAGGTGGGGAGCAACGTCAACCGGGGCTGCTACGGGCGGGCGTATCGCGTGGAGGAGTCCGTCTACGAGACCAGAGAGCTGCTGAGCGCCCTATTCGGCGGCTTGGACTGCAAAAACGTGGCGTTTACGAAAAATATTACCGAGAGCCTCAACATTCTGCTGAAGGGCTTTCTGAAACCGGGCGACCACGTAATCACCTCCTCCATGGAGCACAACGCCGTCATGCGCCCGCTGGTACAGCTGGCGAAACAGGGCGTGTCCTTCTCCCGGATACCATGCGATCGGGATGGAGCATTCCCCATGGGGGCCCTGCGCGGCGCCCTGAGACCCAACACCCGGGCGGTGGTCATGACCCACGCCAGCAACGTCTGCGGCACCCTCCTCCCCATCCGGGAGGTCGGGGCGTTCTGCAGAGAGCAGGGGCTCCGTTTCTTTGTGGACTGCGCGCAGACGGGCGGGGTATGGCCCGTCGATATGGCGGAGATGAACATTGACGCGCTGGCCTTTACAGGCCACAAAGGACTCCTGGGGCCCCAGGGCATCGGCGGTTTTTTGCTCCGCGCCGACCTCGGCTCCCAAATAGAACCCCTGCTGTCCGGCGGAACAGGCAGCGTCAGCCATATGGAGGAGGTGCCCGACTTTATGCCGGATCGGTTCGAGCCGGGCACCATGAATCTGCCGGGTATCGTGGGGCTGCACGCGGGCCTTCAATGGCTGCGGGAGACCGGCATCGACGCCATCCGGGAGCACGAGCTGCGGCTGACGGGCCAATTCCTCGCGGGGCTCCGCGCCCTGGACGAGAGCGGGGAATTGTTGCGGGTGGTGGGCAAGGGCGGTTTGGAGGATAGGACGGGCGTGGTGTCCCTGCAGACCCTGGGCCAGGACATCTCACAGGTCGCCTATGAGCTGGACGACGCATATGGCGTTATGACCCGCGTGGGCCTCCACTGCGCACCCTCGGCCCATAAGACGCTGGGGACCTACCCCACCGGCACGATCCGGTTCTCCTTCGGGTGGTGGAACACAGAGGACGAGGTGGACGCGGCGCTGCGCGCGCTGGGCGCCATTTTGAAAGGGTGAGGTTTTCCCATGGAATTTAAGCAGTTGCAGTCCTTTGCCGCTGTCGTAAAGCACCAGAGCTTCACCAAGGCGGCGGATCGGCTCTACCTCTCTCAGCCCACCGTCAGCACGCATATCCGCATGCTGGAGGAGGAGCTCCACTCCACCCTGATCGTTCGGACCACAAAGAGCATTGAGGTCACGCCCCGGGGCAAGGAGCTCTACGAGTGCGCCGTCACCATCCTGGGCCTTCGGGACAATCTGATCCAGCGCTGGTCGGACGCGGAGAACAAGGTCATCCAGCTTGGGGTCTCCACGATTCCCTCCGCCTATCTCCTGCCTGAAATCCTCCCCGAGTACGGAAAAGAGCACCCTGAGATCTACTTTACCATCCACCAGAGCGACAGCCAGGGAATCGTGGACGGCCTGCACAACGGGAGCTTTGATATCGGAATGATCGGGATGAACTGCGAGGACGAATCGCTGACCTGTATCCCCTTCTATCAGGACCGCATGGTGCTGATCACGCCGGTCAACGAGTATTTTCAGGTCCTGAAGAGGCAGGAGACAGTTCCCATACAGCAGCTGCTGCGGGAGCCCATGATCCTCCGCGAGCAAGGGAGCGGCAGCAAAAAAAGCGCGGAGCGCTTTTTCGACAGCGTCCATACCCGTGAAGAGGATCTGCGCGTCACCGCCCGCATCAACGATCAGGAGTCTATCAAAAATCTGGTGGCCGGCGGTCTCGGCGTCTCCATCATCTCTGAGCGGGCCGCCCACAACTATGTGGAGGCAAAGCGCCTGCTCATGTTTGAATTGCCTGGGGACGACTCCGGGCGCAGTTTCTATCTGGCTTTTCGGAAAAATTACATTTTAAAGGAATATGTCTGGGAGTTCCTGAAATATGTGAGGTGGCGTTATACGCACGGCGCTATGGAAGCACGGTAGCCCGCGCTGAATTACGGCGGGGTGGCGGCGGCGTACACAGTTTTTGGGAACCACAGCATAACTCCGGCGGCAGCTCTTTTATCGTAATCCATGGGAATTCCTCTGTTAAAATATTGACATCCTTGATATAATGGAAACCCCTAACACTTTATTCCCGCGTGCTCCTGTCTCAGCGCGGCTCCAAAATTGGGTATAAAGGAGAGATTCCCATGATTCTGACAGAAGAACAGCAATCCCTGCTCGACGGCGAAAAAGGCGAGACCATGGCAAAGGTCATAAAGACCTTGGTGATGTACGGCGACGCCTTTGGAGCCGAGCGGATGGTCCCGATCACAAGTGAGTACGGACATACCGTCATCAGCTTCGGCATCGGCGTCATGAAACCGGTTTACGAGCTGTACGACAAGCTCCTCTCAGCCAACGCGGTCAGTAAGCAGAAATTCTCCACGGACCCCCGGCCCCTGGACAAAAACGTGCCCTCCTCCCTTCTGCAGGACATCGTGTTCAAATTTATGTACAGCCAACAAAAACGCTATGAGGAGCAGCTCTCCAAATTCGGCATCGTGAGCGACGACGCCTACACCTGTGCCTGCTATCTGCCGGAGGTCGGAAACGTCCCCAAGCGCGGAGAGATCCTCTCCTGGGCCGAGTCCTCCGCCGTCGTCTACGCAAACAGCGTGCTCGGCGCGAGATGCAACCGTAACTCCGGCATCATTGAGCTGATGGGCTCCATCGCCGGATTTGTCCCGGAATTCGGCCTTCTCACCGACGAGGAGCGCAAGGCGGACTGGATCGTTGAGATCCGCACGGAAAAGATGCCGGAGGCGCAGCTCCTCGGCTCGGCCGTCGGCATGAAGGCGCTTGAAAAGGTCCCCTATATCAAGGGGCTAGACCGGTGGATCGGCACCGAGCTAAATGACAGCGCCTGTACTTATCTCAAGGATTTCGGCGCCGCGACCGCGTCGAACGGCTCCGTGGGGCTCTACCATATTGAGCATCTGACGCCGGAGGCCGTCGATTACGGTGAAACGCTGATCCGGGAGGGCGCGGGCGTCTACATCATCGACGACGCCGAGCTTGAGCGGGTGAAGAACGGCTACCCCTGTATCTGGGAGGACCTCAGCGCCGAGCCAAAGCTCTGTTTCATGGGCTGCCCCCACATGACGCTGCAGCAGCTGAAGGACTGGACGGTGCGCGTGGAAGAGGGGCTGAAGGCGGCGGGAAACAAAAAGGTAAAAGTCCCCACCGTGTTCACCTCCGCGCCCGGGGTCATCCGGGAATTCAAGGAGACCGAGTATTCCAGGCGTTTGGAGGCGACAGGGGTCGTCCTCAGCTACATCTGTCCCCTGATGTACATGAACAATCCCCTCTCGAAAAAAATGCCCGTCATTACCTCGTCGAACAAGCTGCGCACCTACACCAGCGCCAGATTTTATTCCGACGATGAAATCCTGACGACCATCACGAAGGGGGCGAGGTAACATGGGGAAGACATTCAAGGGGCGCGTGATCGCTCCCGGCACGGCAAAAGCGGAGGCCCTTGTCTCCCGCGGCGGATTCAACACCCTTGCAAGCTACCAAATGGCGCTGATGTTCGGCGACAAGCAGGTCAAATGCGGCGATCAGAATAACGGAGACCTCTATCAAAAGCCGATGCTCGGCAAGGCGCTCTGCCTTCCCGAAACCATTGGCTCCACCACCGGCGGCATGGTGCTCTACGCGGCCTGCGCGCTGGGAAAGCAGCCCGCCTGCATGCTCTTCTCCAAGCCCATCGACTCCCTCGCGGCGTCGGGCGCAATCCTTGCCGCGAACTGGACGCAGGCCCAAATGCCTGTCATCGACAGCCTTGGCGAGGAATTCCTCACCTGCGTTCAAAACGGCATGGCCATTGCCGTCGGCACCGACGGCACCGTAACGGTTGAATAGAGGAAGGAGTGCGGACATGAAACAGGAATACGAGGTATTGTTTACGCCGTGGAAGATCGGCAGCGTCGAGCTCAAAAACCGCATCGTCATGTGCCCCATGGGCGGAACCTCTATCTTCGGGTGGATGGAGCCAAACCATTTTGACAAGGAAGCGGCGGCTTTCCTCCTTGAGCGGGCAAAGAACAACGCGGGTCTCATTTTGCCCGGCATCGCCCCGATCCGCGATACCATGGGCGGGAAATGGCTCTATCAGAACAAGGACAAGTTCGAGCAGCTGAAGGAATTTATGGAGGAGTTCCATAAAACCGGAGCAAAGCTCTTCATACAGGTGACCGCCGGGATGGGCCGCTCCATGGCGGTCAACGACCTTATGGTCAAGATGATCAGGAACAAGGCCCTCGGCACGCTCGGAAAGCCCCTCTTCGACATGGATTATATCTGCGCCAGCGCCTCCGAGACCCCCAACCGCTGGGTGGACGACGTATATTCCCGCCCCCTCACGGTGGATGAGATCCATGAGATTGTCGAGGCCTTTGCAAAGACGGCAAAGCTCTGCATGGATGCCGGAGTCGACGGACTTGAGGTCCACGCCGTACATGAGGGCTATCTGCTGGACCAGTTCGCCATGCGCTATACCAACCAGAGGACCGACGAATACGGCGGCTCCTTTGAAAATCGGTACCGGTTCCCGGCCGAGATCGTGCAGGCGATCAAAAGGACGTGCGGAGAGGACTTCCCTGTCTCCCTGCGCTATTCCGTCGTCTCAAAGACAAAGGACTTCCGGAAGGGCGCGGTGCCGGGTGAGGAGGACTTCGTCGAGGTGGGGCGCGACATGGCCGAGTCGGAGCGCGCGGCGAAGTTCCTGCAGGACGCCGGATATGACATGCTCAACTGTGACAACGGCACCTACGACGCCTGGTACTGGGCCCATCCGCCGGCCTACATGCCCGAAAACTGCAATCTCTCCGACGTGAGCCACATCAAGGAGTTCGTCACCATCCCGGTGGTCTGTGCCGGTAAGATGACCCCCTCGGCGGCGGCCCAGGCGATCCGCGAGGGAACGCTCGACGCGATGGGCGTTGCGAGGCAGTTTTTGACCGACCCGGCCTGGGTGACGAAGCTGATGGCCGACCGCGAGGCCGATATCAGGCCCTGCATCCACTGCCACAACGCCTGCTTTACCATGGCGCGGTATGAGGGCACGGCGAACATCCAGGACCTCACCGACGCGATCCATATGGCGCGCTGCGCCCTCAATCCCCGCACGATGCAGTCTAAGAAGTACAAGCTCAAAAAGGCGGACAAAGCCAAGAATATCGCGGTCGTCGGCGGCGGCATCGGCGGTATGGAGTCGGCGCTCGTCCTCGCTGAGCGGGGCCACCACGTGACCCTCTATGAAAAATCCGACTGCCTGGGGGGCATTTTCATCCAGGCGGCCGCTCCCGTATACAAGGAGAAAGACAGGGCGCTCATCGAATGGTACAGAAGAGAAATTTCAAAGCGCCCAATCACAGTCAGGCTCAATACCGAGGTCAAGGACGTCCACGCGATACAGGCCGACGAAATCATCATCGCCACGGGCTCGACGGCAAAGCGACCGCCATTCAAGGGCTTCGAGCACTCAATCGAGGCGGTGGAGTATCTCTCCGGCAGGGAGGTGGGCGATAACGTCATCATCATCGGCGGAGGGCTGACGGGATGTGAGATCGCCTACGACCTGATCCTCAAGGGCAAAAAGCCGCAGATCGTCGAGATGAAGAACGATCTTGTAGCCGTCAAGGGGGTATGCCTCGCCAATTCCTCCTTCCTGCGTGAAATGCTCGCGTTCAAAAAGACGCCGGTCTATCTTGAAACGACGCTCCTTGCAATCAAGGAGGACGGCGTGACGGTGAGGGACAGGGAGGGAAGAGTTTTTGATTTGAAGGGCGACTCGGTCATCGTCTCGATCGGCTACGACCCCGCGCCTCTCACCGAGGGCTCCAGGCATATCCACCTCGTCGGCGACGCAAACGGCGTGGGCAACCTCCGCACCGTGATCTGGCGCGCGTGGGACGTCTGCATGAAACTGTGACAAGGCCGGGACCTATTATGGTCCCGGCCTTGTGCCGCTGATTGCCCGGCAATCGTCTGCGGTCTGCAGGCTAAAAACTCTAGGCCATACGCCCGCCCAGTTTCCAGCCGATCGATGTTTCACGCATATGGATAAAGTCGGCATATAGGCCGCCCGCCTTTATGAGCTCCTGGTGGGTGCCGCGCTGGATGATCTTCCCCTGATCCAGCACCAGGATCTGATCGGCGCTCTGCACCGTTTTAAGCCGGTGGGCGATCATGATGATGGTCTTGCCGTGGGTGAGCTCGGCGATGGCCTCCTGCAGAAGGGCCTCGTTTTCGGGGTCCACATTGGCGGTGGCCTCGTCCAGTATGATCACGGGCGCGTCCTTGAGCAGGGCGCGGGCAATGGAGATGCGCTGCTTTTCCCCGCCGGAGATGGTGGCGCCCCCCTCGCCGGTCACGGTGTCGTACCCGTCGGGCAGAGTGCTGATAAAGTCGTGGCAGCAGGCCTTTCTGGCGGCCGCCTCCACCTCCTCCATAGTGGCGCCGGGCTTGCCGAACTTGATGTTGTTGGCGATGGTGTCGTTAAATAGATACACGTTCTGGAATACCATGCTGAAGTTAGAAAGCAGGCTGTCCAGCGTGTACTCCCGCACATCCGCGCCGCCCAAGCTGATGCGGCCGCCGTCCACATCCCAAAAGCGGGCCATGAGGCTGCACAGGGTGGTTTTGCCGCTGCCCGACGGCCCCACAATGGCGGTGGTGGTGCCCTCAGGGATTTCAAAGGAGACGCCGTCGATCACGTTTTTGTTCTCGTAGCGGAAGGTCACGTTTTCTCCTCGAATGGTGCCGGTTTCAGGTGTTATACTTCTGCCGCCGACGTCCATGACCGGGGTCTCAAACACCTTGTTGATTTTGTCCACGGAGAGATCCAGCACCCGCAGAAGAGCGCTGTAATTGCCGGCAGAGTCGAGCTGTGCGTATACCATGAAGGAGGAGACGACCAGCAAAAGGCAGCTTATCAGCTCCATGGAGCCGCTCACATACAGCGCCACCGAGAGAAAGATCATGGCGATGCCGAACAGCTTTAGGACCAAACTCTGCAGGCAGGTGTAAGGCACAAAGGTCTTTTCCAGCTTTACGTTGATCCCCTCGTTTTCCTTAATGGCGCGGTCGACGGTTTTGTTGGCCTCCTGGTCGAGGTTGTAGGAGCGCACCACCCCGATGCCCTGTACGTATTCCAGAATGGCCGCCACCAGCCGGGTGTCGGACGCCGTTTTCAGGGGAGAAACCCTGCGGGATTTTTTCTGCATGAGGGCGTTGACGCCCAGGAAAGCGGCGATGCCCACAACGAGCAGCAGTCCTATGCGCCAGTCGTACAGCAAAATGGCAAGCGTGAGCATGGCAGTCGTCAGAAATCCCTGGGTGGTGAGCATGATGACCCGTGTGGCGACATCCTGCAGCGTTTCTGCGGTATTGGTGGTGACCGAGGTGATATCGCCAAGGCTGTTGTCGTTGAAGTAACCCATGGGCATGTATTTGAGCCTCTCTCCGATCTCCACCCGTTTGTTGGTAGCCACCGTATATCCGCCGATGGTCTGTTTCATGGTGAGGCTGCGGCGGGTCATGGTACAGCCTGTAATGCTGACCAGCATAATGCCGAGGGAGACCCACACGGTCTGCGCGTTTACATTGCCCTCGACCATCGCCGTCAGCACGACGGCAATGGCGGGAATACGCAGCGCCTCAAACACGGCGTGCAGCAGTGAGAGGCCGAGGGACTGGTAAAACAGGCGGCTCTGGCTGCCGCTGAATTGGAAGAACTTTTTGAATATGCCAATCATGCGAGCACCTCCTGCGCTGCGGCGACAATGCTGTCCTTAGCCGATGTATGGGCCGCCCACATGCTCTTATAGAGGGGAGAAGCGGTCAGCAGCGCGCTATGGGTGCCCTGGGCCGCCACCCGTCCGTCTTTGATGACGACGATGCTGTCGGAATCGGTGATGGTGGAGAGGCGGTGGGCGATGACGATGAGGGTTTTACCCGTCACCAGCCGGGACACCGCCGCCTGGATGACCGCCTCGTTTTCCGGGTCGGTATAGGCCGTGGCCTCGTCGAGAATCACAATGGGGGCGTCTTTGAGCATAGCCCGGGCAATGGCGATGCGCTGGCGCTCCCCTCCCGAGAGGTGTCCGCCCGCTCCCCCGGCGCGGGTCTCGTAGCTGTGCTCCAGCTGCATGATAAAGTCGTGACAGCCGCTGCGCCGGGCGGCCCGCTCCACCTCCTCATCGCTGGCGGAGGGCTTGCCCATGCGGATGTTTTCCCGTATGCTCTCGTCAAAGAGATAGTTGTCCTGGGCCACGTAGGCGATCATACCGTTGAGCTGGGCAAGGGGTATCTGCTGTACGTCCGTTGCGCCAATGGTGATCCGCCCGCCGCCCACGTCCCACAGCGAGGCGATGAGCTTGGCAATGGTGGATTTTCCCCCGCCTGAGGGCCCCACCAGCGCGGTAACGCTGCCCGCCGGGATGGAGAGGTCTATCCCGTGCAGCACGGGCTTTTCGCGGTAGGCAAAGGTCACCCGCTCAAGGCGGATGTCGTAGCCGTTGACCTGCGCCGGCGCCGTGGGGCGCACAAGATCGGGCTGGGTGAGGACATCGGTCACCTCGCCTACAATGGTGTGCACCTTGGCTACGTCGTCGGAGTAGGTCATGGTGGTGATGAGCGGCCCCATAACGCCCAGCGCCAGAATAATGGCCTCGATAAAGGTTTCAAGGGGCAGGCTGCCCTTTATGTACAAAATGGCGCCGATGGGCAGCACGCTTACAAGTACCGCGGGGAACACTGAGAGGGCCAGCGAGAAAAACGGGAGCGTGGAGCGCATCCAATCGATGGCGGAGTTCGCCGCCTCCCGGGCGGCGGTCGTGAACTTTTCATAAGAGGAGGCCGACTGATTGAAGGCCTTGATTACCTCAATGCCGTTGATGTACTCCACCGCCGTATCGTTGAGGCGCTTATTTTTGGCCACATAATTGGCAAAGCGCCCCTCGTACCCGCCCATCATGGCCATATAGCACAAAACACCCAGCGGCAGCGGCACCAGCGCAGCCAGCGCCATGCGCCAGTCCAGCGCGAAGAGGTAGGCAATGGTTGCAATTGATACCAGAATATTGCCCCCCATCTCAGGCACAACGTGGGCCAGGGTGGTCTCCATGCTGTCCACCCGTTCCACCAGGATATTTTTCAGCCGGCCCGAGGGCGTGTCCAGGAGATACCCCATGGGCAGGCGGGTAAGCTTTTTCGTCAGTCGCAGGCGCACCTCGGAGAGCACGGCAAAGGTGGACTGGTGGGACAGCGTGGTGGAGATGCCGTGGAACAGATAGCGCAGCGCCCAAAAGCCGGCGGCGGCCAGGCAGACAAGACCATAAAAACCAATGGCGGTCTCGCCCCGGAGCAGGGCCAGCACGATTTGGGCCACGCAGAAATAAGGAGCCATTCCACATGCCACCCCCAGCGTGGCAAAGGACAGCGAGGCAATATACCCCTCCCTGTGGGGCGAGGCAAACTGCCAAAGCCATGAAACGGTTCCTCTTGAGCCTTGATTCATTTTGATTCCTCCTGACAGAACTATATTTGGTTAGTTATCGCTAACCTATAGACAAAATTTTAGGGCTTACATAGCCCTAAAATGGCGTCCCACCCCGCGCTGTAAAACTCGTTCAAGGTACGGATATACTCCAGCGCCCGCTCCTTGGGCATATCGTGGGCCACGGTCTCAAAGATACCATAGTAGAAGGCACTTGAGAGAATATGGCTCATGTCGTCGTCAATGTGCGGAATCTGGCGTCCTATGCCGCGCAGAGCCTCTATGAACCGCCGGGTATGCTCGACTTCTATTTCGATAAGGCTGTCGATGTAGTGTTCATACTCGGTACCGGAGGAGCGGCATATCACCAGCTTGAACGCGTCGAAATGGAGGTAGACATAGTCGATGAACTCCTCCAGTGCCCGGCTGGAATAGCCGTGCATCTCCTCTTCCTTATACTCGGCCGGGAACGCGTCGAACCGGCGCTGCACCGAGAGATACCAGCTGCGCAGATGGTTGGCCGGCTCCGCGACCAGCGCGCTGAACAGTGCGGCTTTGTCGGGATAATAGCCGTAGATGGCCCCGGTGGTGACCCCGGCCTGCTGGGCAATGCTGCGCAGCGAGGCGTTTTCATACCCCTTTTGTAGAAACTCGGCCTTTCCGGCCTCCAAGAGGCGCTCTTGGGTGGACAGGTCCGCCATGGCGCTCTCCCCTTTTATAGATATAACGGCGTTATATAACGTTGTTATACCATGTGTGTCCCGTTTTGTCAAATCTCTTTTCAATGGATGCGCAACGGAATAAAGGGATTGACAACTCCATCACAATATATTAAACTTACTTGAGTTAGTTAGTGCTAACCAAGGTAAATATTCCCCCACAGTTACATGCAGCGTTCGAAGGACCTTTCTCTTTTATGGGCCACACGGTGGCCATATCTTTTGATCTATAGTTAGCATACGCTAACATCGCGGGAGGTGTCCATTTGCGGCAATATGTACGAAGACGGTTTTTCGATTTTCTCATCGTGTTGGCGGGCGTCAGTATCTTGAGTTTCCTTCTCTTGGCTTTTTCCGGCAAGGACCCGGCGGAGCTCCTTGCGCGCCGCGCCAATATCAATGCGTCCGAGGCGCTGATTGAGACGGTGCGGGTCGAGATGGGACTGGATCAGCCCTTGCCCAAACGATATCTCAATTGGGTAAAGGGCCTTTTTACCGGCAACCTGGGTGTCTCGCTGCACACCTCCAGGCCGATTTCCCGGGACCTTGCCGAATATTTTCCTCCCACCCTCGCCCTCGTCGGGCTCTCCCTGCTGTGGATCGTTGCGCTTGCCCTCCCCATCAGCCTCCTGTGCGTCCGGTTCCGAGGCGGAGCGGCGGACCAACTTACCCGCGGTTTCACAATGCTCGGCGTCTGTCTTCCCACCTTTTGGCTGGGATTTTTATTGCTGCTGGCCTTCGCAGTCGAGATCCCGCTTTTCAAGGTCACACCGGAGCCAGGAATCAAGGGCTATCTTCTGCCGTCCTTCACTTTGGCGATTCCGGTCGCCTGCAGCCTCATACGGCTCCTCCGCTCCACGCTGCTCTCGGAGCTCTCGGCGGACTACGTGCGCTATGCCAAGGCACGGGGTCTCTCCTCCGGGCGGATTTTGGTGCGCCACGTGATGCGCAACGCCCTTCCGCCTATTGTCACGCTGTTTTGCCAGTACCTCGGTTATCTCATAGCGGGCAGCGCGGTGGTGGAGAGCGTATTTTCCATCAAGGGGGTCGGCTCCTATCTGATCGCCTGCGTCATGGCGTCGGACGCCACCAGCGTGGCGACCTGTATCGTAATAATCGCCGCTATTTTTGTGCTGGCTAATTTGGCCGGGGACCTGATCAACCGGCTGCTGTGTCCCTGGATGGTGAGGGAGAGCAATGCTTAGAAACCTGCTGAAAAAACCGCAGGCGCTCATCGGCCTGGCCTTGATCGCCGCTGTACTGCTTGCGGCGCTGCTGGCGCCCGCGCTTGCGCCCCACGACCCGGAGCTGATGGATCTGGCGAAGAAATATCTGCCCGTCTGTGCAGATTATCCCCTGGGTACCGATCAGTTGGGGCGCTGTGAGCTGTCCCGGCTCCTCTACGGGGCCAGATATTCCCTCTCCATCAGCCTGCCGATCCTATGCATACTGGCCCTGACCGGCCTGGCGCTGGGGACACTCAGCGCCTGCGCGGGCGAGAAACTGGACCGTGTGCTGACCATGGTCTGCGACATCTTCATCTCCTTCCCCTCCCTCATCATCGCGGTAGCTGTGATCGGCGTTTTGGGCAACGGCCTGCAAAATATCGCCGTGGCCGTGGTCGTCGCCATGTGGGCCTGGTTCACGAGGGCTGTGCGCTCTTACGCGCTGGTGGAGATGGGTAAGGACTATATGCTCGCCGCCCGCATCAGCGGCTGCGGCACGGCAAAGCTCATCGCCAGACACCTGATCCCCAACATATTGCCACAGTTTTTTGTCTATCTCAGCACCGGCGTGGCCTCGTCCATTTTGATGGTCTCCAGTTTCGCCTTTCTGGGGCTGGGCCTGCCCGCGGGGGTGGCTGAGTGGGGCGCGATGCTGAGCGACGCCCGCGCGGGTCTTTACGGCCATCCGGAATTCCTGATCTATCCTGGACTGTGTATCCTGATTACCGCGGCCGGTTTCAACCTCTTCGGTGAAACCCTGCGCGACCTGCTTTTGCCGGAGGAGGAAGAGCTTTGAAGGAGCTGCTCAATGTGGAGCGCCTGTGCGTGACGCACAGAAAGACGAAGAAACGGCTGGTACGCGACCTCTGCTTTTCCCTCAGCCCGGGACATTCCCTCACCGTTCTGGGGCAGTCCGGCTGTGGAAAGACCACGACCTGCCACTCCATTATGGGCCTCCTGGACGCCAGACGCTTTCAGGTGACGGGCGGCATCGCCTTTGAGGGCCGGGACCTGCTCTCCATGGGCCCGAGGGAGAGGCAAGGACTGCGCGGCGGCGCCATCGCCATGATCCCGCAAAACCCCATGACGGCCTTTGACCCCTCGGCCAGGATCGGCAGTCAGATGCGGGAGACGCTGGCCCTGCACTCAGCTCTTCACGCTGCAGCTCTGGTGGAAAAGGTCGGGCAGGCGCTGGAGCAGGCCGGCCTGGGCGATGTGGACCGCGTCTGCCGGAGCTACCCGCACACTCTGTCCGGCGGCATGCTCCAGCGCGTTATGATCGCCATGGCGCTGATGGTGAACGCGCGCCTCATCGTGGCGGACGAACCCACCACCGCGCTCGACGTGGTGCACCGCAACGCCACAGTGGAGGCCTTCGCGGCACTGCGCGAACGGGGTACGGCTGTTTTACTGGTCACCCACGATTTTTCGGTGGCGGCCCAACTCGGCGGGGCTCTCCTGGTCATGAGGGACGGCGCGCTCATAGAGGGCGGAATGGTCGAGCATCTGCTAAACGCTCCGCGGCAGCCCTATACCAGGGCGCTGCTGGATGCGTATCGGCTGTCCAGATGCGCACCCCACGGCAAGGAGGCGGCGGTGTGTTAGAGGCCAGGGCTGTTTGCAAGAGCTTTCCGCATCAAAATAATGCGCGGCAGCGTGTCGAGGCCGTCAAGGATGTGGATATGACCCTTCGTAAGGGTGAATTTTACGCCCTTGTGGGCGAGAGCGGCTCCGGAAAGAGCACCCTGTCGCGGCTGCTGATGGGCCTGATCCCGCCGACCTCAGGCGAGATCCTGCTGGATGGCAGGAGTATCGTCCCGAGGGGAAGACGGCGGGACAGAGTCCTGTGCTCCCGCCTCCAGCTCGTTTTGCAGGACGGAAAGAGCGCCCTCGATCCGCGCTTTACGATCTATGACTGCATTGCCGAGCCGCTGCGGAACCTGACCAGATGCACAAGGCGGGAGGAAGAGCGGAGGGTCCTTGCACTTGTGGAGGAGATCGAGCTGCCGCGGGAGTGCCTGCGCAGGCGGCCGTCCGAGCTGTCCGGCGGGCAACAAAAGCGCGTGTGCATCGCGCGGGCGCTGGCGGCTGAGCCGGAGCTCATCCTCTTTGACGAGGCGGTCAGCGGCCTCGACGTGCTGCTGCGCAAGAGCATTCTGGACCTTTTGAAACGCCTTCACAGGGCGCAGGGGGCCAGCTACCTGATGATTACCCACGATATCGACGTGGCCCTGTATCTGGCCGATCAGGTCATGATCATGAAGGACGGAGAGATCGTCGAGCAGGTCGGCTATGAGGGGGACACGGACTGCTTTGCCCACCCCTACTCCAGGCTGCTGCTTAAGGCCATGCTGCCGGAGGGCTGAAGAGAGATATAACCGCCAAAGGGCGTTATATACACAAATTGAGGAGGAATACCATGAGTCTCAAAAAAATCACGTCACTTGTGCTGGCCCTGCTGATGTGCTCCGCCCTGGCCGCCTGCGGCCAGGGCTCGGGCGCGGATGGCGCCGGCTCCCCTTCCGCCGCCCCAAGCGGCGGCGCCACCCCCGAAACGGCGGCGGAGAAGGTGGTCACGCTGGCCGAAAGCTGGGACTTTTCCGGCGGCATCGTGCCGGTGCTCAATCCGGGCAACTCGCCCAATTACGGCGCCATCTATTGGGGGCGTAATTTTTACGACACGCTGGTCCGCTATAACGAAAAGGGTGAAATCGTCGGGGAACTGGCCGAGCGCTGGGAGATGAGCGAGGATGGAACGAGTTACACCTTTTATCTGCGCAAGGGCGTCAAGTTTTCAGACGGCAGCGACCTGACGGCAGAGGCCGTCAAGCTGTCCTTCGAGGCGGCCTTGGTCAATCTGGGCGCTTATGCCGGCTCCTTCGGTGGGCTGTCCGCGCTGTTTGACACCATCGAGGTCGTGAACGACGACACCGTGACCGTCAGGCTCACCCAGCCCTATTACGGCGCCCTCAACGATCTGACCATGTGCTGCCCGCTGGCCATCGTCAATCCCGCCGCGTTTGAGGGCACGGACGATCTGACCTACGGCGAGGCCTTCAAAACGGCATCCCACGGTACAGGGCCCTATATGTACGCCGGCGACTACAGGGACAATACCTACACCTTCGTCCGCAATCCCTACTACTGGGGCGAGGCGCCCGAGGTGGACGTCTTCAAGGTCAAGGTGATCGCGGACAACGACGCCAAGCTCCTTGCGCTGCGGGGCGGCGAGATAGACGCCATCCTGGGCACCAGCCGCATCAGTTTCGGCGGTTACGCCGCGCTCTCCGCGGACGCGGCCTTCGGCACGGGCATGGATCAGAGCGCCGGCCTCACGCGCTTTCTGGGCATGAATCTCTCCGCCGTCCCCTTTGACGATGTGCGGGTACGCCGGGCGCTGGCCTACGCCATCGACCAGTCCACGCTGGAGAGCGCCGTCTTCAACGGTCTTGAGACGGCCGCCGAGACCCTCTTCCCCGACGACACGCCTTACTGCGACGTGCTCCAGACCACCTACGCCACCGACCTTGACAGGGCGAAAGGCCTTTTGGAAGAGGCGGGATGGGTGGATGCCGACGGCGACGGTATCCGGGAAAAGGACGGCGCGCCCCTTGCCGTCGACCTCAATTACCAGACCAGCCTTGCCAGCGTGGATAACCTCGCCCTTGCGATCGCCGCGCAGCTATTTGAGGTGGGGATCAAGGTCAACGTGGTTGCCGGCGACATGATGACCTTCTATGCGGCCATGGCGACCAGCCCGCTGGTACTTACCGGCACCTACGGCGGTGCCTTCGACCCCTTTACCGTCGTGACCAATATGAACCCCGCCGTCAGCAGCGACCCCATCGCCATGCAGTACGCGCCCTTCTTCGAAAGCGGCGTACTGGCTGAGCTCAACTCCACGGGCGACGAGGCGAGGGTGCGCGAAATCTACGCGCAGCTCCTTACGACCATTGCCGACCAGTCGCTCCTGGTGCCGCTGGCGCGGGCGCATGAGCTGGGCATCTGGAACAGCGGAAAAATCGCCGACTATAGCTTTTATGCAGATTCCAGCTATGTCGTGGTCGCCAATATCCGCCTGAGCTGACGCGCCGCGGCAGAGTACATCGTTTCATCATATGGAGGAGGGATAGTGAGTTGTTCAAAAAGGTTTTGGAATACACGGGCGAATACCGCAAGACCACCTATGCGTCTATCGCGGTGATGCTGGTCGGCCTGGTAATGAATGTGGTCCCCTTTTTCTTTGTCTACCAAATCATCCGGCCGCTCCTGATGCGTGAGCCACTGGACTTGGGCTATGTGGCCGCTCTGGTGGCCGCCATCGCCGTCTGTGCGGTGCTGTACGCCATGTTCTATGTGTGGGGGCTGATGCTCTCCCACCACTCGGCCTACCATACGCTGGAAAACCTGCGCATCTCCCTGCAGGGCAAGATGGAGGCACAGCCCTTAGGCGCCATTCAGGAGAAAGGCGTCGGCGCGATCAAGAAGATGTTCATCGACGACATCGAGACCATCGAGCTGCTGCTGGCCCACGCGCTGCCCGAGGGGATCGCCAACCTGGCGGTGCCCGCCATGGTGTTCGTCGGCATGTTCTTTGTGGACTGGAAGCTGGCGCTGCTGTCGCTGTGCTCCCTGCCCCTCGGCATTGTCTCCATGGCGGTGATGTACAAGATCGGCATGCGCGACATGGGGACCTATTACGGGGCGGCTAAGAAGATGAACAACACCATTGTAGAGTATGTCAACGGCATGGAGGTCGTCAAGGTCTTCAACCGGGACGGCGAATCCTATCACCGTTTTGAGGGCGACGTGAAGAGCTACCGGGACCTCACCTTGGGCTGGTACAGGATGTGTTGGCCATGGATGGCGCTCTACAACAGCATTCTGCCCTGCGTGGCGCTGCTGACCCTGCCCCTGGGCGCGTATTTTGTACTGAGCGGCTCCTCCACGCTGCCCGATCTTGTGCTGGTGCTGTGCATGTCCTTCGCCGTCGGCCCGCCCCTGCTCAAGGCGCTGAGTTTCATGTCCACCCTGCCGCAGATCAACTATAAGATCGAAAGCCTTGAGGCCATGATGGGCGGCGCGCCGCTGCGGCAGATCGGCCGGCCCTTTACGGGAGCGGACCACTCCGTGGCCTTTGAAAACGTCCAGTTCGCCTATCAGGAGGACGAGGTGCTCCATGGCGTCTCCCTCCGGGCCGACGAGGGCAGCCTGGTGGCGCTGGTGGGGGAATCGGGCAGCGGCAAATCGACGCTGGCCAAGCTGCTGGTCCACTTCTACGACGTGAGCGGCGGCTCTATCAAAATCGGCGGACAGGACCTCCGGGATATGAGCCTTGAGGCGCTCAACAACCAGATCTCCTACGTGGCGCAGGAGCAGTTCCTCTTTAACACCAGCCTCCTGGAGAACATCCGCCTCGGCAAGCTGGATGCCACCGACGAGGAGGTGATGCGCGCGGCGGAGAAGGCGCAGTGCACGGAGTTTCTCGCCCGCCTTGAACATGGCGTTCACACCATGGCCGGCGACGGGGGCAAGCAGCTCTCCGGCGGCGAGCGGCAGCGCATCTGCCTAGCCCGCGCCATTTTGAAAAATGCGCCCATCATCGTCCTCGACGAGGCCACCGCCTTCATGGATCCGGAAAATGAGGAGAAGATGAACGCCGCCATTGCGGAGGTCATCAGGGGCAAGACCGTCATCGTCATCGCCCACCGCCTGCACTCCATCATAAACGCGGATCAGATCTGTGTGCTGGACAGCGGCCGCCTGGCGGCGGCAGGCACCCACAGCGAACTTCTGGAGCACTGCCCGGCCTATCAAAAGCTCTGGCAGGCCGCGGAGGGCAGCGCGAGGTGGAAGGTCAGCACCATGGAAGGGGAGAAAAACGCATGATTGCCTTAATGAGACGGATTCTCGCCGTATCCGGGAAGTACAAGGGCAGAATCCAGCTTGCCTTTGTATTCTCCTTTTTAAAGTCCTTCCTGGCAAAAGTGCCCATCGGCCTTGCCTTCGTCACACTCACCGCGTTTTATAACGGCACGGCGACCGCGCGGCTGTGCCTGTGGATGGGCCTGGCCATGCTCGGCTGCCTGCTGCTGCAGATCCTGTTTGCCAACATCGCCGACCGGCTGCAGTCGGCGGCCGGTTTCATGATCTTTGCCGACAAGCGTATGGAGCTGGGCGCGCATCTGCGCAGGATGCCGATGGGCTATTTTACCGAGGGCAACATCGGCAAAATCAGCTCGGTCTTGTCCACCGACATGGTCTTCATCGAGGAAAACTGCATGACGGTGCTTGCCGATATGATGAGCTACATATTCGCCCAGGCCATCATGATTTTGTTTATGCTGCTTTTCGACCTGCGGCTGGGCCTGGCGGCCGTCGGTATCCTGCTGATCATTCTGCTGGTGGCCCGCGGCATGAAGAAGGAGGCCCTTGAGGACTCCTCCTTCCGGCAGGAGCAGAGCGAGAACCTCACCGAAGCGGTGCTCGACTTCACCGAGGGCATCGGCATCATCAAAACCTATAATCTGCTGGGCGAAAAATCCAGGGAGCTCTCCGACAACTTCCGGGAGTCCTGCCGGGTCAGCCTGCAATTCGAGAAAAATCACTCGCCCTGGCAGCGCTGGCTGACCATCATCTACGGGCTTGGCTCGGCGGTCATCATCGCCCTGTCGGTATACCTGAACACACAGGCCCTGATGGAGGCAACCTTCGTGGTGGGCGTCATGCTCTTCGTGTTCGACCTGTTCGGGCCGCTCAAAGCACTATACGGCCAAAGCGCCCGGCTGACGGTGATGAACAGCTGCATGGACCGGATCGAGGCGGTGTTCGCCGAGAGCGAGCTGCCCAACGGGGGCGTCGACACCATACCCGAGGCCGGCAACGCGCCCGAGGTGCAGTTTCAGGACGTGCGCTTTGCCTATGGTGAGAAGGAGG
This sequence comes from Pseudoflavonifractor sp., assembly GCA_035562355.1. GTDB lineage: Bacteria > Bacillota > Clostridia > Oscillospirales > Oscillospiraceae > Pseudoflavonifractor. Next base: position 18,550 of record DATMXU010000231.1, read on the forward strand.
TTTTACACGGCATCTCCTTTGACCTGGCGCAAAACACCATGCTTGCTCTGGTGGGGCCCTCGGGTGGAGGCAAATCCACCATCGCAAATCTTCTGCCCCGCTTTTGGGATGTCAAATCGGGCCGGGTGCTGATCCGCGGCAAAGATGTGCGCACGGTGAAACTCAGCGACCTGATGGCTCACATCAGCATGGTATTCCAGCGGGTCTACCTGTTCCAGGATACCATCTACAACAATATCAGCATAGGCCGTCCCGACGCCAGCCGCGAGGAGGTGGTCGAGGCGGCCAGGAAGGCGCGGTGCTACGACTTCATCATGGCTCTGCCCAAGGGGTTCGACACCATGGTGGGCGAGGGCGGCGAGACCCTCTCCGGCGGGGAAAAGCAGCGCATCTCCATCGCGCGCTGCATTTTGAAGGACGCGCCCATCATCATACTGGACGAGGCCACCGCCAGCGTGGACGCGGACAACGAGGTCTATATCCAGCAGGCCATCAGCGAGCTGTGCAAGGGCAAGACTCTGATCGTCATCGCCCACCGGCTGGGCACCATCCGCAGCGCCGAAAAAATCCTGGTCGTCGCAGACGGCGCAATCACCCAGGAGGGCACGCACGACGAGCTGATGCGCGTGGATGGGACCTACCGGAACTTCGTGACCGCCCGGGAAAACAGCCGCGGCTGGAGCCGCAGAGAGCAAGTGCGTAAAAACTAAAACAAAAGCTGCCCCGGCCCGCCGTTTGATACGGCGGGCCGGGGCAGCTCCTCTGCTATCGTGCCGGGGGCTCCCGCAGCACGCCGCTCTGGTTCACCAGAGTGGTGCTGTACATGACGAGCACATCCTGGCCCTTCAGCTCCATCAGCTCCGGGATCAGAGCAGGAACCGTGTAGCGAATATCGATCAGGGTAATACGGCTGTACCCGCGCAGCAGCAGCGGAGCCAGGGCACTGCCGTAGGAGTCCCGGAAAATGACCAGCTCCTTCCCCGAGGTGTTGTGCGGATTGTCCAGCCGGACAAAGGCCGATCCACCGGAGAGGAAGAGCTCGTAAGGGTCTAGGCCCTCCGCTTTGGACAGGTCATAGACCTCGTCCCCGCCGGTGGCGGCCTGCTCGGCATGGTACACCCGGGCATCTCTTGTCTCCTCCGTAATCAGATACTCTATCCGCTCAGCCGACAGCGGCAGGGCCGACTGCCCATAGTATACGCCCCGGAAGGGGAACACCTCCCCCACCTCATAGCTTTGGGGAAAGGGATTCTCCTCAAGGCCCAGCCCCTGGGCCAGGGCGCCGGTCACACCCTCCAGGGTCTCCTGCCTCCAATGGGAATCGGTCTTATAGTAGTGGTCCAGCGACATCGTGTCAAACAGCCGGATATAGGTCATATCCTCCAGCTGCTGGGCCAGCAGCGCCTCCATCCTGTCGTAGTCCAGAGATAAATGGCCGGTCTCGGGCCCCAGATAATAGTTTTTATCGGGGATCAGGGTGTACCAGACCTTGGAGTCGCTGAAATAGAGGGCGCGAATCTGGCTGAGCTTGCGGGCGAACTGCTCCACCGATGTCTCGTCCAAGGGGTACTCCATGGAGCAGGCATGGTCCTTGGCCACGTAGATATCATGGTTGTCGCTCTTGAGAAAGACATAGCGGTCAGCCAGGGCCTTTGTCGTGCGCAGCCCCTCCCTCAGCACAAACTGATCGGCGGCATAGCGCTCCATGTCGCCGAAAAAGCTGCCTTCCCATAACCGCTCCCAGGTAAACCGGGGAAACTCCGCCAACTTTCTCCGCTCGCTGACCGACAGGCTGCCGTCAGGCAACATGGCCGTGAGCAGTCCTCCTGCCAAAAGCATGGCACAAAAAACGGCGATGATGCTTTTATTTCTCATTTCATACACCTCCTAAAACCGGAAATACAGAAAGGGACTGAAGGAGGAGTCGATCAGATACCCGGTGCACAGCAGCAGGAAAAGACCGGCCAGCGCGGGCTGCAGCACATTGACCAGCCGGGGCAGCCGCCGCCATAGGCCCCGGGCCAGGTCCCGCGCCAAGGGCGTCGCCCCCAGGCAAGCCGCCGCCAGCAGCACGGCGTAACTCCTGAGATAGTAAAGGGATTCGGCCCCGGCGAACGGCGCGCCGCTAAAGCCGGACATCCGGAGCAGCAGCATCCATCCCCCGGACATGGACTCGTTTTCAAAGATCACGAAACCGGCGGTCACCACAAGCAGCGTATAGATATGGCGCAGCAGCGCCGGCGCGCGCTCCAGCGCCCTGCCATATACCATTCTCTCCAATACCAGAACCACGCCAAAGTACAGGCCCCAGACCACAAAGTTCCAGCTGGCGCCATGCCACAAGCCGGTGCAGAACCAGACGATCAAGATATTGCGCAGCCATTTCAGCCTGGATACCCGGTTGCCGCCCAGCGGGATATAGAGATATTCCCGAAACCATGTGCCCAGAGAGATGTGCCAGCGGCGCCAGAATTCGGAGATGCTCTTTGATAAAAGGGGGTAGTCGAAATTTTCCAGGAAGTGAAAGCCCATAGCCCGGCCCAGGCCCAGCGCCATATCGCTGTAACCGGAAAAATCGAAATAGACCTGCAGCGTAAAGCTGACTGCCGCCAGCCAGGCCATCATCACAGAGCCCTCCGCCGAGCCGTGGGCGATCCTGTTCAGCTCGCCCAGCTGATTGGCGATCAGCACCTTTTTGGCCAGGCCCACCACAAAGCGAAACATGCCCTGCCCCACATCCTCCAGCGTGTGGCGGCGCCCTTTTAGCTCATCGGCTACCGTGGTATAGCGGACGATGGGCCCGGCCAGGAGCTGGGGAAACATGGTCGCATAGGCGGCATAGGGCAGCAAGCTTTTCTGCGCCCCGGCGTCGCCCCGGTACACGTCGACGGTATAGCTGATTGTCTGAAACACATAAAAGCTGATCCCCAGCGGAAGGGGGAGCTTCAGCGGGGGCACCCGGGTATTGAACAGGCCGTTGCATATCCCGATCAGAAAGTCGGCATATTTGAAAAACATCAGCGTCAGAAGGCTAACAGCCACGGATGCAGCCAGCCACCCCCGGCTGCGCGTCCGCCCGTTTTTATGGATCATCCTGCCGCACACAAAGCTGCACCCTGTCACCCCCAGCAGTAAAAAGGTATAGATGGGCTCGCCCCAGAAATAGAAAAACAAGCTGAAGGCCAGCAGCGCGAGGTTTTTCCCTCGCGGGGGCGTGCAGGCATAGCACAGCAGAAATACGGGCAGAAAAAAGTATAAAAAGGTAATACTTGAAAAAAGCATCTCTCTCCCCCGCCGGTCGGTATTTCTTCTTATGAAAAGAGCCACAGCCTGTTCATGTTGCTGTGGCTCCTCCCTATCATGCCCTATTTCGCCAAGCCCTGAAATGCCTCGGCATACTTTTCCGAATCCTCGGCCATCACCAGCAGCACCAGATTGCCGGCGCTCTCCACCTTCACATCGGAGGGGTCCACCCCCACGCAGATCCAGCGCTGGGGATTGGCATGCTCCTTGATGTCGGCAACGGCCCCATCCACGTCAGTCCCGTCTTTGACCCGCAGCAACACCACTAGGTGTGGAGAGGCGCTGATCATCGGCTCGCTGATCAGGCTCTCGGTAAACTCCACATCCTTGGTACCCAGGTAGGACTCCACATTGTCGTCAGTAAGCTCGCCTTCTATCAGCGAAATCTCATCGGCAACGGCCAGGCCGCTGTTTTCGTACACCTTGGCCATAATGTCGGCCAGGTCGCCGTCGATCTGCTTTTGCGGGGCCTTTTGCCCGCAGGCCGCCAGGCTCAGCATGATAGCGGAAGCCAGCGCCAGGGATAACATCTTTTTCATTCTTACGCTCCTTTTTCCTGACAAGAGATACCGCGGGCAGCAAGCTTAAGCCCGGTATATTCCTTGGACGCAAAAGATGGCCGAGGAGTTCCCTAAACACTTCGGCTTACACTTATGCAACAATTCCGCAGGGCCTGTGATATGCTCTGCCTGAAAGGGCCTGTATGAGACTGCTGACCGCGGCATGGGTCTCGCCATCGCCAAGGCCATCGTAGAGGCCCATAGGGCAGGCTCCTCGCCGAGAGCGAGCTGGAAAAACGGCACGCTTTACGGCGGTGCTGCCGTAGCCGGACAGAAACAGAGAGAATGCGGAGAGATTTAAAAATCTCTCCGCATTCTCTCTGCCCGTTATTTCATCTTGATGTACCCCGCCCTCCCTTCTGTCATCAGAGATGGAGGGACGCGGGCAGGCAGCCTGAGTATCAGGGCGCCGTGGGCAGGGACGCCTGGAACGCCAGGTAGCAGTCGGCAACCTTTTCCGCGGCGAGGCCCACGTCGAATATGTTGACGTAGCTGATCTCACCCTTAAAGAACTGGTAGCGGTCCCGGAACCCCTCGCTGTCCGCGCCCAGGAACAGGTCGTTGCGGGTGTTGATGAAGATGTCGGCGGCGGCCGCCTTCTGGTCGCACAGCACACCGTCCACAAAGAGTTCCAACGTGGCATGGTCATAGGTGACCATGACGTGGTGCGGCACGTCCAGCGTGATCACAGCGGAGAGGTCGGGGAAACCGTCGTCCATGTAGAAATAGAGCTTTCCGTCCGTATTCTTATACGCCAGAGAGTAGCCGCCAAACTCGTAGGTGCTCAGGATGTGCTGCTCCTTCGAGCCGTGCAGCGCGCTGTTGTCCGCCGGGAGGGCGGAGTCGATCATAAACGCGGTCTCAATGGTGATCGCGTTCGTCGTGTAGAGGCTGGAGTTGAACGGAATGCGGGCGCAGGAGCTGTTTATATCTCCGCGCTGGCCGACGCCGTCCAGGGAGAGCACCTTTTTGCCGAAGACGTCGCTGTGGACGACGGCGGCTCCCCCCTCCAGCAGGGCATCGTTCTGGTTCACGGAGGCGTCCTTTACCGTCCCGCCCTCCACCGTCTCAAAGTCCATGCGCAGAATACGCGGCGCGTCCGCCTCAAAGGCGGGGTCGGCCTCCGCCACGTCGAAGGGCTCGGACTCGATTCTGGCCGAGAGGTTCCCATAGGCGTCGAACGCCTCCACGAGGACTGTGTTATCGGTGGAGCCGGGCTCCAGGCCCTTCAGCGTGCGCGTGAACTCCGCCGGTTCGGCCCTCCGCCAGAAGGGGTTGTGCACCAGGTCGACCTGCCGCGTCTCCCCGCCGCCGGTGCGCACGAAAATATTGTAGTGGGAGACGGTGGTGTTGTCCGTTGCGGCGGGGAATGTGATGCCGCAGGAGTTGAATGTGACGTCGCTGACCTCCACCGAGGCGCCGTGAGGGAAGGCTGGGGACACATTGTCGGTCACCAGGGCCGAGAGCATGTCGTCAAGGGGGACGCTGACCGGGTCGGCCATCTCATACCCGCCGTCGTAGAAAGCGAGCTGATGGATAAGCATATGATCTTTGAACACTTCCACGAACAGGCCTTGCAGGACGTCCTTTTCCGTAAAGTAGTCCCCCTCGGTCTTTACGTCCGCCATCCCGCCGTCATGGATGCTCAGGCAGCCGACCCCGTCGCTGAACAGATTGTGGATATTGTTGAGGGATACATGGCTGTGTCCGGTAAACATGACTACATTGGGATGCGCCTCAAAAATGGGTCTGAGCTTATTGACGGTGTTGGGCGTCTTGCTGTTCCAGGTGGCGGCATCGTAGTGGTTAATCAGAAACACGGGCTGGGCGGGATCGGCGGGCGCGCCTTGATACCCCTCCCCGATCTTCTCCTCCAGCCAGGCGATCCGGTCGTCGGTCAGGTCCTTGCGGTCGTTATTGAACACGATGAAGTGATAACCGGAGAACCAGGTATCGTAGAATATCATCTTCGCCTCTGCGGTGGCGTCGTTTGGAGAGATTGTGTACCTGTCGTCCTCGCCGATCCCGGTTTTTTCGTAGAACACCTCTGGGATCGTGCTGCCCAGCTTGATCTCATGGTTTCCGGTATTGATGACGGGGAAGGCGTCCGCCTGGATGTTGTCGTTCAAAACGCTCATAAATCTGTCATATTGCCCGACGTCCACGGAGGGGTTATCGACACAGTCGCCGTTGAGCACGATGGCGTCATAGTTGAGTCCGTTGTCCGTGTAGTACTCCAGCGCGGTCTCGAACCGCTCCTCAAAGGTGGTGGGCATGACATGGTCGGTGCAGCCGATGTGGATATCGCTCATAATGGCGAGGGACAGGAGGGGCGCGGTATCCTGTACCTCGGTGCGGTAGTACACGGTGCCGCCGACGAGCCGCTCGCCCACGACGGCGCTGACCGTCCCAGACGCCGTATGGGTCAGGGTGGCCACGCCGCTGCCGTCGGTCCGCTCCCGACCAATATACGCGCCGTCCTCATAGAAGTCCACGATCATGCGGGCGAGAGGGGCGGTTCCGTCCTTCACCGTGACCGAGATGCTGCCGCTCCCGGTGGAGATCGTTACGTCGGGCGTCTTGCGGGCGTAGTAGTCGCTCTCGGCCTCGGCGATCATGCCATAGTACCGCCCCAGCCAGTAGGACAGGGTGAACACGGTGCAGTCGCCCAGGGATCCGGTGAGGTAGGGGGCGCTGCGGCTCTCACCGACGGCAGTCCATCCCGTGAAGGGGTTGTTGTTATTTTTCTCGATGGTCCGCTCGTCCAAAGGCAGGGCATAGTTGGTCTGGGCACGCTTATCGCGGTTGCCGGCCTCGATATAGAACACGTCCTGCCGGTCGCCGCGGACGCTGATTGAACCGTTGCGCAGCAGGGGGGAACGGTAGAAGTATCGGACGGCGGACTGGAGGTCCACATCGTTTTTCTCGGGGTGGGCCAGCTGATAGAGGAAGGTGTAGAACGGATTCTCCTCCCGTTCCTCCTGCCCATCATACCACTGATCGTAGGCCTGCACAATTTTGGCAAGACGGTCGCCGTCCTCCTCCAAGGTGACCAGGGCATAGACGGGGAACCAGCCCAGCTCCTCGTCGGAGTAGTTCACATACTGAGTCCAGTCGGCGTGGAGGGCGTTGTTGAAGATGCGGTTGTCAAAGTCGGGCTCACGCTCGACATATCCCTGGACGGGCTGGCTGTCATTCTCGTCGTAGGCGTCGGTCGCCTGGCGGACGATGCGGCGCTCCACGTACTCCAGGGCCATGTCCATATAGCCCTTGCCGTTTTCATATGAGCCCGGGTCGTTGGGGATTCCGCCGCCGGAATAGGGCGACTCAAAGCACTGGTCATAGGCCAGATGATAAGTAGCGGCTTTTCCCGTCTCACCCTCTTGGTCGGCGATATAAGAGGCGATCTTCAGGGCGGACATAACCTCCAGGGCGTTCAGAGGGCCGTCTTCGTAGCCATAGGAAAGCATATCGTCGCCCTCTTCGTTCACGCCGATGCTGTCGGTGAGCCACAGCGCCTGGCTCTTCATCACGTCCAGACTGTCGTTAAAGTAGCGGGAGAGCCAGCGGGACCACTGGGTGGACTTCCCGGTGGCGTCCACGATATAATAGCGGTCGTCCTCCAGGATAAGATCGGTCATACGCAGCGTGGCCTCGGCGATGATGTCCTTGAGTTCATCATCTCCAGGCTCGTCACAGAGATAGCGGTACGCCGTGAGGAAAAGGGCGTAGTGGCCGTCCACCTCGTCGGAGGAGGTGTCCGCCTTGTAGACGATCTGCTCCATATCGACCTTGCCGTTTTTGATAGCGCTGTCGGGAAAGAGGTCGTTGAAGATGGTGGGGATCTCCTCATAGACCGGAGCGGTAAGGCGGAACTTGATTCTCGGGTCGTTGGGCACAATGGGATTGGCGGCGGTAGGCGCGATATATTTCGTCCCGATGTTGACGCCCTGTACCATCAGCGGGTACACCTGGTCCCCGTCGGTGCAGATGATATCGGTACCCAGCTTTTCACCGGAGGCACGGGATGCGTTGAAGATGTCGATAGAGGACTGACTCAGACCGAGGCCGTTGTAGTCGGTGTCGTTGGGGAAAATCTGAGAGCCCTTTTTGCTCATGGCATCCTTGGTAATGCGCACTTGGGCAATACCGATGGGGTCTCCGTCCTGTTTCAGCTCGCCGATAATGGGGTCGGGATACTGCGCGCCATCCAGCATTTTGATCTCAAACCAGAACCCGTTTTGCGCTTGTACTCCTGCGGTGTCCGGCTGGGCCAGGGCCTCGCTGGCGAGCATATAGGAGCGGCAGGGAAAACCGTTGCCCCGGCCCGAGATATAGTCAAGGAGCAGTACGGCTTTGGTGGCCCGGGTGGCGGCCGCCTTGGCAGCGGCGATCTCGGCGGGAGCCGCGTTCTCCTCCTTGAGAGTCTGGTAGCGGAGGATCTCGCCCATGGCGTACATGGCGGTCCAGAGGCCGTCGTTGTCGCTGGTATGGACCGCGGTCTGGGTATATTCGCCGGTGGCGGGATCATAGCTGTAAGTATTGCTTGAAGAGATCATGCCCCGGCGGTCGTTCACGTCGGCGGCCATCTTCTCGTAGAAGTAGGTGCGGTCCTCCATGGTCATTCTGGGCATTTTGATGTGCACGGAGCCCAGGGCATTGCGCACCCATACGCCGCAGTCGTCATCGGCGGCCAGGCCCGTGACATGGTCGTCGCCGCCGTAGAGATAGCGGTTTCCGGAGAAATACTGCACCATGTCCCGGGAGTCGGTCTCGGAGAAGTCGATCCGCATGAGGCCGTTTTTCGTACCGACCCAGACGGCCCCGTCGGTGGCCTCCACCGCGCAGGTGACGTCGCCGATGGCGGCGGCTGGCAGGAAAGCCAGCGCGCCGTAGTCGGCAACCCACGTCACCCCATCGGGGATCTGAGTGTTGAAGTAGTCCATGATCTTCGTGGGAGCGGCCTCCAACTGGATAGGCGTATAGGCGCGGGAGACAGCTGAGGCGGGGAGAACCGTCGCGCCGGCGGAGATCAGCATGACTCCGGACAGCGCGAGAGAGAGAACCCTCGTTCCGATCTGTCTGAATTTCATGTACAGCGCCTCCTTATGGTGCTTTGAGCTCTGTCACGCCGCCCTCGGTCACAAGGTAGATGAGTTTCGCGCTCTCATTGTACGTCAAAAGAAGCGGCGCGCCTGTGCTGAGCTCCCCGACGGCATAGCTCCTGACGACGGCGCCGGTCTCCACGTCCACGCAGTCCATGCCGCCGTCCTTGTAGGCGAGATAGAGGCGGGTACGGTCAGCGGTCATACAGGAGGCGGATACTTTGCGCAGAGAGGGAAACAGGGAGGGTTTCAGCGTGAAGTCCTTATTGACGAAGGTCACGGCGTTGGAGAGCGTCAGGGCGGAAATGGCGGCGTCGTTGTCCGTGCCGTAGGCGGGGTCGGCCAGGATGGTCAAAAACTGCTTTACCGCGCCCTGGGCGCCGGTATCGCCAAACTGGCTCTTCGCCTCTTCGTAGCTATAGAGCCGGATCGCGGGAGCGGCGGTATCGCTGACGCTGGTATGGGAGTATATGGTGCTGCCGACGAGGCGCTCACCCACGACGGCGCTGACCGCCCCCGACGCCGTGTGGGTCAGGGTGGCCACGCCGCTGGCGTCGGTCTGGACCCGGCCGATATACGCGCCGTCCTCATAGAAGTCCACGATCATGCGGGCCAGAGGGGCGGCCCCGTCCTTCACGGTGACGGAGATGCTGCCGCTCTCGGTGGAGATCGTCACGTCGGGCGCCTTGCGGGCATAGTAGTTGCTCTCGGCCTCGGTAATCATGCCATAGTACCGCCCAAACCAATAGGGCAGGGTGAACACGGTGCAGTCGTCCAGAGAGCCGCTGGTATAGGGCGCGCTGCTGCCGATAGCGCCGGTCGAGGTATAGCGGGTGAAGGGGTTGCCGTTATCCTTGCCGATGGTCCGTTCATCCATAGGCAGGGCATAGTTGACCTGGGCGATCTTATCCCGGACCCCGGCCTCGATGTAGAACACGTCCTGCCGGTCGCCGCGGACGGTGATCTGCTTGTTGCGCAGCAAGGGGGAGCGGTAGAAGAACCGGACGGCGGACTGGAGATCGACGTCGGTCTTCTCAGGGTGGGCCAGCTGATAGAGGAAGGTGTAGAATGGGTTCTCCTCCCGCTCCTCCTGTCCCTCATACCACTGGTCATAGGCCGCGACGATCTTGGCAAGGCGATCGCCGTTCTCCTCCAGGGTGACCAGGGCATAGACGGGGAACCAGCCCAGCTCCTCGTCGGAGTAGTTGATATACTGGGTCCAGTCTTTATGAAGGGCGTTGTTGAAGATCTTGTCGCCGGGGATGTATTCCCGAACGGGCTGGCTGTCATTCTCGTCGTAGGCGTCGGTCGCCTGCCGGACGATACGGCGCTCCACATACTCCAGGGCCATGTCCATATAGCCCTTGCCGTTTTCATAGGAGTCCGGGGCGTTGGGGATTCCGCCGCCCGAGTAGGGGGACTCAAAGCACTGGTCGTAGGCCAGATGATAAGTAGCGGCTTTTTCCGTCTCACCCTCATGGTCGGCGATATAGGAGGCGATCTTCAGGGCAGACATGACCTCCAGGGCGTTCAGGGGGCCGTCCTCATAGCCATAGGAGAGCATATCGTCGCCCTCTCCGTTCACGCCAATGCTGTCGGAGGCCCACAGCGCCTGGCTCTTCATCACGTCCAGGCTGTCGTTGAAGTAACGGGAGAGCCAGCGGGACCACTGGGTGGCCTTGCCGGTGGCGTCCACGATATAGTAGTGGTCATCCTCCAGGATAAGGTCGGTCATACGCAGGGTGGCCTCGGCGATCATGTCCTTGAGCGCGCTGTCGCCCGGCTCGTCGCAGAGGTAGCGGTACGCCGTGAGGAAGAGGGCGTAGTGGCCGTCCACCTCGTCGGAGGAGGTGTCCGCCTTGTAGACGAGCTGGCTCTCGTCAATATAGCCGTCGGCGCCGATGACGCTGTCGGGGAAGAGGTCGTTGAAAATGGTGGGAATGCGCTCATAGATCGGGGCCGTGAGACGGAATTTGATATCCGCGCTCTGGATGGGGGCAGAGGGCGCCGCATAGCTCTGCTTGATATTGACGCCCTGCACCATCACGGGGAAAACCTGATTGCCGTTTCCGGCGTAGATGTCGGTGCCCAGCTTTTGTCCATCGGGCTGGACGGCGTTGAAGGTGGCAATGGACGACTGGCTCAGCCCCAGGCCGTTAAAGTCGGTATCGTTGGGGAAGATCTGAGAGCCCTTCTTATCCATGGCGTCCTTTGTGATACGCACCGTGGCGATACCGATGGGCGTCTTACCCTCCTGCTCTAGCTCGTCAATGATGGGCTGGGGATAGGTCTCGCCGGAGCCGAGCAGACGTTTCTCAAACCAAAAACCGTTTTCTATCTGCATTCCTTTGCTGTCCAGCTGGGCGCCGGCCTCGCTGGTGAGCATATAGGAGCGGCAGGGGAAACCATTGCCTCGGCCGGACACATAATCCAGGAGCAGCACGGCCTTGGTGGCCCGGGTAGCGGCCGCCTTGGCGGCGGCGATCTCGGCGGGCGCCGCGTTCTCCTCCTTGAGAGTCTGGTAGCGGAGGATCTCGCCCATGGCGTACATGGCGGTCCAGAGGCCGTCGTTATCGTTGGTGCTGACGCTCGTCTGGGTGTACTCATCGGTGGCGGGACTATAGGTGTAGCTGTTATTGTCAGAGCTCATGCCCCGGCGGTCGTTTACGTCGGTCTCCATCTTCTCGTAGAAGTAGGTGCGGTCCTGCAAGGTCATCTTGGGCATTTTGATGTGCACAGAGCCCAGGGCGTTTCGCACCCAGACGCCGCAGTCGGCGTCCGCGGCCAGGCCGGTGACACGGTCGTCGCCGCCGTAGAGGTAGCGATTCCCGGAGAAATACTGGACGATGTCCCGAGAGTCGGACTCAGAGGGGTCGATCCGCATGAGGCCGTTTTCCGTGCCGACCCAGACGGCCCCGTCCGACGCCTCCACCGCGCAGGTGACGTCGCCAATGGCGGCGGCAGGCAGGAAGGTCAGCGCGTCGTGGTCGGTGATCCACACCACCCCATCGGGGGTCTGGGTGTTGAAGTAGTCCATGATCTTCACAGGGGCAGCCTCCAGCTGGATGGGCGCATAGGCACGGGTGGCGGGCGCGGCGGCCGAGGCGGGAAGAACCGTCGCTCCAATGGAGACCAGCATGACTCCGGACAGCGCGAGAGAGAGGATACGCGTTCCAATCTTTCTGAGTTTCATATGTAATTCCTCCTTACGATGCTTTCATTTTTGTTACGCCGTCCTCGGTCACGAGGTAGAAAAGCTCTGCGCTCTCATCGTACGCCAAGAGAAGGGGCGCGCCCGCGCTGAGCTCCTGGGCGGCATAGCTCTTGACGGTGGCGCCGGTCTCCATATCCACGCAGTCCACGCCGCCGTCCTTGTAGACGAGGTAGAGGCGGGTGCGGTCGGCGGTCAAATAGGATGCGGATACATTGCGCAGAGAGGGGAAAATGGAGGGTTCCAGCGTGAAGTCCTTGTTGACGAAGGTCACGGCGTTGGAGAGCGTCAGGGCGGAAATGGCGCTGTCGTTGTCCGTGCCGTAGGCGGGATCGGCCAGGATGGTCAGGAACTGCTTTACCGTACCTTGGGCGCCGGTATCTTTAAACTGGCTCTTCGCCTCGTCGTAAGTGTAAAGCTGGATTGCGGGAATGGGGGCCTCGCTGCCGCCTCCGCTGCCGGTGGACCCCTTGGGCACCGTGACGGTGCTGCCGCCGGGGACGGCGGTGGTACCTGCGGTGGTGCCGGTAGCGCCCGGGGCGGCCGTTACAATGGCGCCGGGGACGGAGACGCTGCAGTAATCCCCGTTGGCCGTCACAGTCTTGACCTTACCGGAGCCGGTGATGGAGACATTGTCACGGTTGACGACGACCTGCCCGAGGGAGGCGCCGCTTGCCACGTCCACGGCAGCGCCGCCGCTCAGGAGCACCGTGTCCCCCGCGATGGAGGCGGTCCCCGCCAGGGAGAGAGCAGCGCCTCCGCGCATGACCAGACGGCCCTTGACGGTGACATTCTCCAGGATGACGGTACTGGCGTTCACGCCGTCGCCGATGTAGAGGTCCCCTTCGATGACCACGTCCTTCAGGTGGAGTTTCTGCCCGGTGAGCATGACGTTGGTGCCGGACACCTCGGTGATGACAGCGCCGGGCTCCGCCGTGACATAGCAGTCCACGGCGCGCTGCATGACGGTGACGAACTCGGCGCGGGTGATGGTGGCCTGGGGCCGGAGTCCGGTGTCGCCGCCGATGACCAGGCCTGCGTCCACCAGCGCGGCCACACTGTTTCTGGCCCAGTCCGCCACGGCGCTGCCGTCAGTGAAACGGCTCAGCGCGTCGGCGTTTCCTTCGGAGAGGGCAAGGGCGCGGGCTAGCACGGTAAAGGTCTCCTGCCGGGTGATGGGATCGGTGGGGCGCAGCATTCCGCCGCTCCCCTGGAGAATTTCCATTTCGACCGCTTTCGCCATGTCGGAAACATACCAGGCGCCCGCGGGCACGTCGGACACCCGGGAGAGGTCGGCAGTGGCGGTCGCCTGAACGGCGCGGGCCATGATGGCCGCCAGCTCCGCGCGGGTCAGCAAGCCGTTGGGCATCAGCTTGCCGTCCGCGCCCTGGAGCAGACCGTTGTTCGCCGCGTCGGTCAGCGCCTGCCGGGCCCAGTGTTCCTCTATGTCAGAAAAGTCGGCCGCCACCGTAGGGAGTCCGGCAATGCCGCACATGAGAGCGAGACAGAGCACGCATGAGGCAATCTTGGGGAATCGTTTCATGTTAAACCTCCTTATTGAATTGTGATAGTGCACAACCGAATTCTTCCATAGCTCGTACCGTTTGTCTATAAAACCTAAGGCCGTATTTTTTCGCCAACTTGTGGCAAAATTAAATTTGCGTTCTAATTTATGGTTTTTAAGGGCAAACACATTTTTGCCACATCGATGTGGCAAAAATTAGAGATATTACAATGTCGACAAAGCAAGCGGAATCCTCTATGCTTTCATTATGGAATATGCCATACCACCCATGAAGACCGATGACTACGGGAGACAAAAAGCTATGGTAGAACACACTCGTCAGCGTATTATTTTCGAGTCGTCCTATCTGCTGGACGCGGAGGACTATGTCTCCCTGGAGGAATTGGCAAGGGCGGCCTCGGTCTCCAAGCGCACGGTGCAGAACGACCTGGACCAACTGAATGAATGGCTGAAGGAAAACCAGCTGTCGGAGTATATTGCCGTCCAGCGCAAGAGCGGCAGCGGCATTCTCCTTTCCCTGACCGGGATCACCCGGGAGGAGGCCAAAAGGCGGCTCTCCGCCGACGCCATTGAGCTGAAGACACAGGGAAACTATGAGCGGAGGCTGGAGATCATCAAGCTGCTGCTCTTCTCCAAGGACGCTCTGACCATTCAGTTTTTTGCCGACCAGTTTTACGCCAGCAAAAGCGTGATTCAGAAGGACCTGGACTGGATCGGGAAATGGCTTTCCCGCCATCGGCTCTCCGTGGGGCGCTACCGCAGCCGGGGCATCATGCTGGTGGGGGACGAGATCGACCGGCGCAACCTGATCGCCGAGATGATGAACACCTCCAGCGCGCCGGATACCGGGCGATATGCCATTCCCGAGTTCTCGGACGTGGTGAGCCTGCTCCGGCTGGATCTTGACAAGTTCTATGGCTCCATACACCGCAACTCCAGGATCGACGTGGATAAGCTGGCCGATATCATCCGCGGCGCTGAGTGCCGTTACGGTTTCCAGCTGGCGGACACCTATTACACCGGCCTGTTGGTCCACCTGTCCATCGCGGTGGAACGCTTGACCGGGGGGCTTGGCGTGGTGTCCTCCCAGGATGTGCCGGACAGGATTTTGCGGGGACGAGAGGGAGAGATCGCGGCCTATATCTCCCGCGAGATCAGTGAGCGTTTCGGCGTTGTGGTACCCCAGAGCGAGGAGAGCCTGATCTGCATCCACATCATAGGCGCGAATATCAATTCGGATGCCGGGGACCTCTCCTGCGGCGAGGATATGGAGCTCTTCTCAAAAAAGGTGATCGCCCTGGTGGAACGGCTTACCGGTATCCCCTTCTCCGGCGACGAGGTCCTGCAGCAGGGGCTGGCGATGCATATCAAGACCGCCACCTTTCGCCTGAGGGCGGGCCTGAACCTGAAACGCGGCTGGCCGGAGGGGCTGCTGGAGCAGCAGGACCCATTGCTCTGCTACGCGGTGTGGGCCGCCTCCAGTCTGTACGGCGTTACCTTCTCGGTGCGGCCCAACCAGGAGGAGCTGTCCGCCCTCTGCGCTCACTTCTCTCTGTCCATCCAGCGGCAGCAGCGGGTGTTCCAGTGCCTGGTGGTATACGGCGGCGGGGTCATGAACGCCCTCCGCCTGACAGAGGCACTGAAAAAATATGACGCCCAGCTCACCGTCGAGGAGTGCTGCACGGTCAGCCAGTTTCGACGCTTTTCCCCGCTCTCGTCGGGCAAATACCAGATGGTGGTCTCCAACGTACCTGTGGATACCGGCGCAACCCCTCTCTTTCTGGTGTCCAACAAGCTGCGCAGAACGGAGCTGGAGCCGCTGGAGGAATTTCTGAAGAGCGCGGTGCTCCGGCAGCCCATCCCCTACGGCGGCGCGGTGCTCCCCGTCGTGTCCTTCTCCGCCGAGTGCGGCTCGCCCGACGCGGTAATGGAGCTCCTGTCCGACCATCTCACCCGCATGGGGTACTGCCAGGAGACAGTCGTGGCGGAGCTGCTGGAGCTGGAGTGCGAGGGGCGGGCTTATCTCTGGGCGGGGTATCTCTACTATCTCATCCTTTTGGACGACAGAGACAGGGAACAGGTCTTTCGCCTGCGGCTGAAAAACAAAATTGAGATCCGCGGCCAGGAGGTTTCCCAGGTATTGCTGCTGGCGGTACGAAAAAACAATATGCTTACCAAATCCCCTTCCGAGTTGGCGCCGCCCTTCCGCATGCTCTGGGAGATAGGCGGGGCGAAACTTTCGGATGAGTAGGAGGACAACATGGAAATCTATATCAAGGGCCGGGGCGCCTGCCCCGGCGTCGCGCTGGCCCCGCAGCTTGTGCTGGAGGATAGCTTCGACCATGAGATATACCCCCGCGCCATCCCGGCGCCCGAGCCGGAGATACAGCGGTTTCTCGCCGCGCTCGGCGATACGGCAGCCGCCATCCAGCGCAGCCTCGACACGGTGGAAAAAACCATCGGCAGGGCTGAGAGTGAGATTTTTGAAGCGCAGCTGCTCATGCTGCGGGACCAGACGCTGACCGAGGAGGTCGTGGGAGCGATACGCCGGGACAGCGTGTGCGCGGAGTGGAGCTTTTTGCAGGCCATTGACCAGCGCATACATATGATGTCCGCGGTGAATAGCGACTACCTGCGGGAGCGGGTGCTGGACCTGCGGGATATCAAGCGCCAGGTGCTGGAGCGCCTATCCCTCCGGCCGGAGGAGGAGGGCCCCACCGGGGCCGTCATTTTGGTGGCCCGTGAGATTATGCCCACGCAGCTGATCCGTTTCTCCGCCGGGGTGGTGCGGGGCCTGGTGATGGAGGAGGGCGGCGCCACCTCCCACACGGTACTCCTCGCCACCGCCATGGGGATCCCATGCGTCGTAGGCGCGCCCAAGGTACTGGAGCACGGCCGCAGCGGCGCCATGTCCCTGGTAAACGGGGCCACGGGCGAAGTCGTCCTGGAGCCCGGCCCCGAGCGGCTGCTCGTCTACGAGCGGGAACAGGAGACCCAGGCGCACCGGCGGAGGACCCAGGAGACCTTTCGCGGCCTCCCCACCCGTACGGCGGATGGGCAGACCATCCAGCTCCTGTGCAATATCGCCTCCCAGAAGGAGGCCGCCGAGGTGGCGGCCCAGGATGGGGAGGGCGTCGGCCTCTTCCGCTCGGAATTCCTCTACCTTGGAGATCAGCTCCCCACTGAAGAGGAGCAGTACGCCATTTACGCCGGGGCGGGCAGGCTCCTGGAGGGGCGGCCCCTGGTCGTCCGTACTCTGGACGCTGGGGGGGATAAGCCTGTCCCCTGCCTCCATATGGACCCCGAACCCAACCCGTTCATGGGCTGCCGGGCAATCCGCTACTGCCTTGGGCATCCTGAGATATTCAAGTCGCAGCTTGCCGCCATTCTGCGCGCGGCGGCGGACGCCGATATCCGCGTCATGTTCCCCATGATCGCCACCATAGAGGAGCTGCGCCAGGCCAAGGGTCTGGTGGAACAGGTGAAGGATGAGCTGCGCGCGGCGGGGCGGGCCTTCCGGGAGGATATCCCCATCGGGATGATGGTGGAGATCCCCTCCGCCGCAATCATGGCGGACCGGTTTATCCGCGAGGTGGATTTTTTCTCCATCGGCACCAACGATCTTTTGCAGTACCTCTGCTCGGCAGACCGGGGGAATCCTCAGACCGCCTATCTCAACGACCCCTGCGAACCGGCGCTGCTGCGCAT
>DATMXU010000232.1:0-3408 GCA_035562355.1 Pseudoflavonifractor sp.
GAGCTGTATGTCCGGCAAGCCGAAATTGACAGCGTCCTTTACCGTATCGCCGTCTTCACCAGCCCCTCGGAGCTATCCTACGGCAGTCTAAAGGCTGCGCTCGTACTGTCGGCCATTGTTCTGACGTTTGCCGTATTTGTCTCCATTCTGCTCACAAACCGGTTCCTGACCAAATTTGTGTTCAACAGGATCGAACAGCCGCTGGAAATACTCGTAAATGGCGTGAGACAGATCAGTGGAGGTAATTTGGAGTACCGTATCAAATATGAATATCAGGACGAATTTGCGCCCGTGTGCGCAGATTTTAATGAGATGGCCGCCCGGCTCAAGGCCTCGGTGGAGCGGGCAGAGCAGCATGAGCAAAGCCGCAAGGAGCTGCTGGCCGGAATCTCCCATGATTTGCGCAGTCCGCTGACCTCTATCCGCGCTTATGTGGAAGGCCTGCTGGACGGAGTTGTAAAAACCCCGGAGGCGCAGAGAGGATATTGGGAGATCATCAAGAGCAAAGCCGAGGACATTGACCGCATGCTGGCGAAGATATTCCTGTTCTCCAAGATGGAGCTGGGCGAATACCCGGATAATCCGGAGCTCCTTCAGCTTGACGAAGAGGTGCGGCAGTTTGCACGGGCATTGGGCGCGGAATACGGGGAGCGGGGGCTGTATCTCTCCCTGCAGACACTGACACCGGCAACGGTATTCGCTGACCCGGATCAGTTCCGGCGGGTGCTGACCAATGTGATAGAGAACAGCGTGCAGTATAAAACGAAGGACATGGGGACTCTGGCCATCTCTCTGCTTGAGGAGGGGAACGGCTACAGCCTGTCCCTTTGCGACGACGGCCCCGGCGTTCCGGAGGAGGCGCTGCCGCATCTGTTCGAAGTGTTTTACCGGAGCGATCCGTCCCGGCAGGACCCTCATCGCGGCAGCGGTCTTGGCCTCGCCATTGCCGCAAATGCGATTCAGCGCATGAGAGGAACGATCGAGGCAAGAGCCGGTGCGCACGGAGGCCTGGAACTCCTAATTTGGCTGCCGAAAGCGGGGGGATCCCATGGAGAAGATATTGATCATAGAGGATGATACGGCCATCGCCGCCATCGAGCGGGATTACCTCATCATGGATCGTTTTGAGGTGGAGATCGCACAGGACGGCAAAAGCGGGATTGAAAAGGCCCTGCAGGGCGGTTTTGATCTGATTTTGCTGGATCTGATGCTGCCCGGTATCGACGGCTTTACGGTCTGCCGCAGGCTGCGGGAGGCGCTGGATATTCCTATTCTGATGGTCACGGCAAGGCGGGAGGATGTGGACAAGATACGCGGGCTGGGGCTTGGCGCGGACGATTATATTGAGAAACCGTTTTCTCCCGGCGTGCTGGTGGCGCGGGTCAAAGCGCATCTGGCGCAGTATGCCAGGCTGAAGAAACTGGACAGAGCGGTGTCAACACAGCTTGCCATCGGCGGTATCCTTATCAACACCGATACCCGCCGGGTCTACGTGGACGGCATTGAGATCGATCTCAAAAATAAAGAATATGAGCTTTTGTTGTTTATGGCGCTCAACGTAGACGTGGTATTCAACCGGGAAACGCTTTACGAGCGCATTTGGGGCATGGACGCCATGGGGGACAGCGCCACGGTCGCCGTCCATATCAACCGGCTGCGGGATAAGATTGAGAAGGATCCGGGCAATCCCCAATTGATACAGACGGTTCGGGGCGCGGGTTATCGGCTTAAGGCGTAGATGAGATACGCTGGCTTTCTCTCACCCAATTTTATCTGTGGTTTATCCTGATGATACGCGCAGTTTAATCCGCTTGCCTATACTGGTCTCGTACCAGAAGGCAGGCGGATTTTTTATGAGGCCTGTGAAATAAAGAAGGGAAGGGATCCCCATGTTATCGGTTGATTTTACCATATTGAATTTTATCCGCGACAACTGCAGCGCTGCATGGCTTGACGTGCTTATGCCGCTGATTACAAGGCTGGGTAATTCCGGGGCCGTTTGGATTGCCCTTGCGCTCTGTCTGCTGACAGGCCGGAAACACCGGAAAACAGGTTTTGCCCTGTGCTGCGCGCTGGCGCTTGAGGTTATCGTATGTAACGGCGTTTTAAAACCATTCGTTGCCCGCGTCCGGCCCTGTGACGTCAATACGGCAATCCAGCTGCTGATACCGCGCCCCACGGACTTTTCCTTCCCCTCCGGGCATACTGCGGCGTCCTTCACGGCGGTATCCACACTGTATTTCCGTCGCCAGAAACTATGGGCACCCGCACTGATTTTAGCGGCGCTCATTGCGTTTTCGCGGCTCTACCTCTACGTACATTACCCCTCTGATGTAGTGGCCGGAATACTGCTCGGCCCTATTTTTGGATTTCTGGGGTACCGGTTGGCGGCCTATATGGGACGTATACGGCAGCGGCGCGGTTAAAATAGCAGCAGCATGGTCCCCGATATGATCAGGAGCAGACCGGCGAAGGCTTTCCCAGTGAGCTTTTCTTTGAGAAAGATACGGGAAAATGCAATGGAGACGACGATGCTCAGCTTATCGACAGGGACCACCAGGCTCGCTTTTCCCTCCTGCAGCGCGCGGTAATAGCAAAGCCATGAGAGACCGGTTGCAAGACCGGAGAGTATGAGAAAAATCCAGCTTTTCCTGTCGACCTCTTTTATAAGAACATGCTTTTTTTGAAACAAAACGATTCCCCAGGCCATGACCAGCACAACAACGGTTCGGATGGCCGTCCCCAAATTTGATTCAATCCCCTGTATTCCGATTTTGCCAAGTATGGAGGTCAACGCCGCAAAGACGGCGGACAGAACGGCATAGAAAAGCCATGACCTGTTCTTCACGTCTGCGGATTCCGATTCCCGCCGCTGTATCATGAGATATGTTCCGACAGCAAGCAGAACGATTCCAATTCCCATCCACACGGTAGGGGTTTCTCCCAAAAATAGAAACGCAAAAAGGATGGTCAATATCGTACTGCTCTTGTCGATGGGAGTTACTTTATTGACATTTCCGAGCTGCAGGGCTTTAAAATAACATAGCCAGGAGGCGCCGGTCGCGCCGCCGGAAAGAATCAGAAAGGTAAGGCTGCCAATAGAAATTGCGCCGATGGTATGCTGCGAACCCACAACAAACACCATCAGCCATGAGAACAAAAGGACAATGACCGTACGAAGTGCGGTTGCCAGGTTGGAGTCCGTATTTTTAATTCCGATCTTCGCCAAAACCGCCGTCATTCCCGCAAATAGTGCCGACCCTAGAGCATATAAGAGCCACATTGATATCCCCCCCGCGATTAAATATCGTTCAGATTGTACAGGCACTGAAGAGCAAAAGGAACTCCTCGGCAACCTTTTTTATTCTATCAAAATGTCACGCGTATGGCAAACGGGTTTTCTATGCC
>DATMXU010000233.1:0-5733 GCA_035562355.1 Pseudoflavonifractor sp.
AATCTTCCTCTTCCGGGGGCAGAGCCGGGGGCGCCCCATGGATGGCAAAGCGCCTTTTTTCCTCGCGGCGTTCGATCCAGCCAGCCACATAGGCGGCAAGCTGCAGGGATACGATCCCCAGCAGAGCGCCGATCAGGTCGAAATACGCGCGCAAAAGCACCACCCCCGCCAAAACGCCCGCCGTGAGAAACTGCCGCACAATGAAATGCAGCCGCGTGACGGCTTGGGCCTGCCCGCTCTCCAGGTCGATGGTCTTGCCCAGGCTGCGCTTGAGCAGGAAGAGCTTTGCGGCGGAGAGCCCGCCCCCCGCCAGCAGCCCCAGCAGATATGGGCCCGGCCGGGCAAACGGCCAGGCAAAGGCAATCACGCACAGCCCCCCCACCGCGAAGCCCGCCACAATGATCGCCAGGGCAAGCCACATAGTCTTTGCCGTCTTGTTGAATTGAATCTCCACGCTGTCTCCTCACTTCCCGGCATAGTCAAACATCACCTTAAACGCCGCCCCGACGCCCAGCAGCGTGAGTATGATCAGCAGCCAGGGCGACGTGCCCAGCCACTGGTCAAGTCTTTGGCCCAGCCAAAAGCCGCCCACGATGCACACAGCCATATTCACCCCGAGCTGCGAGACGGTCAGGAAAGCCTGCCAGCCGTCATGGCGGGGTTTCTTCCCGGGGCCCTTGCCTGTTTTATCGCTCATACGCGTCCCTCTGGGTGCTCATGACCGTGTAGGGGTTGACATCCATCAGCCCCAGAGCGTTGCGCAGAGCCGCCTCGGCCCTGCGGATCTCCACGTCGCTGCGCAGCTCCTCCTGACGCCGCTGCTCCAGCCGGGCCTCGACCTGCCTTAAGGCCAGCTTGACCTCCTCCACCCCGCCGGCCATCTCGGTGAGTACGGTGACCTGATCGTCCTCCACACGAGCCGTCCCCCCCATGACAAAGAGGCTGCCGCTCAGCTCCTTGCCCGTGTACACACGCAGCATGCCGGGGGCCAGCCGGGACACATAGCGCTCATGTCCGGGCAGGACCCCCTTGTCGCCGGCGGCGCAGCGGAGGATCACGAAATCAGCCGGGCGCTCCAGCACTTTTTTTGACGGGGTCAGCACGCGCAGCGTCAAACCGGCCCCGTCCATCAGGCGCTCTCCCGTTTGCGGCGCAGGACGTCGTCGATGCTGCCGGCGTTGAAGAAGAGGTGCTCGGGCAGGTCGTCGTGCTTCCCGGCCAAAATCTCCTCAAAGCTGGCCACCGTGTCGGCAATGGGGACGTAGGCCCCCGGGATTCCGGTAAAGCTCTCCCCCATATGAAAGGGCTGGGATAAAAAGCGCTGGATCCTGCGGGCCCGGGCCACGATGCGCTTGTCGTTCTCGCCCAGCTCATCCATGCCCAGAATCGCAATGATGTCCTGCAGCTCGATATACCGCTGCAGGACGCTCTGCACATCCCGGGCCACCCGGTAGTGGCGGCTGCCCACGATATACGGCGTGAGTACCCGGGAGGTGGAGGCCAGGGGGTCGATGGCCGGGTAGATGCCCATCTCGACGATGCTGCGCGAGAGGACGGTGGTGGCGTCCAGATGGGCAAAAGTGGTGGCGGGGGCCGGGTCGGTCAGGTCGTCGGCCGGGACGTAGACGGCCTGGATAGAGGTGATGGAGCCGTCGGTGGTGGAGGTGATGCGCTCCTGCAGGGCCCCCATCTCGCTGCCCAGGGTGGGCTGATAGCCCACGGCGCCGGGCATGCGGCCCAGCAGAGCCGAGACCTCGCTGCCGGCCTGGACAAAGCGGAAGATATTGTCGATGAACAGCAGCACGTCCTGCCCCTTGATATCCCGGAAATACTCGGCCATGGTCAGGCCCGAGAGGGCGACCCGCATCCGGGCTCCGGGCGGCTCGTTCATCTGCCCGAACACCAGCGCAGTCTTCTCCAGCGCGCCCGATTCGGCCATCTCACGGTATAGGTCGTTGCCCTCGCGGGTGCGTTCGCCCACCCCCGTAAAGACTGAGTACCCCCCGTGTTCGGTGGCAATATTGCGGATGAGCTCCATAATCAGCACGGTCTTCCCGACCCCGGCGCCGCCAAAGAGCCCCACCTTTCCGCCCTTGGAGTAGGGGCAGATCAAATCGATGGCCTTGATGCCGGTCTCCAAAATCTCCGTGGTCTCGGTCTGGTCGTAAAAGGCGGGCGCAGGCCGGTGGATGGGCCACTTTTCGCTAACCTCGGGCTCCGGCTTTAGATCGATCGGCTTGCCCAGCACATTGAACATGCGCCCCAGCACACCCTCGCCCACGGGCACCGAGATCGGCGCGCCGGTATCCAGGACCTGCGCGCCGCGCACCATACCGTCGGTGGACTGCATGGCAATGCACCGGGTGATACCGCCGCCCAGATGCTGAATGACCTCGCCTACCGTGTATTTCTCTTCCACCTGAAACAGCACGGCGTTGTAGAGATGGGGCACCTCGTCCTCTGTAAAGCGGACGTCCACCACCGCGCCAATTACCTGTAGCACCTCTCCGATCGCTCTCACTGTGACATCCTTTCGGGCGCCTTTAAAGGGCCTCGGCGCCGCTGACAATTTCGTTGATCTCCTCTGTAATGGCACCCTGGCGCGCCTGGTTATATTGAAGGCGCATCTCGTCCAGCAGATCACCGCAGCTCTTCACCGCGGCGTCCATGCTGGTCACCCGCGCGCTCTGCTCGCACATGGCGCCCTCGGCCAAGGCGCCAAAGATGCAGCCCGAGAGATAGTCCGGCAGGAGGAGCTCCACCATCTCCTCGGTGTCCGGCTCCAGGCGGACGGCACGGGCGCGTCCCCCCTGGGGGGCGCGCTCAAGGGGCAAGAGCTGCAAAGACGTCGGCTTATGGGCCAGCATGGTCTCAAAGACGGTGTAGACCAATACGACCTTGCTTACCGCGCCCTGTCTGAAAAGTGCGAGGGCGTGGTCGGCGACCTCCTTGCCGTCGGTATAAAATGGGTTTTGTGAAATGCCCCGGTAGCTCTTGTCGATTTTGACGTCGCGCCGGGAGAAGTACTCCTGCACCCTGCTGCCCAGGGCAAAGAGCATCGCCCCCCCGGGCTCCTGCTCCATAAGGCTCCTCGCCAGGCGGCAGATATTGGCGTTATAGCCGCCGCACAGGCCGCGGTCGCTGCCGATCACGAGATAGAGGGCCTGCCCGGAGCCGGGACGAAAGGTCTTGCCAACGTTGTCCGCCGCGCCGACCACGGTCTCCAGCAGGGCGAGCGTCTCCCTGAAAAAGGGACGGCTGCCCTCGGCTACCTCGCGGCAGCGGCGTATCTTGGTGTTGGACACCAGCTGCATGGCCTGGGCGATCTGGCGGGTGACGCCCACGCTCTCAATACGGTTTTGAATCTCCTGCATAGACGCCATGCCGTCGCCTCCTTACACGGTCTCATCGGCCTCGTCGGTTTCCCCGGCCTCGGCCTGTGCTTTTTTCAGGCTTTGGGCGGACGTCCACTCCTCCAGGAAGGTCTCGATGAGGGTATGGATGCGGCCCATCAGATCCCCGTCCAGAGGCCGGGCGTCACGCAGCGCCTCCAAAAGCTCGCTGCCCCGCAGCGTGAAGTGGCTGAGCAGATCGTGCTCAAAGTCGCCCACCTCCTCGGCCTTGAGGCGGTCGAGATACCCGCCTGTCGTGGCAATCAGGCTGATGAGCTGATGCTCCAGCGGGAAGGGGTGATACTGCCCCTGCTTGAGGATCTCTACGATGCGCTCTCCATGGCGCAGACGCTGACGGGTGTCTTTGTCCAGGTCTGAGCCGAACTGGGCGAAGGAGGCAAGCTCCCGGTACTGTGCCAGCTCGGTCCGCAGGGGCGCGGCAATGCGTTTCATCGCCTTGGTCTGGGCGGCGCCCCCCACGCGGGAGACCGAGAGGCCGGGGTTGACCGCCGGGCGGATGCCTGCGTGAAAGGCGTCGGTCTCCAGATAAATTTGGCCGTCGGTGATAGAGATGACGTTGGTGGCGATATAGCCCGACAGATTGCCGGCCTGGGTCTCAATAATGGGCAGCGCCGTCAGCGAGCCGCCGCCCCGCTGGGCGTTCAGCTTGCCGGCGCGCTCCAGCAGGCGGGAGTGCAGATAGAACACATCGCCCGGATAGGCCTCGCGTCCGGGGGGCCTGCGCAGCAGCAGGCTGATGGTGCGGTAGGCCACCGCGTGCTTGGAGAGGTCGTCAAAGACGATGAGTACGTCCTGACCCCGCTCCATCCACTCCTCTGCGATGGCGCAGCCGGTGTAGGGCGCGATGTATTGAAGGGCCGGGGGCTCGGCAGCGCTGGCCACCACCACTGTGGTGTAGGGCATGGCATAGTGGTCGGCGAGGGTCTTGACAATGTTGGCCACGGTGGAGGCCTTTTGCCCGATGGCCACATAGACGCAGCGGACGTCCTTATCCCGCTGGTTGATGATGGTATCAATGGCAATGGCCGTCTTGCCGACCTGCCTGTCGCCGATGATGAGCTGACGCTGGCCGCGGCCGATGGGGACCATGGCGTCAATCGCCTTGAGGCCCGTGAGCAGCGGAGTAGTGATCTCGTCGCGGGCCATGACGCCGGGGGCCTCGCGCTCGATTGGCCTCACCTTTTTGGTATAGATCTTGCCCTTCTGGTCGATGGGCTGGCCCAGGCTGTCCACCACCCGGCCCAGCAGCTCGTCCCCCACGGGCACCGTGGTGACCGACTTCGTCCGGGTGACGGTATCGCCCTCATGGATGCCGGCGTCGCTGCCCATGAGGATGACGCCGATATTGTCCCGCTCCAGGTTCAGTGCGATGCCCTTGACCCCGTTGTCAAACTCCAGCAGCTCCCCGCTCATGGCGCCGGGCAGGCCGTGCACACGGGCGATGCCGTCGCCAACCTGCAGCACCCGGCCCGCCTCGTAGACCTTGGGCGTATCGTGCATGGCCTCAAGCTCCTTCAGGATAATGGAGCTGATCTCAGAGGGCTTTATTGCGTCCATGGGTAAAACACACCCCCTTTATAAAGTTTCTCCCGCATATCGGCCAATTGCCGCTTGACCGAGGTGTCCATCACCACGCCGTCGGCAATCAGTCGGATACCGGCAATCAAAGAGGGGTCTACCCGGTGCGTGATATGCACCCGCTTGCCGGAGCGCCGGATAAGCCGGTGCTGCAGATCGTCCAATCGCTCCTGGGAGAGCGGCGCGGCGCTGACCACCTCCACCTTGACCACGCCGATATAATCCAGGGCGAGCTCCAGGTACCGGCGCAGGATACCCTCGGCGCAGGGCAGCCGGTCCTTCTGTTTCAAATACCCTAAAAAATCCGCCAATATGCCCGCGGGCACCTCAGGGTCATCCGCCGGGCCGGTGTGTCCGGCGTTGCGCGCGAGCCACTGGGTGGCCTGACTGAAGGTCTGTTCCACGCAGTGATTATGAACCGCCATCCGCAGCAGCGCGGTGGCGTACTCCTCTACGATTCGTACCATAGGTCTTCCTCAAGATGCTCCAGGGCCTTTTCCACGTAGGCGTCCTGGGTCTCCTCGTCCAGCGAGAGCTGGACAAACCGGCCCGCCATACGGGTGGAGATATCGATGATGGCGTGCTTCATATCGTCCCGCTGATTCTGCTGCTCCATCCGCAGCTCTTCCATGCTCCGGCGGTAGATACTGGCGGCCTCCTTCCGGGCCTCGCTGATGATCTCGTCGGTGCGCTTGACCCCAAGCTCACGGCTCTTCTTGAGGATCTCCTCCCGCTCTATGTC
>DATMXU010000234.1:0-3428 GCA_035562355.1 Pseudoflavonifractor sp.
GTTCATGACCCCCGCATCCACCTGGTCCTCCACCGGGCGCAGGTCCATGCCGGTGCCGGCGTGGGCTTCAAAGTAGGTGTAGACCTTCACGTGCTCGGCCCCGATGTTCTTCTGATAGCGGAAGATCTCGCCGGGGTTGAACTCCTGCCAGCCGAAGAGTCCGTTATAAGTACCTGTGACGTAGGTGCGGATGAACTTGGCGTCGATGGCCTTGGCCACCGCCAGGGTGGCGATGGGGTCGATAAGCACGCCGCAGCCGTAGGGGATGGTGATGGTCTCAGCCACCTCGGCGGCAATGCGGACATAGGAGGCCACCGTCTCGGGGCCCACATTGGACAGGTAGGGCCGGTCTCCCTCGTTTGCAAAGACACAGGCGTCGAACCCCTCGCCCATGAGGACCTTCGCGTCCTCCTTAAGGCGGTTGATGTGGTCGCGGTAGGTCATGGCCGGATCGGCGTAGTAGCTGCCGGGCAGGGCCGCCATATGCAGGCACCCAACGAGGGGCTTTGCGGTGCCAAATGTCTTTTTATGTTCTTCCATCAGCATGGGATAAGTTCCTCCAATGATATCAGATTTATGCCAGAATGCTGAACCAGCCAAACATGGCGGGGATATAGCAGACGATGCCGGCCAGGAAAATGATGCCCATGACCTTCATGGGGGTGATCCCCTTGCGGAGCAGGGCGTAGACGCCGAAGAAGAGGGCCACGGGCAGCAGAGAGGGCATGATCTGGTTGAAGAGGGCCTGGAGCTCAGTGACCTTTTCTCCGATGGCGAAGGTGATGGGCGTGGTGATGCCGATCTTGGTGGCCACCAGTCCGCCCAGGACCATCATACCCATCGCTCCGCAGCCCTCCGTGATCTCTTTGATCAGTCCGCCACTGAGTATCTTGACCACGGCGTTCTTGCCCATCTTATAGCCGGACATGTAGCAGACATAGCCGACGATCAGGGCGTAAGCGGAAAAGGCGACCACATAGAGGATGGGGCCCAGGGCGTTGCCCTGCATGGCAAGCTCGATGCCAATGGCCAGGAGAATCACCTTGACGATGCCCTGGGTGACGGCGTCGCCCACGCCGGCGAGAGGGCCCATGAGCGCGGTCTTAATGTTGGAGATGGTCTCGTCCTCCACGTCCGCGCCGTTGGCCTTCTCCTCCTCCATGGCGGCCACGATGCCGGGGATGAGGCAGCCCCAGGTGTTCTCGGTGTTGTAATAGGTGAGGTGGCGGGTCATGCCCTCAGCCTGTTTCTCCTTGTCGCCGGGGTAGAGCTTTTTCAGGATGGGGATCATGGAGTGACAGAAACCCAGGCCCATCATACGCTCGAAGTTGTAGCAGATCTGGCCCCAGCAGGTCCAGTTCCACCAGGATTTGCGCAGCGTCTTTTTATCTAGGGAGACGGTCCGGGTGCCAGTCTCGCCCTGCATCACTTCTTTAGACATTCTCCTCACCCCTCTTTCCATGGGACGTATACAGCAGGTGCATCAGCCCAAAGGCCACGCCCAGGATGGCCAGGGCGATGATGTCGAGTTTCAGGTAGGCGGCCAGGACGAAACCCATCAGGAAGAACGGGATCGTGGAGCGCTTGTTCATCATGTTCATCAGCATGGCGAGGCCCAGGGCGGGGATCATAGCGCCGATGAGCTTGAGGATGGAGATGACGATGGGAGGCACCACGTTGAGCATCTGCTCCATAAAGGGCCCGCCCAGCATGACGCACAGGAACGCGGGGATGAAGTAGGTGATGAAGGGCACGATCTGGGAGGCCAGCAGGTTCATGGCTACGACGCCCGTGGTGTTGCCCTCGGCGGCATACTTGTCGGCCCGGTGGACCCAGATGGGGTTGAGGGCCATTTTTGCGTTGGAGCAGAGGATGCCCAGGAAACCCAGGGACACGGCGATGGGCAGGCCCACGGACGGATCTGCGCCGGAGATCATGGTCATGTAGACGCCCAGGTAGCCCGCCAGTGATAGGTCGGACGGAAGGGAACCGCCGATGGCCACGAGGCCGATGTAGGCCATCATGATGGTGGCGCCGCACTGGAGGCCATAGGTCAGGTCGCCCAGCAGCAGGCCGTTGATCAGGCCGGCCACAAGGGGTGCGCCGAAGTACATGGACCATCTCAGCCACATGGGTGCAGCCGTTGCGATGAGCCAGGTCAACAGCGCGATGATGAGCGCGTGGAAGAACTGCATACTACCAACTCCTCTTTATTTTATCTTGCCGTCGAAACGGATTGCGCTTACAGCTTGCCCGCGATGGGGGTCCGGGGCTCCTGCTGGACCATCTGGAGGTAGACGTCCACGCCCTTTGCCAGCATAGTCCTGAACATCTCCACCTCGGCGGGGCTGGCGTATACGTTGCGGGAAACGGCCTTTCGCCCGGGTCCCGCGCCCATGTTGCCGATGTTCAGCTCCTTGAGCTCGATGCCCTTCTCTATAAGCTCAAGGGCGTATTTGGGTGTTTTGAAGAGGAGCATGGTGTTGACACCCGCGCCCACGCCCTCCTTGGCAATGCGCTCCGCGGCCTGCTCCACGTCGATGAGCTCTACCTTGACCCCGGCGGGGGCGGCCATGGTGAGTACGGTGCTCATAAAGCTGTCCTTGGCAAGCTGGTCGTCGATGACCAAAATGCTCTTGACGGCGTGGATCTTGGTCCAGGACGCGATGACCTGTCCGTGGACCAGCCGCTCATCTACGCGGCTCATGACAATTTTCACAGGTTCTTCCTCCTTCTCATTTAATTCTGGGCGGCCAGCTGCTGAGAGAGCGCACGTACCCCCTGCTGACCCTCGGCCAGCGCGGTCTTCCTCCCCTCCTCTACAGAGGAGAACTCCCTGGCTGCCAGAATCTCGATGGCCATGGGGAGATTCATGCCGGTGATGACCTCCAGCGGCATCTCCCCGCTGTGTTTCCGATAGATCTGGGCTGCGGCTAGAAAGGGGCTGCCCCCCGCCAGATCGGTGAAGAGGATCGCGCCCCCCTTGTCGGCGGCGCGGGAGGCAAAGTCGTCCACCTTGGCGAGATACACCGCCATGTCCTGGCCCGGCGGCAGGGAAATGGCCTCCACTTCTCCGGCGGGCTGCTCGCCCAAGATCAGCTCCGCCGCCTTGAGCAGGGCCACCGAGAGGTCTCCGTGGCTGAGGAAAAGAGCCTGATACATATACACACATCCTTCTCGGACCTTGATTGGCCCAAGCATAGCACGTCGCTCCGAGGCTGTCCAGCAATCCTGGCCTTCGCTCTTTGTGTGATGTGTGTCCTTTTATTTTTCTCTTATTTTACAGTCTTTTTTAAACCTTTCCCTTACTCCTGTCCTTTATTTGCGTCAAACCGTGTCATTCTATTTCTTGAATTTAACACTATTTTGCCCTGTTCATTGAGCATTTTTTCTCATTTATAACACTCTGCCTATAATATTTGACACAG
>DATMXU010000235.1:0-9930 GCA_035562355.1 Pseudoflavonifractor sp.
AGCTCATACTCGGGCAGCTCAGTGGCGGCGGTAAGCACGCCGCCATGGAGGGCGGTGGCGGCGATGCTGCGGGCGTCCATCAGGGCCACATAGGCCACCTGGCCGTCGGAGGGCTTGGACCCCTCCCGGTTGGGGAAGTTGCGTGTGGCATGGCGGATGGAGAAAGCCCCGTTGGCGGGCACGTCCCCCGCGCCGAAACAGGGCCCGCAGAAACAGGAGCGTACCGAGGCCCCCGCCGCCATGAGGGAGGCGAGGTACCCCTTCTTGGCGAGCTCCAGATTGACCGGCATGGAGCCGGGGTAGCAGGACAGCCAGAAGGCGTCCGACCCGATGGGGCGGCCCTTTATGATCTCGGCGGCCCGGGCCAGATTCTGATAGGTGCCGCCCGCGCAGCCCACGATGCTGCCCTGGTCGGTCTGGAAGTGGCCGTTCACAATCTTCTTGACGAGGGAGGGGGCGCTCCCCTTCAGCTCCAGCTGGCGC
The DNA here is from genome assembly GCA_035562355.1 of Pseudoflavonifractor sp. Taxonomy (GTDB): domain Bacteria; phylum Bacillota; class Clostridia; order Oscillospirales; family Oscillospiraceae; genus Pseudoflavonifractor. Next base: position 484 of record DATMXU010000235.1, read on the forward strand.
ACCGCGTCCTCCTCCACCTGATGGAGAAGGTCAGCCATATTGGCCTTGAACTCCCGGATGGGGAAGGCGTTGGCCGGGTGGAAGGGCAGGGCGATCATGGGCTCGACGGCCGAGAGGTCGATCTCGATGAGTCCGTCGTAATAGGCCCCGTCGGCGGGGGCCTGGGCGATAAACTGCTCTCCCCTGCCCAGGGTCTCCAGGTGCTCCTTCACGATGTCGTCTGTGCTCCACACCGAGGAGAGGCAGGTGGTCTCGGTGGTCATTACGTCAATACCGGAGCGGTAGTCCATGGCGAGGTTCTCCACCCCGGGGCCGAAGAACTCCATCACGGCGTTCTTCACCACGCCCTCCCTGAAGGTGGCGGCGGTGAGCGCCAGGGCCACGTCGTGGGGGCCCACGCCGGGGCGGGGCGCGCCTGTGAGGTGGACGGCGATCACGCGGGGGTAGGCGATGTCATATGTCTTCTTCAAAAGCTGGCGGGCAAGCTCCGGCCCGCCCTCGCCGATGGCCATGGCGCCATAGGCCCCGTAGCGGGTGTGGCTGTCCGAGCCCAGGATCATCCGCCCCGGCGCGGCATAGCGCTCCCTCATGTAGGAGTGGATGACGGCCTGGTGGGCGGGGACGAACTCGCCGCCGTACTTCTTGGCCGCGGAGAGACCGAAGACATGGTCGTCCTCGTTGATGGTACCGCCGACGGCGCAGAGGGAGTTGTGGCAGTTGGTGAGCACATAGGGCAGCGGGAACTCCGTAAGGCCCGAGGCCCGGGCCGTCTGGACGATGCCCACATAGGTGATATCGTGGGAGGCCATGGCGTCAAAGCGCAGTTTCAGCTCGGCCATATTCCCGGCGGTGTTGTGGGCCTTCAGGATATGGTAAGCCATGGCGCCCGCCTTGGCCCGCTGGGGGGCGGGCAGACCCGCGGCAAGGCCCTCTCCCTCAGGGAGAAAGGCGCCGCCGTGGTAGTAGACGCCGGACTGGGTGAGCTTGATCGTCATTGGGATTCCCTCCGTCTCTTTCGTTTCAAACTATCATACCAAATTAGGAGGAAAAGCGCAAGTGGGCGGGCGGCGGGAGTTTGGGGTGCGGGCATTGGGACCGGATTTTCTTGGAAAAATTTATGTCAACCAAATTTCGCCTTATCCATTGACGTGGCGGCGCGAATCAAGTACAATTATGTAAAATTCAGGACATGAGGAGCCGTCTCTATGGTGCATTTGAAAAAGCTGGGCGCGTTCGCTCTTCTGCTCGCCCTGTTTGTGGTTTCCCTCCCCGCCCGGGCGGCGGGGCCCAACGGGGACCTGGGCTTGCAGCTCTATAACGAGAAGACCGGGAAGTATGGCGACGTAACCGTCTCCGCGGTGGCGCTGAGCATTGATGGCAACGGAATGGACTTTACAGGCGATATCCCTGCCGTGGTGCAGGTCATTGACGGCTATGGCCGCACTCTCGCCCCCTTCCGGGCCGTGGGGGAGGCGCTGGGGGCCACGGTACTCTGGTCCCAGGAGAACCGGCAAGCCATCTTGCGCAAGGGGAGCACCACCGTCGTGCTCACTCTGGGCTCGGCCACCGCGCTGGTCAATGGCGTGGAGACCCCCCTGCCCGACGGCGTGGCCGCCAGCGCGCTCAGTCTCCGGGGCCAGAACAACGGGCGCACCATGGTGCCCCTGCGTTTTGTGGCCGAGCAGCTGGGGGCCGTGGTGAGCTGGACCCAGGAGGACTACTCCGCCGAGATCACCAGCGCCGCCGCCCCTGTCACCCAGATCACCCGGGTCACGGCCAACTACGACGCCCAGACCGTCCTTATCGCCACCGACCGCGTCCCCGAGTTCAAGACGATGGACTTGGGCGGGAAGATCGTGGTGGACATTCTGGGGGCCGAGCTCTCCTCCGGATTCCCCGGAACCATCACGGTGGACAACGAGCTCATCACCACCGTACGCTACGCCCAGCACGGCGGCGACCTCTACCCCGAGTACGCCAAGACGGTGCGGGTGGTGCTGGACCTGCGCAAGGGGCTCACCCTGGCTGACAACGCCAAGGTGGAGGCCCGGGAGGACGGCATCCTCCTCACCACCTTCCTGACCGAGAAAGACATAGACGAGCTGCCGCCCCCCGAGGTGCCCGTCATCGACCCCACGAAGAAGACCATCGTGCTGGACGCGGGGCACGGCGGCTCGGCCCCGGGCGCGGCCTACGAGGGCTTTAAGGAGAAGGACCTGACCCTCTCCATGACGAAGATGCTGGAACAAAAGCTGCTGGCGCTGGGGTACAACGTGATCATGACCCGCTCCACCGACGTGTACATGGACCTCTATGCGCGCGCGGATCTGGCAAACGCCGCGGAGGCCGACCTCTTTGTCTCCATCCACTGCAACGCCTCGGCCACCAACCGGGACTTCCAGGGCATCTTTACATATTACCACCCCTCCAGCGGCCGGGGAAAGCGGCTGGCCGAGACTCTCCAGCCCTATATGGCCAAGGCCACCGGCGCCATCGACCGGGGCGTGCTGAAGGACGACTTCGTGGTGCTGCGGGAGACCAAGATGTGCGCTGTGCTCATCGAAACCGGCTTTATGACCAACCATGAGGAGCTGATGCGCCTGGTCGACCCGGTCTATCAGGAGAAACTGATGCAGGGCGTGGCCGACGGACTGACGGCATACCTCAACAATCTGGGATAGCATGGAAACTCCCCAAGAGAGACGCAAAAGAGCGGCAGCCGGGCGGCTGTCGCTCTCAGCCTGTCAAAGAAGTCCCGCGGGACTTCTTTGACAGGCTGTTACACTTTTTGAAACACCGTAAGAAGGTTCAAAAAGTGGTCTTCCTGCACGCGAAAGGGAAAGGCTGACGGTTCATCTCCGCGCTAAGTGCCTCGCTGCGCTCGGTTGCGCTCCGAAACGCTCTGCGGAGCAGCCTTTCACACTATCCCTCCCTCCGGGACTTTCGGTCCAAGGGTTTTTTGACAGTCTGAGAGCGACAGCCGGGCGGCTGTCGCTCTTTCTTACGGTTATATCACTGGGTACGGAAGGCCTCCCTGCCCAGTCGGTAGAGGTCTCCGCCCCGGCTGTCAAGGGCGACGGTGAGAGGCAGGTCCTCTATCTCCAGGCGCTTGACCGACTCACAGCCCAAGTCGTCGTAGGCGAGGACCTGGGCTGATTTGACGCACCGGGCGATGAGGGCGCCCGCGCCCCCCACGGCGGCGAAATAGCAGCCCATATTGCGCACGATGGCCTCCGCCACGGCGGCGCTCCTCTCCCCCTTGCCGATCATGGCGGCCAGCCCCAGGTCCAGGAGCCGGGGAGTATAGGGGTCCATCCTGCCCGAGGTAGTGGGGCCGCAGGCCCCCACCGCCATTCCCTGCTGGCTCGGCGTGGGGCCCGCGTAGTAGACGACGGCGTCCCGGATCGGGAAAGGGGGCTTCTCCCCCCTGTCGAGCGCGGCTATGATGCGCTTATGGGCCGCGTCCCGGGCGGTGTAGACCACCCCCGAGAGGAGCACCCGGTCCCCCGCCCGGAGGGAGGGGAGGACGTCGCGCAGGCGGCCGGTATGTAGTGCCAGCGCTCCCATGGCGGTCAGTCCCCGTCCACGCTCAGGGGCATGGGAGGGCGGGGCCCCAGGGTCTCCCGGTAGGACTCGATGAGCCCTTCGAGCGCCTCGTCGTGGGCGCAGAACTCGGCGGAGATGCCCTCCAGAGTCCGGGCCACCCGCGCCAACTCCCCCCCGGCATGGGAGATGGTGGCATCCACGTCGGTACGCAGCCGGTCGTACCCCGACTGCACCTTGAGCATCCACTGCTCCAGATCGGCCTTGGCGGCCTTGACATGCTCCTGGGCGGCGCTCTCGGCGGCCTGGGCACGGCAGTGGGCCTCCAGCTCGATGCCCGCCGTCCGGTCCTTCACCGCCTGATAGGCCGCCGCCGCGGGCTCCAGCGCGGCCAGGCGGGCCTTGAAATCGGTATTCTCCCGCTCCAGCACGGCCAGGCGGCTATTCTTCTGCTCCAGCTCGGCGGTCGCCCGCTCCAAGGCGGCGGCGGTCTCCACCAGCGCGGTGGCGCTGACCTCAGCCTTGGCGGCCAGCTCGGCCTGCCCGGCCTCCAGCGCGGCCTTGGCCGCGGTCAGTTCACTGAGCTCTTTTTGGAGGGCCTCGGTCTTGGCGTTATGCTCCCGTGCGGTGGTTTCAATATAGCCCAGCACGTCCTGTTTTTGAAAACCGCCGAATACGGCGGCGCGGAACTGCTGCTCATTTGTTGCCATCGTTCTCGCCTCATTCCCAAATTCCGGCGGGCTCCGGCCCGCTCTGTCTCTTTTCGAGTTATTGTACCACATTCCGGGGCTCTCGTCTACACCGGCCATGCAGGCGCGAAGTTATAAAGAAAACTTGCACAATCCCCCTCCTTTCGCTATAATACAACACAGCGAGAAAAAGGAGGGCGTTTTTATGACGGTTACATATAAGCCCAAAGGGGTCTGCTCCAGCAAGATAGACATCGAGGTGGAGGATGGCATCGTCACACGCCTGCAGTTCACCGGCGGGTGCAGCGGCAACCTTCAGGGCCTCTCCCGGCTGGTGACCGGCATGCGGGCCGAGGAGGTCATCGCCAAGCTGGATGGGCTGCGCTGCGGCGGAAAGGCCACCTCCTGCCCCGACCAGCTGGCCAAGGTCCTAAAACAGGCACTGGAGGGCTGAGCCCTATACACTGCAAAAAGCCGCCCGGAGAACTTCTCCGGGCGGCCTTGATTTTTCTTAGGAAACCACGTTCCCCTTGAAGAGGACGGCCTTGAGATTGAGCTCCTTGTCCAGCAGGACCACGTTGGCCTGCTTGCCCACGTCCAGGCTGCCGTAGCGGCTGTAGATGCCGATGGCCCGGGCCGGATTCACGGCGGCGGCCCGCACCGCGTCGGCCAGGGGGATGCCGAAGGAGACGGCGGTACGCATGCAGTCCATCAGGTCGGTGACGCTGCCGGCCAAGGTGCCGTCCGCCAGGGTGGCCGCGTTGCCCTTCTTGGTCACATCCTGGCCGCCCAGGGTATACTGCCCGTCGGCCATGCCGGCGGCACGCATGGTATCGCTCACCAGCACCACCCGGTCGGCCCCGTAGAGCCTGAAGACCGCGCGGACCACCGAGGGGTGGATGTGTATGCCGTCACAGATCAGCTCCACGCGGCACTCGGGCGTATCGAAGGCGGCGCCAACCACGCCGGGGGCGCGGTGGGTGAAGGGGGGCATGGCGTTGAAGAGGTGGGTCACATGGCTCGCGCCGGCGGCGAAGGCGGCCATGGCGGTGTCATAGTCGGCGGTGGTGTGGGCCAGGGAGACCATCACCTCGCCGGATACAGTCCGGATGAACTCCATGGCGCCCGGCTCCTCCGGGGCGATGGACAAGAGCTTGACCAGGCCGCCGGAGGCGGCGTTCAGGCGGCGGAACATGGCCACGTCGGGGGCGTGGAGCCAGGCTCCGTTCTGCGCGCCCTTCTTGGCGAGGGACAGGAAGGGTCCCTCCAGGTTGACGCCGCAGAGCTCCGCGCCCTCTTTCTCTGCGCAGCGGTGAGCGGCCGCGGTCTCGCAGACCTTTTGAAGCTGCTCCTCCAGCAGGGTCATCCCCGCCGGGCAGATCTGGGTGACGCCCCGGGAGAGCTCGTGCCGGGCGATGATCTCCAGCCCCTCCGGGTCGCCGTCGGAAAAGTCGTGCCCCATGCAGCCGTGGAAGTGGATGTCGGTGAGGCCGGGGATGGCATAGCAGCCGGAGGCGTCAATGGTCTCTCCTCCACAGTCCTCCGCGGAGATCAGTGAGCCGTCGATATAGAGATCGCGCGGAACAAAGCCGTCCCGTACCTCAAAGACTTGAGCGCCGGTGATTTTCATAGCTCTTCTCCCCCTTTCTCAGTCCAGCCTGGAGAGGGCGGCCTCGTCCCCCACCAGAATCACGTCGGAGTGGAGCTGAAGGATGGAAGCGGGGCACACCGGGGTGACGGGGCCGCGGAATGCGGCGTACACCGCGTCGGCCTTGTCGGCGCCGCTCACCACCACCAGCACCTGCCGGGCCTGGACAATGGCCGCGATGCCCATGGTGATGGCCTTGCGGGGCACCTGGTCGGCATGGTCGAAGAAACGGGCGTTGGCGTCGATGGTGTTCTGGGTCAGGCTTGCCTCGTGGGTGCCGGGGATAAACCTGTCGCTGGGCTCGTTAAAGCCGATGTGCCCGTTGTGCCCCAGGCCCAGGAGCTGGAGGTCGATGCCGCCCAGGTCGCGGATCAGCGCGTCGTACCGCGCGCCCTCGGCGGCGGGGTCCGCGGCCTTGCCGTTGGGCACATAGGTGTTCTCGTGCCTGATGTTGATGTGGTCAAACAGGTTTTTCTGCATGAAGTAGCGGTAGCTCTGGTCGTGGCCCCCGTCCAGGCCCTCATACTCGTCCAGGTTCACCGAGCGCACCTGGGAGAAGTCCAGGATGCCGTCGTTATACCGCTCAATGAGCTTTTGGTACAGGCCGACGGGGGTGGACCCGGTGGCCAGGCCCAGCACGCAGCGGGGATTTTTCAGCACCTGGGCGGCGATGAGGCGCGCGGCGCGCAGGCTCATCGCGTCGTAGTGCTCGGTCTTGTAAACTCTCATAACTGTGTAACTCCCTTGCTTTCTATTCTGTTCTCGCCCGAACGGGCGATATCGTTTCCGGTATTATTCTACCTCGAACAGCAGGGAATTACAATGCTTATTCTTGTTCCGAGGGGCCCTTTATTGGCGAATACCGCCATCGATGGTGACCACCACGGTCTTCAGGGGGATATTTTTGCCGCTGGCGGCCACCGCCGTCTCGGCGGCACGCTGGATGCCACCGCAGCAGGGCACCTCCATGCGCACCACGGTGACGCTCTTCACGTCGTTGTGCGCGAGGATGGCGGCGAGCTTTTCCGAGTAGTCCCCCTCGTCCAGCTTGGGGCAGCCCACAAGCACCACGTGGTCGCGGATGAAGTCCCGGTGGAACGCGCCGTAGGCGAAGGCAGTGCAGTCGGCGGCCACCAGGAGGTCGGCCCCGTCCAGATAGGGCGCGTTCACCGAAACCAGCTTGAGCTGGACCGGCCACTGGCGGAGCTGGCTGGGCATCTCCCCCGCGGCGACGGGGGCGGCGGAGGAGGCGTGGAGGGTGCGGCTCATGCTGCCCGGGCAGCCGCAGGGCTGGGGGGCGGCGGACCTGGCCTCCTTCACGGCCTTGGCTGCCATAACGGCGGCGTGGTCGTAGGCGGGGGCTTCCCGCTCCTCAAAGGTGATGGCTCCGGTGGGGCAGGCGGGCAAGCAGTCTCCCAGGCCGTCGCAGTAGTCCTCCCGCAGGAGTTTGGCCTTGCCGTTTACCATGCCGATGGCTCCCTCGTGGCAGGCGGCGGCGCACAGGCCGCAGCCGTTGCAGGCGTCGGCGTCGATCTTGATAATTTTACGAAGCATGATTGCTTCCTCCCTGTTGTTTTAGTGGGCTGAGTATACCACCCGGAGGGGCGAAAGTCTGTAACCATTGTGACGAAATCGATTTTTTTGCGCCCCTCGCAGGGAACGCGACAGTTTATGCAAAATTTTTATAGTTGACAATCTCCTTTTTAGGCATTATGCTTTCTATGTAACTTATATAGGCCCATAATCGGTTGGGCGTATCTACCGGCTGCCGCAAACAGCCGCCTATAAGTTCCCCGCTCGGCGGGGATACTTTTAAGAGGCGGCGGGGCGGCTTTTTTCGCGCCCGCTCGCCGGAAAGGACGCATCGGCATGAGCAATACTTCCTTTATTCTGAGGGGCGACCTCTGCTGGAGCAAGGGTCCCGACCGGGTGGAGACCATGCGGGACGGGTACCTGGTCTCGGTGGACGGCGTCTCCCAGGGCGTATTTCGTGAGATCCCGGAGGAGTACGCACACCTCCCGGTGGCGGACCGCGCCGGGAAGCTGGTCGTACCCGGACTCACCGACCTGCACGTACACGCCCCCCAATACACTTTCCGGGGCCTGGGGATGGACCTGGAGCTCTTGGAGTGGCTGGACACCGTCACCTTCCCGGAGGAGGCGCGCTACGCGGAGCTCTCCTACGCGCGGGCGGCCTACGGGCGATTTGTGGAGGACCTGCGCCGGGGACCCAACACCCGCGCCTGTATCTTCGCCACCCTCCACACACCCGCCACGGTCCTGCTGATGGACCTGCTGGAGGAGTCGGGTCTCGTCACTTTGGTGGGCAAGGTAAACATGGACCGCAACAGCCCTGACAACCTGCGGGAGGAGAGCGCCGACACCTCGTACCGCGAGACGGCGGCGTGGGTGGAGCACACGGCGGGCAAGTACCGCCGTACAGGACCCATCCTCACCCCCCGCTTTATCCCCTCCTGTACCGACGCGCTGATGGAGAAATTGGGAACCCTTCAGCGGGAATACCGCCTGCCCGTCCAGTCCCACCTGTCAGAGAACGCCGGGGAAGTGGCCTGGGTGCGGGAGCTCTGCCCCGAGTCCAAGTCCTACGGGGACGCCTACGACAGGTTCGGCCTCTTCGGCGGTGACGCGCCCACCATCATGGCCCACTGCGTCCTCTCAGATGAGGAGGAGCAGGCCTTGATGAAGGAGCGGGGGGTCTATATCGCCCACTGCCCGTCCTCCAACACCAATCTCTCCTCGGGCGTGGCCCCCGCTGGCAAGTACCTGCGGGAGGGCCAGCGCGTCGGCCTGGGCAGCGACATGGCCGGGGGCACCCATGGCTCCATCTTCCGCGCCATGTCGGACGCCATCCAGGTCTCCAAGCTGCGCTGGCGGCTCCAGGACCAGAGTATCCGGCCCCTCACGGCGGCCGAGGCCTTCTATCTGGGCACTGTCGGCGGCGGCTCTTTCTTTGGCAAGGTGGGCAGCTTTGAGCCGGGGTACGAGCTGGACGCGGTGGTACTGGACGACAGCCGTCTGGGCATCCCCCGTCCCCTCACCTTGGAGGAGCGGCTGGAGAAGGTCATCTACCTCTCGGAGGACCGGGACGTGGCAGGAAAGTACGTGCAGGGAAGACAGGTATTTTAAGGGCGCGACGCACCGAGAGGAGCAGGCAGCCGGTGGCGGCATGGATTGCACCCGTTGAATTGCGGCAATTGTCAAGTATGGGCGGCCCCCGTAACGTGGGTGGGCGGCAGCCCTTTAAGCGACAGGAAGACTTGGGGCGGGGCAACGGTTTTGTTCAAGGAGGGTAATTGAACTGCACCGCCGCCCTCCCCCGTAAAAACGGGGTCCAGGGGGCAAACAGCAGGGCATTGAAAATGCCCTTGTTTGCCCCCTGGTGGTTTTCCCACCCCTTTTGGCATCAAAAGGGGTGCGCCCGCCGCGCAGGCGCGTCCCGGGAGGGCAGGCCCTCCGATAGCCCTAAACCTTTAAAATATTAAGAGAACAAAAATGCCGGTATCCTCAGATACCGGCATTTTTTGTTCCCCTTTTACTCCACTGTGA
>DATMXU010000236.1:0-14614 GCA_035562355.1 Pseudoflavonifractor sp.
ACCTCATGCTCCACAAGCCCGCGGGGCTGGTCTCGGCCACAGAGGACCCCCGGCAGCCCACCGTGCTGGAGCTGCTGCCCGCCCACCTGCGGAAGATCGGCCTCTTTCCCGCCGGGCGGCTGGACAAGGACACCGAGGGCCTCCTCCTCCTCACCAACGATGGGGACCTGGCCCACGCCCTGCTCTCCCCCAAAAGACACGTGGACAAGACCTACCTCGTCCGGGTGACGGGGACGCTGGACGGGGAGGACGTAAAGGACTTTGCCGGGGGGATGACCCTGGGGGACGGATACACCTGCCTCCCGGCCGTGCTGGAGCCGCTGGAGGAGCCGGGCGCGGCCCTGGTGACCCTGCGGGAGGGGAAGTACCACCAGATCAAGCGGATGCTCTCCGCCCGGGGCAAGCCGGTGGTCTATCTCAAGCGTCTCACCATAGGGACCCTGAAATTGGATGAGACTCTGGAGGCTGGAAAGTGGCGGCCCTTGACAGAGACTGAGCTGCAAGCCCTCAAGGGGTGAGTACACCGTGGATTTACAATATTTTCGGCAATTTCCACAAAGATTTTGCATTTCCCTATTGTAATGCACAAAAATATCCGCTATAATGGACAGGAAAATGTGCGTTACTATGCAAAATAGAAAGATCGAGGAGGCTATCACAATGTCCAGCAGAATTTTCCAGAGCGTTGTGTTGCAGATGAAGGACAGCACGGACCGGGCAATTGGCGTGATTGATTCTGAGGGAACGGTGGTGGCCTGCAACGAGCTTACCAGTATCGGCGAGCGCTGGCCCGGCTCGGTGGAGGCGGTGAACAGCGCCGGCGGGGACTGCATCGTCCTTGAGGGGAAGACCTTTAAGACCCTCACGAGCTGGAACTCCCAGTTCGACTACGCCGTCTTTGTCCGGGGCGAGGACGAGCAGGCCCGTCTCGTATGCTCCATGGCGGTGGTGGCCCTCAACGGCGCCAAGTCCTACTATGAGGAGAAACACGACAAGGCCACCTTCGTCAAGAGCATCATCTCCGACAATATTCTCCTGGGGGATATCTATGTCCGGGCCAAGGAGCTGCACTTCGTCTCCGAGATGCCCCGTGCCGTCTTCCTCGTCCGCCAGACCGGGGAGGCCGACGTGTCGGCCATCGATGTGATCCAGTCCCTGTTCCCTGATAAGCAGGTGGATTTTGTCCTCTCCACCAGCGAGACCGACGTGACCCTCATCAAGCAGCTGGGCGAGGGGGCCGACGGACGGGACCTCCACAAGATCGCAAAGCAGATCGAGGACGCCCTGGCCGAGGAGCTGAACATCAAGGCAGTCATCGGCATCGGCACCGTGGTGACCCACATCCGGGACCTGGCGCGGGCCCACAAGGAGGCCCAGGTGGCCATCGACGTGGGCAAGGTCTTCGAGACCGAGAAGAGCATCATCAACTACGAGAACCTGGGCATCGGCCGTCTCATCTACCAGCTGCCCACCACCCTGTGTGAGATGTTCCTCCAGGAGGTCTTTAAGAAGAACCCCATCGACGCCCTGGACCAGGAGACCCTCTTTACCATCAACAAGTTCTTTGAAAATAACCTCAACGTCTCCGAGACGGCCCGCAAGCTCTTTGTCCACCGGAACACGCTGGTATACCGCCTGGAGAAGATCAAGAAGCTCACCGGACTGGACCTCCGGGAGTTCGACGACGCCATCACCTTCAAGGTGGCGCTCATGGTCAAGAAGTACCTCATCTCCCGCGGGATCGAGTCTTAATTTGAAACAACGGCGGGGGTAGGCCCCCCGCCCTACGAAAAGCGCGGGTAGGGCGGGGGGAAGCCCCCGCCGCTATGCCGTTATGGAGTGGCGCTATGATTAGACTGACTGACATCCACAAAGCCTACGACAACGGCACGCGGGCCCTTAAGGGTATCAGCCTGCGGATCGACGACGGGGATTTTGTGTTTCTTGTGGGGCCGTCCGGCTCGGGCAAATCCACGATTTTAAAGCTGCTCACCGCCGAGATCGCCCCCACCGAGGGCCGCCTCATGGTGAACGGCTACAACCTGAATAACATCACGCCCCGGCAGGTGCCCTACCTCCGGCGCACGCTGGGGGTCATCTTCCAGGACTTCCGCCTCATCGACAAGAAGACGGTGTACGAAAACCTTACCTTCGCCATGCGGGTGGTGGGCGCCTCCCCCCGGGAGATCCGCAAGCGCATCCCCTATGTGCTGGAGCTGGTGGGCCTGGAGAAAAAGAAGAGTATGCGGCCCGACCAGCTCTCCGGCGGCGAGCAGCAGCGGGTCGCCATCGCCCGCGCGCTGGTGAACAACCCCAGCATGATCGTCGCGGACGAGCCCACGGGGAATCTGGACCCCCAGCGCTCCCTGGAGATCATGCTGCTGCTGGAGAAGATCAACGAGCTGGGCACCACCGTGCTGGTGGTCACCCATGAGAAGGAGCTGGTCAACCGCTTTTCCAAGCGGGTCGTCGCCATCGAGAGCGGGCGCATCATCAGCGACGGAACAGGCGGGTATTACAGCAATGAATAAGAGGTTTGATTTCGGGTATTTTGTCTCCGAGGGGTTCCACTCCATCTTCGCCCACGGGCTCATGTCCTTTGCCGCCGTGTGCATGATCGTGGCCTGCCTCATCATCATGGGGTCCTTCTCTTTGGTCGCCCTCAACGTGGGCAACATGCTTGGGCGGCTCGAGAAGGAGAACGAGTTCTTCGCCTTTGTGGAGGAGGGCTGCACGGAGGAGCGGCTCAAGGCCCTCCAGTCCCAGATGGAGCGGCTGCCCAACGTGGCCTCGGTCACCTTTACCAGCAAGGAGCAGGCCAGGGAGGCGTTCGCCGACCGCTACGCCGGTACCGAGGACGAAGAGCTCTTCCAGAACCTGCCCAACGAGGTCTACCGGGACCGTTTCGGCATCCATGTGGTGGACATCAGCCAGTTTGCCGACACGGTAAAGGCGGTCTCCGCCCTGCCCAACGTGGTGAATGTCCGGGCTGAGAGCGAGGTGGCCAACGGCTTTGTGGTGGTGAGCAACATCGCAAGCGGCGTGGCGGTCATTCTGGCCGCGATTCTGGTGGTGGTCTCCCTCTTCATCATCTCCAACACCATTAAGCTGGGCACCTTCACCCGCCGCGAGGAGATCGCCATTATGAAGATGTGCGGCGCTACCAATGGCTTTATCCGCTGGCCCTTCATCTTCGAGGGGCTGATTTTGGGCCTCGCCGGCGCGGCCCTTGCCTTCTTCCTCCAGTGGGGGATCTACACCGTCATCACCAACGCCGTCACCACGTCGGACACCATCAAGCTCATTCAGATCATGCCTTTCCGGCAGGTGGCGACAAAGCTGCTGGGCGCCTTCACCGGCGCGGGACTGCTGGTGGGCGTGGGAGGCAGCGTCATGGCCATCCGCAAATTCTTACATGTCTGAGTTCCAACCGTCAAAAGGAGACGCTTATGGCACAGAGACCGAATAAACAGAAGAAGGGCCGCTACTGGGACGGCCGCCGCATCGTCGTGGCGGTGCTGGCCCTGGTGATGGCCATACTTATGCTCCTGCCTATGCTCACCATGATCCTGGGGAGCGCCCAGGCCGCCACCACCGACGAGCTCAAGGGGCAGATCTCCTCCCTCAAGGGGGATGCCTCCGATATGAAGAACAAAAAGGCGGAGCTACAGGACCAGCTCAGCGCCCTGAAGGGCGACCGGAACCAGGCTCTGACGGAAAAGAGCATCCGGGACCAGGAGCTGAGCTACATCAAGCAGGAGATCTCCAACACAGAGCAGCAGATCGCCTACTACGGCGAGCTGATCCTGGACGAGGAGGGCAACCTGGCCGAGGCCCAGGCCAAGGAGGAGGCCCAGTACCAGCTCTTCTGCCAGCGGGTCAGGGCGATGGAGGAGGCGGGCACCACCTCGTACTGGTCGGTCATTTTCTCCGCCAGCAGCTTTTCCGAGCTCCTGAGCCGGGCGGTGGACATCCAGGACGTGATGGACTACGACAACGCCGTCATCGACCAGCTCAAGGCCGACCGCCAGGCGGTGGCCGACAGCCTGGCCGCCCTCCAGGCCACCCAGGCCGAGCAGCAGGAGCAAAAGGCCCTCCTGGACCAGCAGAAGGCCGAGCAGGAGGTCAAGGTGGCCGAGGCCCTCAAGGTCCTTAAGGATGTGGAGGCCGACGTGGCCGCCACCCAAAAGCTGCTGGACGAGCAGGCGGCGGAGGAGAAACGGGTCAACAGCGAGATCGCCCGGCTCCAGAAGGAGTACGACGAGAAGATCAGGCAGAACCAGATCCAGATCGACCCCGGCACCGGCTACCACTGGCCCGTGTCCGGGCACTACTACCTGACCTCCCGGTTTGGCTGGCGCACCCACCCCATCACCGGCCGGCCCAACGAGCACACGGGTCTTGATATCGCGGCCCCCAACGGCACCGCCATCGAGGCGGTGAAGGGCGGCGTGGTGACCATCTCCGAGCGGGGCAGCTCCTACGGGAACTATGTGGTCCTTAACCACGGGGATGGCACCTCCAGCCTGTACGCCCATATGAGCGCCCGGGCCGTCAGCGTGGGCCAGGTGGTCAAGCAGGGGGCCGTTCTCGGCTACGTGGGCTCCACCGGCAGCTCCACCGGCAACCACCTGCACCTGGAGATAAGGATCAACGGCAGCCGCATCGACCCGGTGAGCTGCTTTGCCGGGATGAACTTCACCTACGCATCCAGCTATTGATTTCGCGAAACGGGAGCGGACGGGCCGCGCGCCCCATCCGCTCCCGCTTTGACTCGGAAAGGATCCTCACCGCATGAGAGAAAAGCGTTTCAGCCTTCTTCATATCATCCTCGCCGTGGTCCTGACCGCCATCCTCACGTTTGGGGGCACGGTCCTGGCGGCCTGGGTGACCATCGGCCCCAGCGGGCTCACCCTGCTGGAGGGTATGAGTCTGGTCAACACCCTCTTTGTCGGCCCCTATGACGAGGACAAGGTACTTGACGCCGCGATGACCGGCATGGTGGACGGCCTGGGGGACCGCTGGTCCTACTACCTGAACCCCGCAGCCTATCAGGCCACCAACGAGCGGCGGAAGAACATCTACGTCGGTATCGGCGTCACCGTCTCCTATGAGAACGAGGACGGCCTGCTCATCCTGTCGGTGGAGCCGGACGGCCCCGCGGGCAAGGCGGGAATCCAGCCCGGGGAGCTCATCCTCTCGGCCGACGGCACCTCCCTGGCGGGGGAGGGACAGAGCGAGGGGGTGACCCTCATCCAGGGAGAGGCGGGCACCTCGGTCACGCTGGAGATCAGGAGCGCCGCCGGAGAGACGCGCACGGTGGCCGTCAAGCGCTCCAAGGTGGAGACCAACCCCGTGGAGTACGAGCTGCTGTCCGATAACGTGGGCTATATCAAGGTGAAGAACTTTTATGACCGCAGCGCGGACGGGGTGAAGGCCGCGGTGGACGACCTGGTGGGCCAGGGGGCCGTGGCGCTGGTCTTTGACATGCGCAACAATGGCGGCGGCTATTTGAAGGAGCTCACCGACATGCTGGACTATCTCCTGCCGGAGGGGCCCATCTTCCGCAGCAGGAGCCGCTCCGGGCAGGAGACCGTCACCAGCTCGGACGCCCACTGTATCGACCTACCCATGGCCACCCTGGTCAATCGGGACACCTACTCGGCCGCCGAGTTCTTCGGGGCCGAGCTTCAGGAGCAGGGGGTCGGGATCATCGTGGGGGAGGAGACCTCCGGCAAAGGGTACTCCCAGCAGACCTTCCCCCTGCCCGGCGGGGGCGGCCTGGGCATCTCCACCGGGGCCTACCTCACCGGTAAGGGCACCAGCCTCGTGGGTGCCGGCGTAAAGCTGGACGCGGAGCTCTCCCTCACCGAAGAGGAGGACGCCCTCCTCTATGCCGGCAAGCTGTCCCATGCCGACGACCCCCAGCTCCAGGCCGCGCTGGCCCTGCTGGCTCAACAGACCGTCTGACACGGCGCGGCCCCGGAAAAAACCGGGGCCGCGCCGCTTAGGCTGTCACAGAACCCGCCCGCCGAGGGATTTGGAGGGAGGGAGCGTGTGAAAGGCTGCTCCGCAGAGCGTTTCGGAGCACCGCCGGGCGGA
Organism: Pseudoflavonifractor sp.; assembly: GCA_035562355.1. GTDB lineage: Bacteria > Bacillota > Clostridia > Oscillospirales > Oscillospiraceae > Pseudoflavonifractor. Next base: position 6,103 of record DATMXU010000236.1, read on the forward strand.
GCGAGGCACTTAGCGCGAGATGAACCGTCAGCCTTTCCCTTTCGTGCGCAAGAAAACCGTTTTTTATCACTTTTTCAAAGTGATAAAAAGTGTCTGAAGCCTGTCAAAAAAGTCTTTTTGACAGGCCCCGGGCATATACTCCTCTCGACAGAGAGGGGGAGGGCGATGCTGGGACATATCCTGCCGATGGAGCGTAAAGGCCGCAGGGCGTATATAGAGCCGGAGCGGGTGTGCGGCCTCACCCTCCTGCGGGCGGAGGTTCCCGTTGCGCCGGGAGTACGGGAGAGCGCCGTCCGCCGCCGGGTGGAGCATGCCGCCCGGCTGCTGGAACGGGCAGGGACCCGCAGGGTGCTGGTCCCCGAGGAATTTGCCTGGTGGGAGGAGCTGCGTCGGCAGGGGCTTCTGCCGGTGGACCCTGCCCCTCTCTGTGCCCTGCTGGCCTCGCGGCTGGCCCTGGCGGCCCTGGAGCGCCGTGGCGTTCCGCCCGGCAGAGCCGTGGTCGCCCTCCGGGGAGGCCGGGTCTCCCGCCCCTTCTTTCAGGCGGCGGCGGAGCTGGCGGGCGCCGTACGGGGGGTGGCCGTGTCCTCTCCCAACGGAGGCGAGGCCCTGTCGGCCCACCTGCGGCAGGAGTACGGCGTGCCTGTTCTGGAGGATGGACCGGGGTTCAGCGCCGACCTGGCTTTGGAGTTCTCCCCCAGCCCGGCCGCCGGGCGGGGGGAGACGCTGATCCTCCACGGCAGGCCTGATTTGAAGGGCCTGGGGGTTTACCGCCGGGACGGGGACTGGCCCCCCGGCTTTGAGGCTCTGCCGCTGGCCGCCGCCCTGTGGGAGGCGGGGACCCTCTCATTAAACGACCTCTTTTGCATGTGAAATTCTCTTGACAGAAGGCGTCAAACTACATATAATACCTAAAGTCACTATGGAGAGAAATAGTGTCTTTTGTTTATACCCAAAATCGGTCCCAGAGGCCGGAGCGATAACCGAGAAGGAAAGGTGGCAGGGCCATTATGGCGAAAGAGATCAAGCTCAGCGCGGAGCGCCATCAGGAACTGAAAGAGGAGCTCAACTATCTGAAAACGGTCCGCGAGAAAGAGGTGGCGGACCAGATTAAGGAGGCCCGCTCCTTTGGCGACCTGTCCGAGAACAGCGAGTACGACGAGGCGAAAAACGAGCAGGGCAGGCTCTATTCCCGCATCGCGGAGATCGAGGGCATCCTCCAGAACTGCGTCGTCCTGGACGACGACCAGGAGCACGCCGGCAACGCCGTGCGTATCGGCAGCAAGATCAAGGTGCTGGACGAGGAGATCGAGGAGGAGGTCTCCTACGTGGTGGTGGGCTCTCAGGAGGCCGACCCCATGAACGGCCGCATCTCCGAGGACTCCCCCTTTGGCAGGGCCCTGCTGGGCAAGGCCGAGGGCGAGGAGGTCGTCGTGGAGGCCCCCGCCGGTGCCATGAGATTCAAGATACTCTCCATCACAAAATAAGGAGCGGACCGCGCGGACGCGGCTTGCCGCGTCCGTCTCTCTATACAAAGGAGCGAGCACCATGACACAAGAGAAGAACACCCCCCAGGAGGAGCAGTCCCTCACCGAGCTGCTGCAGATCCGGCGCGACAAGCTCACCGAGCTGCAGAGCGCGGAGCAAGACCCCTTTCAGATCACCAAATTCACCGTGACCGCCCACTCCCAGGAGGTCAAGGACAGCTTTGAGACGCTTGAGGGCAAGACCGTCACGGCGGCGGGCCGCCTCATGTCCAAGCGAGGCATGGGCAAGGCCATGTTCTGCGACCTGCAGGACGGCCAGGGCCGCATCCAGCTCTATGTCCGCATCGACGAACTGGGAGAGGAGAACTTCTCGCGTTTTAAAAAGGTGGACATCGGGGACATCGTGGGTGTGGAGGGCGAGGTATTCCGCACCAACCGGGGCGAGATCTCCATCAAGGCTCATACCGTCACCCTCCTCTCCAAGTCGCTGCTACCCCTGCCTGAGAAGTTCCACGGCCTCACCGACAAGGAGATCCGCTACCGCCAGCGGTACGTGGACCTCATCATGAACCCCGAGGTGCGCGACGCCTTTATCGTCCGCTCCAAGTTTATCAAGCATGTCCGCTCGTTTTTGGACAACCAGGGCTACATGGAGGTGGAGACTCCCGTCCTTAACACCATCTCGGGCGGCGCCACCGCCCGGCCCTTCATCACCCACCACAACACCCTGGATATTGATATGTATATGCGTATCGCCACAGAGCTGCCCTTAAAGCGGCTCATCGTGGGCGGTATAGAGCGGGTATACGAGATCGGCCGCATCTTCCGCAACGAGGGCATGGATCCCAAGCACAACCCCGAGTTTACCACTGTGGAAGCTTACCAGTCCTATGCCGATTTTAATGACATGATGGATCTCTTTGAGGCTTTGCTCTCTTCCGCCGCCAGGGACATTTTGGGCACCTATGAGGTGGAGTGGCAGGGGGAGAAGATCAACCTTGCCCCCGGCTGGCGCCGCCTGCCCATGCATGAGGCGGTAAAGGAATACTGCGGTATCGATTTTATGGCCATCACCGGCGATGCCGATGCCGTTTCTGCTGCCAAGGCCATCGGCGTGGAGATTCCCAAGACCAAGGAACAGACCTGGGGCAATGCCCTCTACGAGTGCTTTGACCAGCGGGTGGAGGCAAAGCTTATCCAGCCCACATTTATTTCCATGCACCCGGTGGATGTGTCTCCTCTGGCCAAGCGCAGCCCCCAGGACCCCCGGCTTACCGAGCGGTTCGAGTGTTTCGTTTGCCACAGTGAGATGTGCAACGCCTTCTCCGAGCTCAATGACCCCATCGACCAGCGCGCCCGTTTCCAGAAGGAAGTGGAGGCCCGGGCAAAGGGAGACGACGAGGCCGGTATGATGGACGAGGACTTCCTCACCGCTCTGGAGTACGGTATGCCTCCCACGGGCGGCATTGGCATCGGCATTGACCGCTGTGTCATGATGCTCACCAATTCCGACTCCATTCGCGACGTGCTCCTATTCCCGACGATGAAACCGATTGGTTGAGAAAAGCCCGCAAACCCGCATGATTCCTAGCTTTTTTGGTTGACGAAAAACAAACCGTACAACTTTTTTACTACAAATGAGAAATATCCGATGAACCGATTCGAGCCACTGGTACACCAGTGGCTCGAATTTGTTTTGCAATATCTATTTTGTTGGTTGTATATCGTCTTCAAATAGAACCGGCAATCTGTCAACTTGCGCCGATCGATGAAGGGAACAGTTTAGCAATGGATCATATGTAAACGCTTGTTAAATTTGCTTGAGAAAATGGCGGTATTATCGAGAAATTTGGAGGGGTTTCTCATGCGGTGCCTTCCAAGCTGTGTAAAGCGGATATATTTGCTGAGACCCTGTAGGCTATGGCGGTAAATCTCGGGATAAAGGGCTGGATTACAAATAAACTAGTGATTCTGAAAAACTTGGAGGAATGCCAGGAGTTTCATGCGGGATGAGAGAAGTATCGCAAGCAATTTTCTTAAGCCAGAGAAATTGAATACGAAATGGTGAACGCTATGGCAATGCCATTCCGGCAACCAGTGAGCAGACAGAGAAGACCAAACGGCGCCACAGCCTGCTAGCGCCCCCGTAGAGAGACTTTCTGCTTTGAATGGTGGTTTCTCCTATGGGGATGAAAAAAGGGCCACTGGCGGCATCTGCGCCACCATAGCGCCGGTTCATGATAGGATTTGATATCGCAGATTGCCTGCGGATGAATTAGGCTGAAAAGTCTGAGCTGGACAAGGATGGTTTCGGCACAGAGCGCAGAAATGGTTTGGAGCATAGGGAATGGGTTCAAAGATAAGGAACGACAGGCAAAGTGCAACATTTCATTTATAATGTGGAGAACACCAACAGGAGTGCGCCAATCAGCGTCACGCTGAACTTTTGGAAATTCTCCAGCATTGGATTTTTCTAATGTTTCTCAAATCAGAGGATGAACTCCATATCATCTGAGCTATATTCCAAATGCACCTCTAAGTTCCAATCAAAGATAAAGGCTGGCAGACGTTTGAGCCTGCCAGCCTTTATCTTTCATTTTACTTTGTGACCTTCTCCACAAACCATATAAGTATCGTGGCAACCTCGGCTCTTGTGGCCGTGCCGGCGGGGGCCGGGGGAATTGCTGCGCGCCCGGTGATGAGGCCTTCTGCGTTCGCCTATTTCATGGCACCCAGCGCGTACGGGGCATGATGTAGGAAACGGTAAAGTCTGCAAAATCGTTTGTCTTATCGGGGTCATACTTTTTGTATTCTGCATAACGGAGAAACATGGTCGCCATCTGTTCTCGGGTGATGGGGTCGTTTGTTCCAAAAGTTTCGCCGCCGTAGCCGTGACGATGCTGTTTACGTTGGCCCTAATTGCTGCGTCGGTGTACCACTGGCCAGACTGCATATCCGGTAACCGCGGGCTTGCCCACCATACGGTAGAGCACGGTCACCGGCATAATCCGGGCGCTCTCCACCGAGGGGGAATATAGAAAACAAGCAAAAGGCACATCTTGTCGGTTGTGCAGGAATCCTTTAGCGGCTTGTCTGTGCTCCTAGTTTTTTGGCCTCCCACTCTGCAGAGGTTCCCCATTTTTTTGCGGCCCAGGAAGTCATAAGGGGAACTAAAATCACGGTCACGATCACAGCGGCCGCACACTGAACGGTCGCCGCCTCTGCATAAGGCGCCAGAGAGGGGGCAGCCAGGGCGACTGCCGCGGGCGTTGCAACGCAGTTGCCGGCTGCTGTGGCTATTGCAGCACCGGCATAGCCCGGGCGCTTGAGGATGAACTTGTCGGCAAGGATACAGACAAAGCCGGACCACCCCACGGTAATAAGGCCCAGAATAATTCCGGGAATGCCGCCCTTAATCAAATTGCTCAGGTTAATGCCGGTGCCTAAACAGAAGGCGAAGAAGGGGATGAGAACGTTCAGACCGGGTTTCAGGAAGTCGGAGATATCCTTGTCCAGATTGCCCAGAATCATGCCAAGCAGAATGGGGGCAATGGCGCAAGCCAGGCTCTGCAGTGGGATGTCCGCCATACCGGAGGCACCCACGGCTACTAAGGTCAGGAAGGGGCCGTCATTGATGTTCAAAATGGCCTGGGAGGCAGTATCCGTATCATCGCCAAAGGTTCCCACCAGGGACATAAACAAACCACCGTTGGAATTGGTAACCGCACTGATGATGGCCAGGGTAGAAAGACCCAGAATGCCGGCGGGGCCGAAGATGGCGCCGACGACCCAGCCCAGAACCGCGCCAGCCAAAAACTTGGCAATCAGCAGGACAAGGCCGCGCTTGAGGACCTGACCGCCGTTTCTCAGCCGGATCTGTGAGCCGACGCAAAACAGGAATATTCCGATTGCGGTGTTTGTGCCCGCGCTGGACCATACGGCAGTGACGTAGCCGCCGGCCTGCAATACCTGAGGCGCCACGGTATTGATGATAACGCCCAGCAGCAAGGGGATGACCATCATACCGCCCGGAACCTTTTGGACGGTTTTCAGAATTTTCATTACACAATCCTCCTAAAATTTTTTGATTTCAAAGGTATCCAGTGAATTGCTATGTTTTAACACACCTGAGCTGCGTGCGGCAAAGCCAATAGCCACGGGCTTTGCCGTCTTGTACACAATACTGGAAAGGACGGGATTGAGAAACTAATTCTTATTCCGGCATGTCCCACTTGCCGACGGTTCCAAAAAACGGAACCTGCTTGCGGTATCTGTAATTGTCAGCGTCGATTTTCGACCAATCATGCAGCCCCATACCCGAAACCTTTCCAGTGTGTCCGTTCTCCAGACGATTTCGGACATACTGCTGAACGTCGGTGGCCGCGCAGAGGTCGGGGTAGACGTTTTTGGCAATGCTCGCTTCCAACGTGAGGCCGACGTCATCAAAAAATTCCAGCAGACCAATAGAGGCATAGCGCATGCTCAGGCACTTAAGCGCCGTGTCGACATCATCAGCTGTGGTGATCCCCTGCTCAATCAGATAGATGGATTCGCGGTACAGTGCCTGGTGGAAACGGTTTACCAGGAAACCGGGCATAGTTTTCTTCAGGGTTACGGGGTTGCGGTTGAGCTTTTTGAGCATTGTGTAGGTTCGCTCCAGGGTCTCCTCCGAGTTCAGCGCATGTGTGACGACTTCTACCAGCGGAACCATATGAGCCGGATTCAGCGGATGCACGACCAGCAGATTCTCCGGGCGGGAAACCGTGGCGGCCAAATCGCTGGAGTTCAGAGAAGAGGTGCAGGATACGATAATCGCATTGGGGGCGGCATATTGTTCAATTTCGGCATATACCTTGCCCTTTTGCTCCACATCCTCGGCCACGGCTTCAAAAATAAACGTGCAGCCCTCCAGCGCCTTTGGGTTATTTGTAATGGTCAAGAGTTTCATGGCCGCCGCCTTGTTCTTCTCCAAGGCAAGACTGTTCGCGATCAGGTCGTCCCAGTTTTGCTCCACCGCTTGCCGGCAGTGCTCCATGCCGGATTCGGAACGCCCGATTACCACGCAGGGGATACCGTGACCGGTGACAAGAGTTGCTTCGCCGATTCCAATTACACCGGCGCCGTATACAGCTATGTTCTCCATAATCGGATACTCTCCCTCAATTGATAGACTATGAACCAGCAATGATTATCTGCGCAGCGCAGATCTGTGCCGAATCAGAACGGGGATGTGGTGGACCAAACACACATTGCCCCGCCATACCCGTTGGCCTCGGGACGGGTCTGTTTCCCGTTGCAGACATCCAGAAGGTATTCGATGCACTTTTCACCCAGCTCCTCGGGCGTCATACCGTCGGTAATTACGGCGCCGGCGTTGATGTCCATATCGCCCTCGTCTCCGCCAACGGCATAATAGGTCTTGCTGTTGGAGCAAATCTTGATGACGGGGGCAACCGGATAGCCAAGCGGGTTACCCCGGCCGGTGCTGAACATGAACAGCTGTGCGCCGCTGGCAAAGATACCGGTGACATTGTCGGTGTCGTAACCGGGACCATCCATAATGAGCAGGCCCTTGCGCTCACCGACACGCTCGGCGTAATCAATGACGTCCATCACCGTGGAGGTGCCGCCTTTGTGGACACAGCCAAGCGCTTTTTCCTGAATCGTGGTCAGGCCGCCTACCATGTTTCCGCGGGCCAGGGTGCGGGAGGTGTTGGCTCCCAGCAGTGTGCGTGTTCTCTCCTCCCATTCGTAGATAAGGTTTTTGACGCGCTCTCCCACTTCGGGGGTAATGGAGCGTTTGGCCAAAATCTCCTCCGTGCCGATGAGCTCGGGGATCTCGCTGAGGATGGAGGTTCCTCCGTTGGAAACGATCCAGTCGGACACATAACCGATGGCGGGGTTGGCGGTGATGCCTGAGAACGCGTCGGAGCCGCCGCACTCAGTGGCCAGAACCAGCCGGCTGACAGGGGCCTCCCTGCGCTCCACCTTAGCCGCGTCGGCCACGAACTGCTCGGCCGCTTTTACGCACCTCTCAATGACCTTCAGACCTCCGCCGTCTTCCTGGACGATGGCTGCAAAAACGGGTTTTCCGCCGCTTTCCGTTTCGATGCGCTTTCCAATCTCCTTGGCATCGTCGGTCTCACAGCCGACGCCGACCAGAATAGCGGCATAGATATTGGGGTTACAGCAAACACCGACCAGTGTCTCGCGCCAGCGGTCAAACTCGCCGGGGGTGCTGCAGCCATCCGTATGAATCATGGGGATTACCCCGGGTACACGGGCGGCGATTTGGTTGACGATTCCGTTGGCGCAGCTGCAGTTGCCGACAGCAATGACGTAGTTGCGGATGCCAACGCGTCCGTCGGGACGATGATACCCCATAAATGTTGTCGCATGAGTCATTGTACACACCTCTTTCGATTCTTTGCAGAAACTTACTTCATTAGCTTTTCGGAATCACAGTTGTGATCGTGGACGTGATGGCCTACAGAAATGTCCCGCGTGGCATAGCCCATGATCTCGCCATACTTGATCACATAGCTGCCGGCCTGGATGTCAACAAGGGCCAGCTTGTGAGGAAGCGTAATGGAATCAAGAGCGGTCACCACCAGGCCATTGCCGAAATCGACCTCTTCGCCGGCATCCACATCTTGGATGACAACTCCCACATTGTCTTTCGGGTTCAGACGAATACCTTTTTTCATGTGAATATTCTCCTTGATAAAATCTGATTTGCGTAAGAGACGGTTTCCCATATTGCCGTATGCTCGGTATAGGCAGGAACTTATGCTTGTGTTTGGGGGCATCCTCTGCTAGACTGTTTACAACGGAGGGATTCATTATGCAACTATCCAAAATTCCTGCTTTATCCATGAGATGACGAAATGGTTAATTCGCCTGCTGATATATATCCATTTTATCGTCATTTTATATGATTTCAACTTTTGGAACAGACGATATTTGATGTAAAATGAAACATATTTGGGATTGTTATTTTTATAATTTTCAAATACCGCAAAAAGCGT
>DATMXU010000237.1:0-8363 GCA_035562355.1 Pseudoflavonifractor sp.
CACAATATCTGTAATTTTTTAGCATGGGGTGTCGAACATGATTGCAGCAGAGAGACAGAATTATATCCTCAAGCGACTCCGCACGGACAGCGTGGTTTCCGTGCAGGAGCTGGCCCGGGAGTTTAAAACCACCGAAATGACGGTCCGCCGTGACATGGCGTTTCTGGAGAAACAGGGGCTCATCACCCGCGCCTACGGCGGAGCGATCAGGAATGAGAAGGTGGGCTTTGAGTCCTACTTCGCCAGCCGCCAGGAGGAGCGCCCCGACATCAAGCAGAAGATCGCTGCCAAGGCCGCCGGCCTGATCACAGACGGCGACAGCATTGGAATCGATGTTGGGACCACCGCGTTTGAGATTGCCCGCCACATCAAGGATATGCGGGACCTCAACGTCATCACCGCGTCGCTCCCCGTTCTGATGGAGCTGAGCAATGCCCCCGATATCAAGGTCATCTGCACCGGAGGGGAGCTCTCCCAGAAGGACCTGTCCTTTACCGGGCACAACGCCATCAATACCATTCGGGAATATATTTTGGACAAGGTGTTCGTGGGTGTGGCGGGCATCTCCTTTGAGCATGGCTATACGCTCTATAACATGCAGGACACCCTGGTTAAACGGGAGCTGATTCAGCGTGCCCGGGAGACCATCATTGTCTCCGACTCCAGCAAGATCGGGTTGGAGAAGTATTCGTTCCTGTGCAACATCGAGGCTGCCTCGAAGATCATTACCGACTCCGGCATCAGCGACGAGGACCGCAAGCGGTTTGAGAGCTGCGGCGTCGAGGTGATCCTGGCGGATGTGGACGAGCCGGCAGGGGAGTAGGCGTGCCGGGGCCCGTCCATTCTATCCTTAAGCAGTGTGACAGGAGGGACATGAATATGTTAAAGGTTTACACAGTGTGCGTCAACGGAATGGGCTCCAGCCTCATCCTTCGGATGACGGTGGAGAAGGCGTTGGCCCAGCTGGGACATGAGGCCACGGTGACGGCGATCGACCTGGGCAATTTTAAGGGGATGAAGTCGCCCGATCTGGTGGTGACCACGCCTGCCCTGGCCGTATCCATCGCCCCACGGGCGGGCATGGCGGTCGCGACCATTACGAACTTCACCGACGTACAGAAGACCAAGGAGAAGATCGAGGCCGCCCTTGCCGGCATTGGCGTCTCAACCCCCTGAAATGCCTCCCTTCTCCGATTGAGACGACTATCGGAGGTAAAGTGAAATGTGGATCAATGAGCTGTGCGGCGGCAAAAAGGCTGCCGTTGGTATGGTACATCTGGATGCCCTGCCGGGTACGGTGCGCTACGACGCGTCGGCCGGGCTGCCCGGCATCGTCGCCCACGCCAGGGCGGACTATGAGAGCCTGATAGCCGGTGGGATCGACGCCGTGATTTTCTGCAACGAGAACGATAAACCCTATTCCAAAAGTGTCGGCCCCCATATCGTGGCCGCTATGACCTCAGTCATCGGGCAGGTGGTGGGCGCGCGCTCCGCCATCCCCTTCGGGGTGGACGTCCAGTGGGACAGCAAGGCCGCCGTGGCGGTGGCGATGGCGGCCGGGGCCTCCTTTATCCGGGGCATCCTCTGCGGCACCTTCTGCGGCGACCTGGGGCTGTTCGCTCCGGACGCCGAGGAGCTGCTCAGATTCCGTAGCGCCATTGGAGCCGAGCACGTCAAGCTCCTCACCAACCTTTGCCCCGAGTTCTCCTGTTCCCTCGACACACGACCCATTGACCTCGTGGCAAAGACCGCGGTCAAGAGCGCCCTCGTGGACGGGCTGTGCGTCTCCGGCGTCATGGCGGGCACCAGCGCGAAGTACGACGACCTCGTCAGGGTGCGCGAGGCCGTGCCCGGCGTGCCTGTCTTCGCCAATACGGGGGTCAACATGGGCAACGTGGGGGACATCCTGAAAATCGCCGACGCCTGCGTGGTGGCCACCTGTCTGAAGGCGGGGCAGCAGCCCGGCAACCGCATCGACCGCGCGAATGTGGAGCGGTTCATGCGCCTGGCCCGAAGCTGATCATTCGAAAGGAGAGAATCGAATATGAACCGAATTGAGACCGTGCTCGGGGCGATTGCGCCCGAAGAGTTAGGCAGCACTAACTATCACGACCATCTGATCACCATCGGCGGCGGCGAGGAGAAGGCCGACAGGGACCTGCGCCTGGACCGGGTGGACTTTGCCATTGACGCCATGCGGAAGTTCAAGGCCGCGGGCGGCGACGCGCTGGTGGACATGAACCCCATCGACTGCGGCCGCCAGGTGGAGATGCTCCGGGAGATCGCCCAGGCCAGCGGCGTGCATATTATCGCCTGCACCGGCTTTCAGCGGTCCATCTACTACGACGCGGAGCACTGGGTCAACAAGTACCCGGTGGAGGAGATCGCCCGCCTCATCGCCGAGGAGGTGACCGAGGGGGTGGAGGTCAACAACTACAACGGCCCCATCGTCAGGCGCAGCAAGGCCAAGGCGGGTGTCATCAAATTCGCCACCCACTACAACTGCATCATGCCCATGGAGCACACCGCCATTGAGGCCGGCTGCATGGCGGCGCTCCGGACCGGCGCGCCCATCTCCACCCACACCGAGCGGGGTACGATGGGCCTGGAGGTCATCGACCTTGTGGAGCACTACGGGCTGGACCCCCGCCGCGTTACCCTGGGCCACGTGGACCGCAACCCGGATCTCAACTACCATAAGAAAATGGCCGAGCGGGGCGTTACCCTGGGGTATGACGGACCCAGCCGCGCCAAATACTGGCCTGACAGCGTGCTCATCGACCTCATCAAGGGGATGTGCGACGCGGGCTACGCCGACCGCATCATGCTGGGCGGCGACAATGGCCGCGCCTCCATGTGGCCCCAATATAAGGGGGGCTACGGCCATAACTACATCCTGGAGAAGTTTGTTCCCCGTCTGCTGGAGGAGGGCATCCCCCAGGCCTGTGTGGACAAATTCCTCATCCATAACCCCCGCCGCCAGTTTACCATCACGGGATGAGAAGGGAAGGACCCATGGGCAGCGAACTCTTTGGAGAAGCAATCTATGCCCGGCGGGCGGCCTCAGATTGGAGGGACGCCGTGGATGTGGCCGGGCGCATCTGGCTGGAGAAGGGCGCCTGTGAGCAGAAGTATATAAACCTCATCAAGCGCCAGCTCGCCGAAAACAACGCCTACGCCGTCATCATCCCCGGCCTCGTGCTGCTCCACGCGACCTCGGGCTACGGCGTGCGGGAGAACTCCCTCATGCTGATCACGCTGGCGGAGCCGGTGCCCTTTGGGCACGAGGAGAACGACCCGGTGAAGGTGATGATCTGTTTTACCTCTCTGGGACAGAATGACCATATCGACAGTATGCAGCGCATCGCCCGCATGCTCTTTGACCCGGACCTGGTGGAGAAGTTTTGGGCGGCCGGGAGCGACGAAGCCCTGAAGGCCCTCGTCCTGGAGATGGAGCGTTGCAACGACTAGTGGAGGAATCTCTATGACACGCCTGATCGAAGAAATGACCTGGCCGGAGGCAAAGGAGCGCATCCCTCAGGCGCCCTTTATCTTCGTGCCCGTGGGCTCTACCGAGCAGCACGGGTACCATATGCCCCTGGGTACCGACAATTTTACAGCCGTGGACGAGTGCGCCCGCTGCGCCGCGCTCACCGACGGACTGGTGATGCCCTGCGTCAATTATGGGCAGATCTGGTCCCACAACGATTTCCCCGGCGATATGTGGCTCTCTCCCAACACCCTCAAGCAGGTGCTCAAGGAGCTGGCCATCCGCCTGAAGGCCCACGGGGCCCAAAACATCGTCTTCCTCTCGGGCCACGGCGGCAACGTGGGCACCATCAAGGAGGCGGCCCGGGAGCTCTACGACGAGGAGGATATGCGCAATGTGTACTACTTCTGCCTCTATAAGCAGCTGGAGTACGCCAAAGACCTCACCGACTCCCCGGTCTACAGCCCCTCCTTCATGCACGCCGAGGAGATCGAGACCTCTATGATGCTCCATATCCGGCCCGACCTCATCCATCTGGACCGGGCGGTGGAGAGCTGTCCCAAGATACCCGCATACTACTCCTGCAGCGCGGTCAAGTGGAGCGAGTTCAACCCCGTGGGCAGCTTTGGCAATCCTAAAACCGCCACTGCGGAGCACGGCCGCGTCTTCCTGGAGCGCATGTGTCAGGGCATTGCCGACAAGCTGCGCGCGTGTGTGGCCGAGCGGGCGGAGGAGACGTGATCGTTAACTGCTTGCCAAGGAGGGCATGATATTATGAACTGGATCAAAGAGACCTTCGGCACAGAGAAACCCATCATCGCCATGTGCCACCTGCGGGCGATGCCCGGCGACCCATACTACGACAGGGGCAAGGGGATGGCGGAGGTCCTCCGCTCGGCCCGGCACGATCTGCTGGCGCTGCAGGAGGGCGGCGTGGACGCCGTCATGTTCAGCAACGAGTTCAGCCTTCCCTACCTCACCCAGGTAAAGCCTGAGACCGTAGCCTGTATGGGCCGCATCATCGGGGAACTGAAGAGCGAGATCTCCATCCCTTACGGGGTCAACTGCCTGTGGGACCCCATCGCCTCTCTGGACCTGGCCGTCGCCACCGACGCCAGGTTTGTCCGTGAGATATTCACCGGAGTCTACGCCAGCGACTTCGGCCTGTGGAATACCGACTGCGGCAACGCGGTGCGCCACCAGCGGGAGATCGGGGCCGAGCATGTCAGGCTCCTCTTCAATATCGTCCCCGAGGCGGCCCAGTACTTAGCCGACCGGCCCATCGAGTCGGTGGCCAAAACCACGGTTTTCAACTGCCGGCCCGACGCGCTGTGCGTCTCGGGCGCCACCGCCGGGGCGGCTACCGACCCCGAGCTCCTGCGCCGGGCGAAAAACGCCGCGGGAGACACCGCCGTCTTTGCCAACACCGGCTGCCGTAAGGAGACCATCGAAACCCTCCTTACCATCGCCGACGGGGCCGTGGTCGGCACCACCTTCAAGTACGACGGTAAATTTGAGAACAATACCGACGCCGGACGGGTCAGGGACTTCATGTCCGTGGTCCGGGCCTTCCGAAATTCGTAATGACGCATGAGAAACGCCGCCGATCATCGGCGGCGTTTCTCAGTGCATGAGGAAGTCCAGAATGTCCATCGCGCCGTCGTTGGCGGCCTTGTAGAGCTCGGTGTACCCGCACTGGGTGCAGGTGATGGTGATAAACTTTTTGTTCTGCACGTCAAAGAGCTTGGCGAAGTTCCCGCCGGTGGCCTGGAACTGGTCGTGCTCATAGCTGTGGCACCCGCACTTGGGACAGATGTACTGCTGTTGGCCCATTGAAATCCCTCCTTCTTTGTCATGACCTGTCATCATTTTATGGAAGGCGGATTGAAAATACAAGAAAGAGAGGATTAAAATCCCCTGAAAAGGACTTGCAGCCGCTTCTTTTCAATTGTATAAAATAGCAATTGAAAAGGGTATACCTCTGGGGTAGAATAAGAGGAAAATTCTAAGTTGGGAGGGGAGCGCGTGATACTGCTCGGCTGCGAGAGCGCGGACGCCAAGGCCGCGGCGCGGAGGCTCCTCTCTCTCGCTCTGGAGGAGGGCTACGGCCTGACGGCCATTCCGCCCATCTCCTTTGGCCCGCTGGGAAAGCCCTTTTTCCCGGACTGCTCCCATGTCTCCTTCAACCTGAGTCACAGCGGGCCCTATGCCCTCTGCGCCGTTGGGCGCGCGGCGGTGGGGGTGGACATCGAGGCTCTGCGTCCCCGGAGTACCGCTTTGCCCGGCCGGGTCCTCACCCCGGACGAGTACCGCTGGTATGAGGCGCAGGGCGCCGATTGGCCCGCCTTTTATACCCTCTGGACCCGGAAGGAGAGCTGGTGCAAGCAGCAGGGGCGAGGCGTGGCCCGGCCCCAGGCGGTCCGTCCGCCCCTGCCGGGGGAGGAGGGGCGAGGCCCCGCGGTGACAGGCCTTTCCGGGTCTGCCTGGATTGGGGCGATCTGCTCTGAGGAATCCGCCGCCCCTCTGCGCTGGGTGGAAGTTTGAGTTTCTTAATGAAGTTTTAAGCTTTGGGGGAGGATTTTCTAAAGAAACGGCAGCTATACTAACAGTTAAGGAAACCCCCAATACTTAAAAAGGAGGGGATGGCATGAACATCCTGATCCTGACCGGGAAATTCGGCATGGGCCACTGGTCCGCCTCCCAATCCCTCCGACAGCAGCTCCTGGAGGAGGACGGGGACCACAACGTGGATGTGGTGGACTTCATAAAATACGCCATGCCCGGCAGTACATCCGAGGCCGTGTACCGTTTCTTCACCTTGATGGTGACCCACGGCAGCGGTATCTTTAACATCTACTATAAAATGACCGAGAATATGGAGACCGACGCCCGCGCCCTCTTTGAGCGCCGCTTTGTGGACAAGCTGGAGGAGCTGGTGGAGAGCAGGCGGCCCGACGCCATCATCGCCACCCACCCGCTCTGCGCCCAGATGGTGGCCCGCTACAAGTGGGAGACGGGCAGTGCTCTGCCGTTAATCACCTGTATCACCGACCTGACCGCCCACTCCGAATGGATCAGCCAGCTTACCGACCTCTACCTGGTGGGTGCCCCCGCCATTGCCGACCGGCTGTGCGACAAGGGAGTGGACCGGGCGCGTATCGTGGCCACGGGCATCCCGGTGAAGGCCCAATTCAAAATCACGCCCCATCTCCGGGGCAGGGCGACGCGCAAACTCCTCATCATGGGAGGGGGCCTGGGCCTCATGCCCAAGAAGGACAGATTTTACGACGAGCTCAATGCCCTTCCGGGGGTGGAGACTACCATTATCGCCGGGAATAACGAAAAGCTGCGCCAGCGCCTGGAGGGGAAGTATGAGCACATCCGAGTGGTGGGCTATACCGACCGGGTGTACGATTACATGGCCGAGGCCGACCTCCTCCTCTCCAAGCCCGGCGGAATTACCCTTTTCGAGACCATCGCCTCCGAGCTGCCTCTCCTGGCCTGGGAGCCCTTCCTCCAGCAGGAGATCAACAACGGCCATTTCATGACCCGGGCGGGCATTGGGGCCGTGGCGGGGAAGGAGATCGAGGACTGCCTGGAGGCCATCGACGCCCTTATCCACAATGACGGCGTCCTCGCCTGGATGGCGGGCAATATGCGCCGTCTGAAGAGCCGCCTCAGCACCGAGCCCTTGACCGGTCGCCTCGCGGACATCCTGGCCGAGAAGGGGGTGCGCACGCAATGAGTAAAAAGACACGCCGAGCCGTCGTCATCGCACTCTCCGCCCTGGCCGCGGCCGCTCTGGCGGCCTGCGCGCTGGTGCGCCTGTTTCGCAGCAAGTAATTTTGAGGGGCGGAGCGCCGCCCCTCATCCAAATGGAGGACATCGCTCATGCTGGCAAAAAAGAAGAATCTGATCGGCGGCGTCCTTTTACTGGCCCTCATGGTGCTGACCATGTATCACCTCCTCAGGGGAAAACAGCTCTCACAGATCTTTACCATCCTGACCCAGGTCAAGCTGGGCTGGATTTTCGCGGGGGTCGCCCTGATGTTTGTCTTCGTCGCGTGCGAGGCCTCCTGTACCCGCTTTACCCTGCGCTACTTGGGGCATGACGCGGGGCGCCTGCGCTGCCTTGGATATGCCTTCGTAGGATTCTACTTCAGCTCCATTACTCCCTCCTCCACCGGCGGACAGCCCGCCCAAATCTACTATATGAGCAAGGACGGCATTCCCGCCGCCCATGGCACCCTCAGCATGCTGCTGGATACGGCCTGCTATCAGGTGGCTATCCTGCTCTGTGCCGGAGTGGCCCTCCTCTTCAGGCCCGGTCTTTTGACCGCCATGGGCACCGGCCTGGGACTGCTGCTGATCCTCGGCGCCGCCATCATGCTGGTGTTCACCGTCGCCATGCTCATCTTTATGTTCCTCCCCAACGCGGCCAAAAGGCTGGCGGACCGCATCCTGGCCCTGTTGGTCAGGGTGCGCCTCGTCAAGGATGGGGAGCGGTGGCGGGCGCGGCTGGAGCATCAGATGGAGGAGTACCACGCTGGGGCCGACTGTATCCTGCATAACCCGATCATGACCATCCGACTTTTGCTCATCACCCTCTTCCAGCTCGCCTGCCAGTTTGCCGTCCCCTATACGGTGTACCGTGCTCTCGGCCTGGTGGGACACGGTGCCTTTGAGATCATCTGCGCCCAGGCGCTCCTGACCCTGGCGGTCTCCATGCTCCCGCTGCCCGGCGCGGTGGGGGTCACGGAGGGGGGGTTCGTCCGGTTCTTCACCGTATTCTTCGGCACGCGGCTGGTCACTCCGGCGGTGCTGCTCTCCAGGGGCGTGAGCTTTTACGCCTTCCTGGCCCTCAGCGCGCTCG
>DATMXU010000238.1:0-14729 GCA_035562355.1 Pseudoflavonifractor sp.
AGCCGGGGTAGGTCTCGTAATAATTCGTGTGATGCATGGCGGGGCCTCCTTATTCAAAAAAGGGACGGGGATGGCGGGTGACCAGGGGGCAGCCCCTACGCCAGCGTCAGGGTGAAGGTAAACTCCGTAGCTCCGTTCTCGCTGGTGACGGAGATGTTCTCCTTGTGGTTGTTGAGAATGGTCTTGACGATATAGAGTCCCAGGCCCACGCCCTCCCGGTCCTCGCTGCGGGATTTGTCGCTCTTGTGAAACCGGTCAAAGAGCATGGAGAGCTCGCCGGGGGGAATCACGTCCCCCTCGTTGCGGATGGAGACGTGGGCCTTGCCCACCTTGGGGACCACCGTGAGAGTGATGAGCCCCTGCTCCTTGGAGAATTTGATGGCGTTGTCCAGCAGGTTATAGCAGACCTGGGTGATGGCGTCGGGGTCGCCCCAGACCATGACGGGCCCGTCGGGCAGGTGGGTCTCCACGTCCAGGCCCCGGGCGTTGATCTTGGTCTCCAGGCTCACCAGCACACGGACCAAGATCTCGCTGACGTCAAACTGCTCCTGGGCTGTGACGTTCTCAGCGGACTGGAGCCGGGACAAATCCAGCATCCGCCGCACCAGGCGGGAGAGCCGCCTCGTCTCCGAGGAGATGGTCTGGAGGGCGTCTGCCTCCTTCTCCTTGGGGATGGTACCGTCCAAAATGCCGTCGGCAAAGCCGGCGATGGTGGTCATGGGGGTCTTCAGCTCATGGGAGATGTTGGCGACGAACTCGCTGCGTTTTGCCTCGCTCTTCGCCAGAGAGTCGGCCATGGCGTTAAAGGCGAGCGCCAGCTCTCCTACCTCATCCCGGCGTGTGCCCGCCTCCACCCGGATGTCGAACTCCCCGTGGCCAAACTTCCGCGCGGCGGCGGCCATCTCCTTGAGGGGCCTGGTCTGCTGCAGGGAGGTGACCGATGTGGTGACGAAGGCGATGCAAAGCACCACGGCGGAGGTGAAGAAGAAGATGTTGGAGAAGTCCTGCCACAGGCCCGTGATGCTGGAGGTCTCGGCCACCACCAGGGCGGTGCCCAGCTGCTGCTGGATCAGCTCGCCGCCTGTCGTCACACCCTGGAGAACGATGGGTTTGGCCGCCACCATCCGCTTTTCAGGGAAAATGCCGCCCAGGGTGGTCATGGCGCTATAACTTCCGGTGACGCTGACCTGGTTCACCACCTCGGAGGGGAGACGGCGGCCCACGATGCTGCGGGAGAGCTCTCCCAGCGAGGAGAGGTATACGACATCGCTGGGAAAACAGATGAGCACATAGGCGTCGGCCACGTCGGCCACTGAGTTGACGTAGAGTGCGTATTTGTCGCTGGACAGGCCCCCGCCCAAAATCTCAGGCTGGGTGAGCGCCTGGCTGGTGTAGTCGGCCACGCTCTGGGCGTTGCGCTCCAGGGTGGACTGTTTCTCCCGCACGACGTACTGGTACGAGAGGGTGATAAAGGCCGCGCCCAGCAGGGCAAAGGAGATGAGGATCATCCCCGCCATCAGGGCGAACTGACGCTTATATAGGGTGTTCAGAGCACAAGCCCCCTTTCCGGGTTGGATTGTGAGCAGAGGAGGGCGCGGCAGCTCGCCAAGGCTCGCAGCGGTCAGCGCCGCAGGCGCTCAGGCTTAGACTACCTCGAATTTGTATCCCACGCCCCAGACGGTCTTGAGGGCCCATTTTTCGCTGACCGCCTCGAGTTTCTCCCGCAGGCGCTTGATGTGCACGTCCACCGTGCGGGAGTCGCCGAAGTAGTCGAACCCCCACACCTCGTCGAGGAGCTGATTGCGGGTGAAGACCCGGTTGGGTGAGGCGGCCAGGTGGTAGAGGAGCTCCAGCTCCTTGGGCGGGGTGTCCACCCGCTTACCGTCCACCAGCAGCTCGTAGGAGTCCAGATTGATGACCAGCTTGTCGAAGGTGAGTTTCTTCTCCCCCGAGTGCTCCTCCTCCGCGCCGAAACGGCGCAGGACGGCATGGATGCGGGCCAGGACCTCCTTCATCTCAAAGGGCTTGACGATATAGTCATCCGCGCCGCCCTCCAGACCGTATACCTTGTCCTCGGTCTCGCCTTTGGCGGTGAGCATGATGACGGGGGTCTTGTCGGCCTCCCGGATCTTTTTCAGCACCGACCAGCCGTCCATCACCGGGAGCATGATGTCCAGCAGGACCAGATCGGGCTGGAAGGAGCGGAAGAGCTCCACCCCCTTGCCCCCGTCGGGGGCCACGGCAGTCTCAAAGCCCTCTTTCTCCAGATAGAGATGCAGAAGCTCCGCGATGTTGGCCTCGTCCTCCACGATCAGCACTTTACGCGCCATAAGACACCATCCTTACACTAAACATAGTAGTATTATAGCCCTACAAGAGGAACTAGGGTGAATTTTTTGTGAATTTGAAGGGAAGAAGGGCGCTAGGTGGGTTCGTAGTAGGACCGGTCGAGCTGGACGACGGCGAAACCGTCCGGATCGGCGGTGCGGACGGCCTGCTCGATCCTGACCTTCACCTCGTCGTCGGACAGCTTTACGTGATAGGGCACCACCACGTCGAAGATCAGGTTGTGGTGGAGGGGCCCGGCGGTCATGCGGAAGTCATGGATGGTCATGCCGCCATCGATCTCGCGCACCAGGGCGGCCACCATGTCCCGGTGCTCGGCCACTTCCGCGTCTCCGGTGACGATGGGGTCCATGTGGATGGTGGCCTCAATGCGGAATTTGGCCTTCAGCTCCCGCTCGGCGGCGTCGATGATGTCGTGCAGCTCTATGAGATCTCCGCCTACGCTCACCTCGGCGTGGAGACTCGCCATGCGGCGGCCCGGGCCGTAGTCGTGGACCACCAGGTCGTGAACGCCCTGGATCTCACGGTAGGCCAGGACGGTCTCCCGGATGCCCCTGACCAGCTCGGGATCGGGACACTGGCCCAACAGGGGGTTCAGGGTGTCCTTGGCGGCCTCCCAGCCCGACTTGAGAATGAAGGCGGCCACCAGGATGCCCACCCACCCGTCGATGGACAGGCCGAAGAAATGGCTTACCAGGGCGCCCAGCGCCACGGCGGCGGTTGCCGCCGCGTCGGAGAGGGAGTCGGCCGCGGTGGCCGCCATGGCGGTCGAGCCGATGTGCGCCGAAAGGCGGCGGTTGAAGGCGCTCATCCACAGCTTTACCAAAATGGAGACAACCAGAATGGCCATGGCGGGCCAGGAGAAGGCGACGGCCTCAGGGTGGAGGATCTTCTCCACGGAGGACTTCGCCAGCTCGACGCCCACCAGCAAAATGGCGACCGACACCGCAAGACCCGAGAGGTACTCGATGCGCCCGTGGCCGAAGGGGTGGTCGTCATCCGCCCGCTTGCCCGCCATGTGAAAGCCCGCCAGCGTCACCACCGAGGAGCCCGCGTCCGAGAGGTTGTTGAAGGCGTCGGCCGTGATGGCGATGCTCCCGGTGAAGAGACCCGCAAAGAATTTCCCCAGGGAGAGGAGCAGATTCAGGCAGATGCCCACGCAGCCCGACAGGGCCCCGTACCTCTGCCGTACGGCGCCTTCGCCCACATTGTCCCGGTCCTTGACAAAAAGCCTGATCAGCAGCTCGGTCATATACACACCCCACAGATTATGGTACGCTTAGTGTGCCGGGAAATACCCTGATATTATCTCATTTTAAAGAAACAGCGTCAAGTGGGGGACAAGCTGTTTCCCCCACAGGGATAGAGGACATCTGTCTGTCGCCCTGTTTTTTAAAAAAGCGGGAACCGGATTCCTTCTTGCGGCGATCAACAGGTAGAGAGGGCGGTGAGGGCAGCTTGCAGGTAGAGGAACTGATCGAGCCATACGGGCCCCGGCTCTGGCGGCTCTGCCGCCATCTGGCCGGATGCGCGGGAGAGGCGGAGGAGCTGTACCAGCAGACCTTCCTCCGTGCCCTGGAGTGTGAAAAGCGGCTGGACCGGGAGGGAAACCCGGGGGCCTGGCTCTGCGCGACTGCGGCGGGACTTTGGAAGAGCAGCCTGCGCCGAACGGCCCGGAGGGCGGCCATCGCGCCCATGGTCCCCGAGGAGGAGGGCGGGGCGGTGCCCGGCGGCCCCACCCCGGAGGAGACCCTCCTCCGGCGGGAGCGGGCGCAGAGGGCGGCTCTCCTGCTGGACGCGCTGGAGGAGAAGTACCGCTTGCCCTTGGTACTCCACTACTCCGGCGGGCTGGCGGTGGAGGAGATCTCCGCGGCGCTGCGGCTGCCGGTGGGCACGGTGAAGAGCCGCATGGCCCGGGGGCGGGCTAAAATCAAAGAGGGATGGGAGGCATGGAGCCATGAATGACAAGGAACTAGACCTTATTTTGCAGGACGCGCTGGGGGATGGCGAGGCCCAGCCTCCGTATCTGAATGCCCGCCTGCGGGGGGAGCTGGCGCTGGCCCGGCGGGGGAGCAAGGCCCTGTCCGTCTGGTGGCTGCCCTTTGTCCTGTCCTTAGCCCTGGGCGCGGTATCGGTGCTGCTGGGGGGCATGCTGCCCTGGCCGGTCAATTTATTGCTGACCCTATCCGCTCTGTTTACCGTGGGCGCGGCGGGGGCCTTTACGCTGCTGGGGCTGGTCTGCTTTGATTTGAAGAGGAAAGGGCGGGTCTATCTATGAGTATTTCATTTGTTCTGGCCGGGGTCGTCGCACTGATGGCGCTGGCCATCACGTCGGTGGTATTGATGGCTGTATGGGTCTATCGGGACGCCAAGAGCCGGGGGCTGGAGGCGGGAGTGTGGACCTTGGTGGTAGTGGTGGTGCCCAGCCTGATGGGGCTGCTCCTCTACCTCCTGGTGGGGCGGAGGGAGGGCCGCCGCCCCTGTCCCGCCTGCGGCGCTATGACGCCCGAGGCGAGCGCCTTCTGCGGTCGCTGCGGGGCCGAGCTGCCCCGGGAGGAGAGGCCTGTCCGCGCCAGGGCCACGGGCAGGGGGCCGCTGGTTGCCGCCATAGCGGGCATTGTCCTCGTCATGGTTCTGGGCATCGGATTCATCGTCGCTCTGGCGGCAGCGGACGGCTTTGACTGGACGCCCAGCGTCTCCACCGTATACGTGGAAAATAGCTGGGGCGACCAGTGGAGCGTAAAGTGGCACTACACCAACAAGGGAGCGCAGGATTCCTTTACCATTGGAGCCGACGGGCCCAAAACCCTCACCTTTACCGGACGCTGCGGCGAGGGCCCCCTCACCTTGCGGGTCTACCAGGGCGAGGTGGAGCGGACCTTCGACCTCTCAGGCGGCGGGGAGGTACAGGGAGACCTGGAGCTCGCGCTCTTCCAGCCCGGCAAGATGTACCTGGAGCTGGACAATGGCGGGGGAGAGGGTAAGAACGTGGACTTCCACGCCGAATGGGAGTAAAGAAAGATTTTCTCCTGCGAATAATAGACAGGCTGCAGGCCGTTACAACGGCTTGCAGCCTCAGACTGTCAAAAAACCCTTGGACCGAAAGTCTCGGAGGGAGGAATAGTGTGAAAGGGAACCGTCAGGGTTCCCTTTCGTGTGCAGGAAGACCACTTTTTGAAACTTCTTACGGTGTTTCAAAAAGTGTAACAGCCTGTCAAAGAAGTCCCGCGGGACTTCTTTGACAGGCTGAGGCTGCAGGCCGTTACAACGGCTTGCAGCCTGTTTTGTTTGAAACGCCGGCCCCCGATTTTTTGCACGGGAGCCTTTTTACTCCAAATCGTCAGGTAAAAAGGCGCCGTAGGGGAGGACGCTGGAGAGCTCTACGAGCACGGGGGAAAACCCGCCGTCCAGGTCCCATTTAGAGGCGGGGGGAGTGCGCGGGGGACCGCCCTCCGGCGGCCGGATGGGCAGGGAGACCACGGCCCGTACTCCCCGCTCCGGGCGGCTCTCCAGCATGACGGCCCCATCGTGGAGGGCCGCCAGCTCCCGTATGATGCTCAGGCCCAGTCCCAGACCGTCGTCCTGAGAGAGTTCCTCCTCGGCAAGGCCGGGGCCGTTGTCCCAGACGGTGAGGACGGCGCGTGTTTTCTGCTTTTGAAGGTGAAGCCCTGCTTCGCCGCCCTCGCCCGCGGCCCGCAGGGCGTTGGAGAACAGGCCCAGCAGCAATCGCCGGAGGAGGCCGCTGTCCCCGGTGGTGAGGAGGCTTGCCACCTCGGACTCATACCGAAAGCTTATCCCCGCCAGCTCGGCCAAGGGGGAGGCTTCGTCCGCCGTCTCCCGGCAGAGGCCCGCCAGGTCGAGGGTCGCGGGCCGGTAGGGCACGCCGCCCCTCATCAGAGTCTGGGAGAGCTCCAGGTGGTTGATGAGTCGGAGAATACGGTAGACGCTCTGGCTGGCAATGGCGAGATACTGGTCATACTTCACGTCCCCGGCCTCCCTCACGGCGGGGGTGAGGAGGTGGGTGGCCGCTATGAGGTTGCTCATGTGCTGACGCATTTGCTCCAGCAGGGCGGCGTTCTGCCGGCTGCTCTCATTGAGCGGAGGGACATTGTATCCGGACATATGAATAAGCCACCTCCCAAGAATTGTGGATGACTATTATCCTGTGCAGACGAAAGGAGAAATCTTGGCCTTCAGTATACCAAATTTTGGCCGACGTCACAAGAAAAATATCGGAAAATGTCAAAAGACGGCGGATAGAGAAAAAACTTGCTCCGCGTAGGGAAGAGAGGAGAGACAACAAGCGGCGGCTAAAGGGGGGGTAGTAGACAGGAAAGCCAGACTTAAGGGTCAGCAGAGGGGGGCTTTTGCGCAATAAGGAGAAAAGTGATGAGATTTTTGCAAATTTTCAATAAAAGACTTTCAAAATGGCCTGAGGTGGGTTATAATAAGCCCGTGCAAAGAAAGCATCGTTATAAGAGTAAAGGAGATATGCAACATGAGCATCAAAGTTGGCATCAACGGCTTTGGCCGCATCGGCCGCCTGGTCTTCCGCGCGGGTCTGAGCAATCCGAACTTAGAGTTCGTCGCCATCAACGACCCCTTTATGTCCCCCGACTATATGGCCTATATGCTGAAGTATGACACCATCCACGGCCAGTATAAGGGCGAGATTTCCTTTGATGAGAGCTCCATTACCGTCGATGGCAGGAAGATCCTCTTCTTCGCCGAGAAGGACCCCGCCAATATCCCCTGGGGCAAGGTGGGCGTGGAGTACGTAGTGGACGCCACCGGTATCTTCCACTCCAAGGATAAGGCCCAGGCCCACATCGACGCTGGCGCCAAGAAGGTCGTCTACTCCGGCCCCTCCAAGGACGACACCCCCATGTTTGTCATGGGCGTGAATCAGGACACCTATACGAAGGATATGACCTTTGTGTCCAACGCCTCCTGCACCACCAACTGCCTGGCTCCCATCGCCAAGGTCCTAAACGACAAGTTCGGCATCGCCGATGGCCTGATGACCACCGTCCACTCCACCACCGCTACCCAGATGACTGTGGACGGCGCCTCCAAGAAGGACTGGCGCGGCGGCCGCGCAGCCTCTGGCAACATCATCCCCTCCTCCACCGGCGCGGCTAAGGCCGTGGGCGTGGTTCTCCCCGAGCTGAAGGGCAAGCTGACCGGCATGAGCATGCGCGTGCCCACCCTGGACGTGTCCGTGGTGGACCTGACCGTCAACCTGAAGACTCCCGCCAAGTACGAGGAGATCTGCGCTGCTATGAAGGCCGCCTCCGAGGGCGAGCTGAAGGGTATCCTGGGCTACACCGAGGACGCCGTGGTCTCCTCCGACTTCATCGGCGACGCCCGCACCTCCATCTTTGACGCCAAGGCCGGCATTGCCCTCACTGATACCTTCGTGAAGGTCGTGTCCTGGTACGACAACGAGTGGGGCTACAGCAACAAGGTTCTGGAGCTCATCCAGCACATGTACTCCGTCGATCACAAGTAAGTATGTCCTCTTAAACCGGCTCGGCGCAAAAGCGCCGGGCCGGTTTTTTGCTGAGAGGAGAAACTCCGCGCCTCTACCATCCTATTCCCGAACCTCAGAAATGCCCCGCATGGCGGGGCCCTCCCTCTCTTTTCATGTGCCGCCCCGCGTTTGATGAAAACGCGGGGCGCTTTTTTATGGACTGCCATAGGGGTGGCGAAACTTTCCACATCGAAAATCCGGTGTGGAAGATAGTGGTGTGTTATTCGGGTTTTCAAGACAATAGGGAAAACGCTATACTCTAGTGGACATCTAAGGATGCTGTTTGTGCACAATATACAGGCGCGCTTTTAAGCGTGCCTGAAAACAGAAAAGACACCGCCTAACACCTGGGAGGATTGCTTATGAAAGGGAGAATGGCTTCTGCGGGAATGGCGTACGCAGCGGCAGCACTATTTGGAGATAAGGAGCTGAAAATCGAACGGAGACTTGAAGAGGACACGCAGTTGGAGACAGAGCGTTTTGAGGCGGCGTGTGTACGGTGTATGAAGACGCTGGAGGAGATCATAGCCGGCGTGGACGAGGAGAGCCAGGGCATCCTGGATTTTCAACTTTTAATGCTGGAGGATACCGACTATCTGGGACGTGTGAGGCAGATCATCCGGGAAGAGCGATGCAACGCGGAATACGCGGTACAGCGGGCCACCCGCGGATATGCCGATTCCCTGTCCGGGCTGACGGACAATGACTATCTCAGGGAGCGGGCCACGGACGTGATGGACCTGGCCGGACGGCTGGTCGGCGAGCTGATGGGGGTGGAGGGCCAGGGGCCTGAACCTGATACGGACTATATCGCGGTGGCCTGGGACCTAACGCCCTCTCAGGTGGCGGCCATGGATCGCAAGAAACTCAGGGGCATCGTGCTGGAGAAGGGGGGAATGACGTCCCACGCGGTCATCATCGCCCGCAGCCTGGGGATTCCCTGCTTGATTGAGGTCATGGGTGCTCTGAAGGGGGTAGACCAGGGGCAGATGGTCCTGCTGGACGCCGGGAATGAGGCGTTTATTCCGGAGCCCCGCGAGGAGGCGCTCGCCCGCTACCGGGCCTATCAGGAGGCACAGCACCGGGACGGGGAGGAGCTGGAGGCATACCGCTTGGCTCCCACGCAGACGCGGGATGGGAAAAAGATGCAGGTCTTTGCCAACATCACCTCGGCACGGGATGCCTTGCCGGTGGTGGAGCAGGGTGGAGAAGGGGTGGGCCTCTTCCGCACCGAGCTTCTCTACATGGAGGAGGAGAGCGCGCCGCCCGATGAGGAAAAGCAGTTTCAGGCCTACCGCCAGGCAGCGGAGGGACTGCGGGGAAGACCCCTCATCATCCGCACCCTGGACGTGGGCGGGGACAAAAAAATCGCCTATCTCGGCATTGACAGGGAGGAAAACCCCTTTCTGGGGTACCGCGCCATCCGCTACTGCCTGGACCACAGGGCGCTTTTTAAGGCCCAACTCTCGGCGATCCTCCGCGCCAGCGCCTTTGGCAAGGTGAGGATCATGCTCCCCATGATATCGGAACTGCGGGAGCTTCGGGAGACCCGGGCTCTGGTGGAGGAGCTCAAGACCGAGCTTGCCGCGGCGGGTACGCCCTTTGACCGGGGCATTGCGCTCGGCATCATGGTAGAGACTCCCGCCGCCGCCTTCGATGCGCAGCGGTTTGCCCGGGAGGCGGATTTCTTCAGTATTGGCACCAACGACCTTGCCCAATATCTCTTTGCCGCGGACCGGGGCAACGAGCGGGTCAGCAGGCTCAACTGCTATTTCCAGCCCACCCTGCTCCGGGCCGTCGACCATATTGCGGCCTGCGCCCATGCGGCCGGGATAGAGGTGGGCATCTGCGGTCAGGCAGGCGAGGCCCCGCAGCTCATCCCGCTGTGGATCGCCATGGGGATCGACGAGCTGAGTGTCAGCATCCCGGGCGTGATGCGGGTGCGCAGGGCAATTTGTATGTCGGACGAACAGGCGTGTAAGCGGCTTCTCGGCGAGGTCCTGTATCTGGATACGGCGGAGGAGACGGAGAAGCGGCTTTCCGAATATCAGACGGAACTGCGTCTGCAGAGCAAAGTGAGGTGATGTCATGCTGAAAAGAAATTTGGAGGTCCAGAACGAACTCGGGATCCATGCGCGCGTCGCAAGTCGGATCACCCGTGAGGTGAGACGGTATGAGAGCAGCGTGGTCGTGCGGAAAGGAGAGGGGACATACGACTTCAAAAATGTGACGGGCGTCATCACGGTCAATGCGAAACGGGGGGATATTCTGGCATTTGAGTTCGACGGACCGGACGAGGACGCGGCGGCCGAGGCGATCACTGCCCTGTTCGCAAGCAAATTCGGAGAGAGATAGGAGGGGAACTATGGACAATATCGAAGTAGCAATGGGGCTGATTGCGGGCGCCGGTGATGCCAGGGGCGACTGTATGGACGCCATAGAGCTTGCGAAGGAGGGAAAATTTGACGAGGCGCGCTCGGCCCTGGACCGGGCATCCCACAACATGGCGGACACCCATGAGATCCAGACCCAGCTCATCCGGGATGAGTTGAACGGGAGCGCTCCGCCGGTGTCCCTGCTGATGGTCCACGCGCAGGACCACCTGAATCTGGCGCTCGTCATGCGCGATCTGGCGGAGGAATTGGTCATCATCCATGAAAAAATGCGGCATATGGAGGAGAGGTTATGCTCGTCATCACAATAATCTGCAACTTGGGCATGTCCACCAGCATGCTGGTGGACAAAATGGCCGTATACGCCAAGGGAAAGGGCATCGAGACGGATATTGAGGCCAGAGCGTTTCAGCGGATAGAGGACCGGATCGGAAAGACCGATATCCTTCTCATCGGGCCCCAGGTGCGGCACCTTGCCAAGAAATTTGAGGAGGGATACGGGGACAAGATCCCTGTGATCCAGGTCATCAATATGCAGGACTACGCTATGCTCAGAGTCGAAAAAATCTTCGACGAGGCGTATGGCGTTTACCTGGAAAAAACCAGATCGTAAAGTTATGTAAGGAGGAAGAGAGAATATGGCAAAGCAGTCGACAAACGAAACCCCCAAGAGCAGCAAGGTTATGGAGTTCATGGAGAACAAGTTCCTGCCCATCGCGGCGAAAATCGGCGGACAGCGCCACCTGCTTGCCCTGCGTGACGGTATCGTCATGGTAATGCCCCTGCTGATCATCGGCGCCTTTTCTATGATCATCGGCGAATTCCCCCTGGAGGCGTTCACGAACTTTATGGCGCGCGTCTTTGGCGAGAACTGGAACGCCTTTGAGGGTGTCATCATGAACGCGACCTACGGCATCTCGGCCATTGTAGCCTGTTTCGGCGTGACCAGCTCTTTGGTCAACAGCTATGGGCTGGACGGCACCCCCGCGGGCGTCATTGGCATGGCCTCCCTCTTCACCATCGTGGTGCCGTCGCTCCTGATGGACGGAGAAGAGAGCGTCTCGGCCTGGATCGCCGGCTCTTTCGACCCGGCTCTCCTGTTCACCGCCCTAATCACCGCCCTGATCGTGGGCGAGATTTTCCGTTTCCTGGTGCAGAAGAACTTTACCATCACGCTGCCCGACTCCGTGCCGAAGGCGGTCTCCCGCCAGTTTGCGGCCCTCCTGCCCGGTGCCGTCATCATCGTGCTGTTCACGGTGGTACGGCTGCTCTTCGCCGTGACGCCCTGGGCCAGTTTCCCCGAATTCCTCAATACCATCATTGCCACCCCGCTGCGCCATCTGGGCACCTCCTATGTGGGCACCCTCCTGGTGGTCTTCTTCGAGCACCTGCTCTGGTCCTTCGGCCTCCACGGCTCCGCCATTATCGTGTTCCCCATCTTTGAGCCGCTGTGGATCATGAATATGACCGAGAATGTCGCGCAGGGCGCCCGCAATATCGTCACCTTTACTTTCTACGAGAACGGCGTGTGGATCGGCGGCTCCGGCGCCACCCTCCCCGTTGTCATCTACATGCTCCTGTTCGCCAAGTCCAAGCTGCTCAAGGATGTGGGCAAGATCGGCATCGCCCCGGGGCTATTCAATATCAACGAGCCTGTTACCTTCGGACTGCCCATCGTACTTAACCCCGTGCTGATCGTCCCCTACATCCTGGCCCCCATGGCGGCTATGAGCGTACAGTACCTCGGCACGGCCATTGGCCTCTTCCCCCTGTGCAACAATATGGTACCCTGGACGACCCCCGTCCTCATCAGCGGGTTCCTGACGACGGGGAGCATTATGGGGGTGGTAGCGCAGCTGTGCGCGATGGCGGTCGCATTCCTTATCTGGCTGCCCTTCATCTCCGCCTGGGACCGCACCAACTATAGGCTGGAGCGGGAGGCCGCGCAGCAGCAGAAACTGAGCGCTTAAAAAACCTAGAAAGGCTGGGAATTGATCATGGGATTTTTAGGTCTGGAGCTGGAGAAGGCTGCGCCGAACTACCGGAAGAAGCGCTTTCTCGCGTTTTTGATTGACGCGGTAATCGTGGTTTTCATCTGGTTTCTGGCCTTCGAGTTCTTTGGGAAACCGGATTTTATGGCGGTAAAGCGCGCTATGGACGCGGCGGACACGCTGCCGGCGGGGCAAAACCAGGAGGCCATGAACCTGGTCTTTGCCAGGTTTGACGAGGCATTCCAGTTCGGGCTGATCCTCTGGTTTGCCTACGATGCGCTCACCACTTTGCTCTTCAACGGGCGCACCCCTGGGAAACTCCTGATGGGGCTCCAGATTGTTCCCATGAATTCCGCCCGTAACCCCATTTTGAACCGTCTGCTTTTTGTGGTGCGCAGTGCGCTGAAGATGCTGTCCCTGTATATCCTGCAGGGGTTCCCCTTCCTCATCTGCGCGCTCACTGTGCTCACCAGCAGCAACAGAAGCGGGTTCGATATCTTTGTCAGGACCAAGGTGGAGCCGGCACGCCGACAGGGCGCACTGGCCCGCTGAGGCTGGTGCGCGCCCTGGGGCGTACGCTCCAGGGCAAAACCAGAAAAGGATGGCCGAAAATAAATTCAGCGCGGTGGCGCTGTCAATTGGAATGAAAAAACATTTTTCCACCCCCGTCTGGCTGAAATGATCGTATTGTCAGGCGGCGTCCATCTCAGACAGATGGGGGCAGGGAACAAAAGGAGGTAGAACAAGTATGAGCAAACGCATGCTTAGACGAGCTCTGAGCTCAATGCTGGGCTTGGCAATGATAATTTCCCTGTTCCCCTCGTCTGTCTTTGCGAGCGAAACCAAGCCCCCGGAAGATCCACTCAGTTCCCAGGTCCTTGTTTCTGACTGGAAAATTGCGCCCTCAGCGGAAAACAGCCTCGGTATCGCCCCTGTTGACACACTGGAAACGAACACCTCCAATTGGATTAGCGCCGCCGTCCCCGGCACTGTGCTGGAGAGCTTGAGGGCGGCCGGTCTCACGGAGGCCCAGCCCCAGGATTTTGAGAGCGGCTGGTGGTATGCCGCCAGCCTTGACGTTCCCAGCGAGGAGGCCGGCGCGGCCTTTGCCCTGGAGTTTCGGGGTATTACCGGAGACGCTACGCTCTACGTCAACGGTACGCAGATTTCCGCCAGTCGGGTAATCACCACCGACGGGGGTTATTATCTCATCATGCTGGACGGCCTTGTGACGGCCGGAGAGACCGCCGATATCCGACTCCTGCTCTCCCACCCTGAAGACGCCGCCGCTACGGACGGCAGCATCGGTCTCACCGGAGAGGTCTACCTGGATATCACCGCGGCGCCTGAGGAAGAGCCAGCGCTGATATCGCTGGAAACTCCGCTCGCCGCGCAGTCCGTGGAGCCCAATACCCAGAAACTGACGGATTGGAAGATGGCACCGTCTGGCCCAACCTCCATTGGGCTGACTGCCCTCGGCGGCGACTGGAACGCGTTGTTTGCAGATACCTCCTCTTGGGTCAACGCAAGAGTTCCCGGCACCGTGCTGGGCAACCTGCTCGACGAGGGGTATTATTTCGATAAGTTCGAAGAAAACGAAACCGGGGAAAAGGACGTATTCTATAATGCCAATGTGTCCAAGATTCCCGTGACCGACTTTGAAAACCCCTGGTGGTATGCCACCGAGTTTACCCTTGATGAGCTCTCCGCGGGTGAGCACGTAAATCTGAGCCTCAACGGCCTGAGCTATGTGGCCGAGATTTATGTCAATGGCAACAAACTTTCCAATAAGAACATCAATGTGAGCGAGAATGACACCAAGAACGACCTCGCCGCTGATGGAACTCCCGGAATGTACAGCGACGTCACAGGCACCGGCTACCCGACACACGGTGCTTTAGTCGGTAACACGTTCAATAA
Source organism: Pseudoflavonifractor sp. (assembly GCA_035562355.1). Lineage (GTDB taxonomy): Bacteria > Bacillota > Clostridia > Oscillospirales > Oscillospiraceae > Pseudoflavonifractor. The sequence continues at coordinate 14,184 of DATMXU010000238.1, forward strand.
CGCCGCGCCCTATTCAAATTATAGTGATCTGTTCATTGGCACCTTCCGTTACTATGATTTGGACGTCACCGACTATGTCAACAAAGACGGTACTTCCAACGAGATTAGGATTAAAATTACAAAGCCCTCTTATAAGAAGGATACTGACGGTGATAATGCCAATGGCGGCGACCTGTCTTACTTCTATGTTGACTGGGATCCCCAGCCCAACGACAGCAACATGGGTCTGACCGGCAACGTCGGTGTCAGCGTCACAGGCGCGGTACGCCTGTCGAACCCCGCCGTGGTCTCCAAGGTTGAGGAGGACTACTCCTCGGCTGAACTGAGTTTCTATTTAGACGCCACCAATATGACAGATGCGGCGGTGACCGGCACAGTGACCGGGGTGATCACCGGGCCGGACGGCAACAAGGTCGCCGACATCAAGGAGGAAAATGTCACCGTGGCGGCCGGCGCCTACTGCCAGGAAATCGCCATCAACTACACTTTAGAAAATCCCGAGCTGTGGTGGCCGTACCTATATGGCGACCAGCCCCTGTATACCGT
>DATMXU010000239.1:0-5403 GCA_035562355.1 Pseudoflavonifractor sp.
CCCCCACCTCCACCCAGCAGGGGGAGAGCATTCCGTCCATCTGCCACGCGGTGGCCATCAGCACCCAACGAAATTGACGGTTTGTTGCGCGCCCTCTGATCTTATTTTACCGCCTGGGGCAAGCGCATCGTCCCAGGCTCCGCGCCGCTCGGCGCGCTCCGGCTAACGCCAAATTTAGAAACGGGGAAATGAACATGGAAGTTTTCTGGGAATACGCGCGGGCCTTCCTCTGCGGGGGCGTGCTCTGCCTCATCGGGCAGATTTTGATCGACAAGACCTCGCTGACTCCGGCCAAGATCCTGGTGACCTATGTGGTGTCCGGCGTGATCTTGGGCGGGCTGGGACTCTATAAATACCTGGTGGAATGGGGCGGCGCGGGGGCTACCGTGCCGCTGACCGGCTTTGGGTTCCTGCTGGCCAAGGGCGTGGAAAAAGCCGTCACCGAGCAGGGTGCCATCGGCATCCTCACCGGCGGCGTCACGGCGGCGGCCGGGGGGATCACGGCGGCCATCTTCTTCGGCTATCTGGTCTCCATCATCTTTAAGGCAAAGCCGAAGGCGTGATAAGCGCGCCTCCGGCGGCCTCCCTTTTCTTTGCTTTCAAAGAAAGGGGGAAAGAAAAAACCTGAGGACAGGCAAGGGCATTAAAACTGCCCTTGCCTGTCCTCAGGACTGTGATCTTACGGGAGAGGGCGGCGGTACAGTTGAATCACCCGCCCGGCCTGAGCGCAGCTGCGCTGCCACGGACTGCGCACTCCCCGCAGGGGGCTTGCCCCCGCCGCATAGGCGCCGTATCATTTCCCTGCCGCGATGAGGAGCATCATCGGCCGGCGCAGCTCATCGCGCATGCCGGGCATGGTGTCCAGGAGCACGGGGTCCGGCCTGGGCTCCACCAGAGCGTTGAGCGTGAATCCCTGGCGGAGGAGCGTGCCCACATAGGTCGTCAGGGTCCTGTGGTATTTCACCACGTCGTGGTCCAAAAAGCGGGCCACCCGGCGGCCCTCGGAATAGTAGCGGTCCACCGGCCAGTGGAGGGGGTTCCCCGCCCCGTCGGTGTGCCAGTTCTGGCTCCCCTCGGCGGTAAAGACCGGATGCTCGCAGGAGAAGACAAAGGCTCCGCCCGGAGTGAGCCAGCGGTACACCTTCTCCGCGATCCCGGCGAAATCCTCCACATAGTGCAGAGCAAGGCTGCTTAAAACCACGTCAAAGCTGCCCGGCGGGCAGCTGAGGTCCTCCATCGCGGCGCGCTCATAGGCGACCGCGGGGTGGGCGCAGCGGATCCGGGCGGCGGCGAGCATTTTTTCGGAGAGGTCGGTCCCCACCACCCGCTCCGCGCCGTGCTCCGCGGCATAAAGGCAGTGCCAGCCAAAGCCGCACCCCAGGTCCAGCACCCGTTTGCCGGAGAAATCGGGCAGGAGCTTTTCAAGCTCATGCCACTCCCCCGCCGCGCGCAGGCCCTCCATGGAGCGGGGAAATTGGCTGTAGGCGGCAAAAAAGGACACGTCGTCGTATTGATTTTCTCTCATAATACCCTCCCTGAAAAGCCATCGGGCGCGGCAAGGACCGCGCCCGATGGCCTTGCTCTTATCCCCGGTAGCTCTTGTAGCTCTTGGCCCCACGGCGGCTGCCCCTGCGCCGGGCACGGGTGGCGGCGCGGCGGCCGAGGAATACGACCAGGGCCGCCAGGAGAAGGATGACGCCCAGGGCCAGCAGCGTGACCCAGTTGGGCGATTTCAAAAGCTCGATAGGGTTCAAGCTGTCGATCCGGGTCTTGCGGCCCTCGGGCCCGGAGTAGCGGGCGGGCACCCTGGGCACGCCATCCTCCGCCGGGAGGGATTGGAGGTAAGTGGCGAGGGCGTACCACTCCTTGAGTTCGCCCCCGTCAGGCAGATGGATGACGTAGTTCTCATAGTTGGTGATGGGGTTGCCATTGGAGTCCTTGGGGGTGACCTTCAGGATGCCGAAGGACTTCTCGGTCACCAGGCCCAGCATTTGGCTGGAGTAGAGGTTGGTGACCACGCGGTAGAGCTTGCCGTTCTCCAGCGGTTTCCTCGTCCCGTCCGTGAGGAGGAGGGAGGGGTTGGTCATGCGGTTGAAGAGCATGCGGTTCATGTTGAAGTCGTACCGCACACCGGAGCTGTAAAGCTGGGCGCCCGAGAAGATGGGGCCCACCGAGGGGTCTACCTCCAGGACGTTTTTGATCTCCGCGCCGGTGAGCCACACGTCGATGAGGGGGTAGCCCGGCGTGCCGTCGGCTCCGGAGCCGATGGAGCTCACGTCAAAGGCATTGGAGACCGTGATGTCCCCCTTGGGGAAGGAGGCCCGGATAACGCCAGAGTTTACGAAAGCGGCCGTGATGGGGGGCGCGTTCTTCCCCTGCTCGGCCTGCTGAACGGCGTAGATGTACGCGTCGGTAATCAGGTTGCCCAGACTGTCCTCCTCCTGCTCGGCGGCAAACCGGGAGGCGGGGGTGAAGTCAAAGGGGGTGCGGGCCAGCACCTGGTCGTAGGTCATGCCGAACTGGGAGAGGTAGTCCTTCTCCACCAGGGCCTTGTAGTCGCCGATGGTGACCGCCATGGCCGGGTCGTCCTTCACGGTCTCGTCGATGGGGATGAGCGCATACTCCACCACGGTGTTCTTGCCCGCGGCGTCCTTGGAGATGGTGAGTTTTCCCAGGTTATTGCAGTACTCCCCCACGCTGCCGATGATGGTGTTGCCCACGATCTTGGGCGCGGCCAGCAGCGTGTGGGTGTGGCCCGAGACGATGAAGTCGATGCCGTCCACCGCCTTGGCGAGCTGCTCGTCCTCCGACTTGGCGGGATCCTTGTTGGTGCCGCTGTGGGAGAGGCAGACGATGAAGTCGTAGTCCTCCTTCGCCTGGATCTCGGCCACCACCCGCCGGGCGGCGTCGATGATGGGCTCATACGCCATACCGGAGAGGGGCGCGGTATCGTCCGCGTCCTTACCCATAAGGCCGAAGACGGCAAAGCGCACGCCCTCCTTCTCGACCATGGTATACGCGGTGACGCCGTAGTCCCCCAGGGCCTTAACCACGTTGTAGCCGCTGTCGGGGTCCTTGGGGACGGTATAGTTGGCCTGTACGATCTTGGGCAGGGTCTCGCCGCTCTCCCGCGCGGCGTTGAGCATGCTCGCGAGGCCGTTCCCCCGGTACTCGAACTCATGGTTGCCCAGGGTCGCCACGTCAAAGCCCATGGCCCCCAAGCTCCTCAGCTCGGTGGCCTGGGTGGTGTACACGGTCTGAAACAGGGAGCCCATGGAGAAGTCGCCCCCGTCCACCGTCAGGCTGGGCACACCCTGGACGGCGGCCTTGGCCCGCTGCTGGTCCAGCGCAGTCTTCAGCCGGGCGAACCCGCCGAATTCGCCGCCCCCCTCCTTGGGCGCGGGCAGGAGGTGGGAGTGCATGTCGTGGGTGAAGAGGATGGTGGCCTGCGTGCTCTCTCCCGCCTCCTCCGCCTGGGCCGCCAGGGGCAAGAGGCTCAGGAGCAGCAGGGCGGACAGGAGAAGTCCGGCGGCTCGTGTGAGAATCCGTTTCATGATATCCCCCCATATTGGTCGATCATGGGCCTGCAAGGCTCTTTTCCCGGGAACCTGCACGCAAGCATGGTCCGTTGGGCCATGCTTTTCGGTTATTATATCTTGTTTGGGAGAAAAAAGGAAGAGGGTATTATGGAAATTCACCATTCGCCGTGCTCTAGTGCGCGGAAAGGCCCGCGTGAAACTCACACTTGACAGATGAATCCCCTTCTGGTATACTATCACGGAACAATAAAGCAGGAACGGTACCCCCGTCCTCACCTCCAGCCCTGGGCAAAGAGGTCAACAGCGAGTCAGCGGGCGCTCTGCGGCGCCCGGTCTGTGTGTGTGTGGATTGCGGGTACCGGTTCGGTAGCCGCATTTTTTTGCGGCCAATTGAATTGGAGGTGCTTTCGTATCAGCAACAAGGGTCATCAGCTCAATGAGGAGATCCGCGACAAGGAGGTCCGCCTCGTTGGCGAGGACGGCGAGCAGCTGGGCATCATGTCCGCAAGAGAGGCACTGGAAAAGGCGGCGGAACAGAGCCTTGACCTAGTGAAGATCTCCCCCACCGCAGTCCCTCCCGTGTGCAAGCTCATGGACTACGGCAAGTATCGCTTTGAGCAGCAAAAGCGGGAAAAAGAGGCGCGGAAAAACCAGCACGTGGTGGAAATTAAAGAGGTGCGCATGTCTCCGGGGATCGACGTGAACGACTTCAACGTCAAGCTCCGCAACGCGCAGAAATTCCTGGCCGAGGGGGACCGGGTCAAGGTCACCGTCCGTTTCCGCGGGCGTGAGATGGCCCATACCGACATCGGCAGGGGCCTTTTGCTCAAATTTGCCGAGCAGTGCACCGAGGTTGCCGTGCTGGACAAGGACCCCAAGCTGGACGGCCGCCATATGTCCATCTTCCTCTCCCCCAAGGTCGGCAAGGACGCCAAAGACGCCAAGGAGAGCAAAAAATCCACTCCCCCCACCGGGGAATGAAACAGTAAAGGAGATCACCAACATGCCTAAGCTCAAATCCCACAGCGGCGCCAAGAAACGTTTTCGTTTCACCAAGACCGGCAAGGTCAAGCGCTCCTCCACCAAGCGCCGCCATCTGCTCAACGGCCACGGCAAAACCACCAAGCTGAAGAGAAGCCTCCGCGGCACCGCTTACGCGGACGCCACCAACGTTGCCGCGATCAAGCGCATGCTCCCCTACAAATAATTTCATCCCACTCACAATATAGGAGGCTAACCTACAATGGCTAGAGTCAAAGGCGCGATGATGACGCGCAAGAGAAGAAATAAGATCCTTAAGCTTGCCAAGGGCTACTGGGGTGCCAAGAGCAAGCATTTCAAGATGGCGAACGAGCAGGTCATGAAGAGCCTGAAGTACGCCTACACCGGTCGCCGCCTGAAGAAGCGCGATTTCCGTCAGCTCTGGATCGCCCGCATCAACGCCGGCTGCAAGATGAACGGCATGAACTACTCCACCTTCATGAACGGACTGAAGAAGGCGAATATCACCATCAACCGCAAGATGCTCTCCGAGATGGCCATCAACGACAAGGCCGCCTTCACCCAGCTCACCGAGATTGCCAAGAGCAAGCTGGCCTGATCCGCCCTCCATAACAGCCTGCCGTACCGCTCCCTCCGGGGAGCGGTGCTTTTTTGTAAGCCTCCGGCGGGATGAAACTCGCCGCCTCCGGGAATGATAGCCCATGGAATGCGTAGCGTCTCTCCCCTGCCGTGCCTGTCTCCCCACAGGGTACCAATTTATCCCTATGACTGTGTCCGTCATTTTATGTCAAATTTAGATGTAATATCGATAACTACATTATGTAATTTTATGCTTGATTTTATGTTGTGCCCTGTGCTAGAC
>DATMXU010000240.1:0-8028 GCA_035562355.1 Pseudoflavonifractor sp.
CTGCCCCTTCCAGGTGGGAGTCATCGAGAACATGCGCGACGCTGTAAAGATTTTCGGCAAATAAGGGGGAGTTTTGCCAAGTGCATGCGCTCGGCGGCGTTTCAGGTGGAGCCATCATCGAGTACGTCTTGCTACGACAAGACTCTTGGCTCCCCGGAGCATAAGCTCCGGGGGCATCAGCAGGAGGAAAAACCGAGGGAGGAGCATTTGCTCCTCCCTCGGTCCTATTCTCTCCCCAAGTGCCGCTCGCTGTACGCCACGGCAGACTCCGTGCCGCGCAGCAGCCAGCTCACCCTTGCGCTCATCTCCAGCTCCTCCAGGAGGTAGAAGGCGTCCAGCAGGCTCTTCCCCGCCATGAGTAGGCCGTGATTTTGCAGCAGATAGGCCCTTCCCTCCCCCGCCCGCTCCTCAAAGAGCTGGAAGAGCGCCCCACTGCCGGGGGGCGCGTAGGGCACTACGGTAAGACCGTCCGCAAGCATGTTCAGATAGGGCGTGTACGCTCCCAGCCGTCCGGCCCTCTCCCCGACGTCTTCCTGGCAGGACCAGAGGGTGCTGTACAGGCTATGGGTGTGAAGCACGGCCTGGCACGCCGGGTCTCTCCGGTAGAGCGCCAGATGGAGCGGGAATTCCTTGCTCGGCCTCCGGCCCTCTGCCGCCCCGTCCAGCCCCACATAGGCAAAGTGCTCCGGGGTAAGCCGCCCGAAACAGGAGCCGCTGGCGGTAATATACATCCCGTCCCCGTGACGAAAGCTCAGGTTTGAGGTGGAGCCCGTCACCTTCCCCCGGTCAAAGAGGGCCTTCCCGATCCAGATCGCGTCAGTCAGCTTTTCCTTCCATATCGCGTCCATCAGGGATTCACCGCCCGCTCGAAGAAATCCTCCTGGCCGAAGTTGCCCGACTTGAGGATAATTTTCAGCCTGGCATTGTCGATCGGGGTCATCTCCGGGACGCCGGGTGCAATGGAGCGGCCGATATAATAGGCGTCATACCCCAGCCGCAGCATGACCGCGCCCGACGTCTCGCCCCCCGCGACTACGATGCGGTCAAACCCGGCGCGCTCGGCAAGGGCGCCCAGCTCCGCCATCGTGCGCTCGATCAGCGCGGACGCGCGGGCAAGCTTCTCCCCCGCTCCGCGCGAGTCCGGATCTTTCTCCACGGCGTCGCTGTAGACTAAAACCGTCTCGTCCGGGTGGTCGGACACAAAGCGCCATATCTCCGCCACGGTCTGTTCGCCGCTGAGCAGCTTTTCAGCGTCCACAGCGCAGCTTCGCCCACCATGGACCTGAAAGTGGCGTATCTGACCGTTGGTGGTCCGGGAGCAGCTCCCGCACAGGATGAGCGACCGTTCCCGGCGGCTATCGCCGCCCCCTCTGCCCTCCGCCTGACCGCCGGGGTACAGGTGCTCCAGCAGGCCGGACCCCCCGCTTAACAGGGGCAGACCACCAAAAAGCCCGGCGATCCTGATCCCGTCGCCGCCATCCTCGTAGTCGGGCACCATGTAGAAATGGGGGTGATCGGCCCGATACCGCTCCAGAAGGGCCGATACCCCCGCCCCATCCTCCATCTGCCGCCGCTCCAGCACCAGGCAGGGGTACTTGCTCTGCCCGCGCATCAGCTCCGAAAGCGAGGAGGCCCACATGGGGTTCAGCGGGTGGTTCTTCATAGGACTCTCCGCCAGGGGGATGCCGTCCACGTAGAGGACGCCGTTCCTGACCGTCCGCCCGTTGACGGGCAGAGAGGGGCAGAGGACCGTGAAGGCCGCCCCTGTGAAGTCCAGCAGGTTGTCCAGCACAGGGCCGATATTCCCCTCGGGCGTAGAGTCGAAGGTAGAGCAATACTTGAAGTAGAGTTTCTCCGCCCGGTTCTCCCGCAGCCAGCGGGCGGCCCTCAAGGTCTGCCGCACCGCCTCGTCCGCGGGAACGCTCCGGGTCTTCAGGGCGATCACCACCGCGCCGCAGTCCCGGGGCGGCCGGCTGGGGACGCCGTTATAGAGGATGGTACCAACGCCGCTCTCCACCAGAAAGGAGGCGGCGTCGCTCCCGCCGGTAAAATCGTCCGCGATCACGCCGATGCGAATCGTGCTATGTCCGTCCATGAAAGCCTCCTGTCAATTAAACCGCCGCCCCGGCCTGGCAGGCAGAGCCTGTACCAGCCAGGGCGGCGGTGATTTTAAAACGATATCGCCGCGGGAACTCAGTCCGCCATGGGGTAGAACTGGGTCAGGCCGGTCTCCTCATCCGCGGTGCGGAGCATCTGGACGCTTTCGGACTCAATAACCACCAGATCCACGGTAGTGAGGGCCGGGTTCTCCCCCTTTACGAGGTGACCACCGAACACCCGCCCGTCCTTGTCGCACATGGTGGCGTGGAAGTGGGTGTCGTAATTGCCGGCGTTCTGGCAGACCACGCCTGTCCCGTTCAGGAACTCCACCGGCCCGTCGCAGCGGTTCACCGCGCCGTAGCCCGCCCCCACCTTCGCCTGGGGATTGGGCACCAGATACATGTAGCCGGCCCGCGCAAAGCTGCCGAAACAGGAGACATAGGCGTGCTTGATCCCGTGCTCCCGGCAAACCGCCTCGATACCCTCGATCACATCACAGCCCGGCAGCAGCCTGGCCGCCACAAGCTTGCCGGTCTTGCCGCAAGCGCTTTGAAACCTGAACATAAAAACGTTCATTCCTTCCATATAGATTGGCACATCAGGGATCAGCGCGGATTTTCCTCACCGGTCTCCACGTTTACTAAAAAAAGCTGTCCTCGTCCGTCAGGCCCCCGAGATGCTCGCTGCTGCGGAAGAGGTCGTTCACATAGCGCACCTCATTCTTCGCCCGGTCGACGGCGGCGCGGAGTGCATTCTCGCTGACGCGCGCGGCCCCGCCCATGTCGCCCAGCACCTCACAGATGAGGGGCAGGTTGGCCCCCGTGACGACGTACACCTTATCTTCGGAGGCATGGGGCGTACAGATCTGGTTCACGCTGCCGTTCATCCAGTCGCTGAAAATAACGAGCTGGTCCCCCTCCCCCAGGGAGGCGATCAGGTTGTCGATGGCCTCCTTTGGGTTCTCGTCCCGGGTGAAGGCGTTTACCGTCTCCACCAGTTCGGCCATCTCTTTTCCCAGGATAATACCCAGGCTGCTTTTGAAGCCGGAGGCCAGGTCTCCGTGGGTGGCAATCAAAAACTTTACCATGCGCCGCGCCTCAGGCCCTGTTGTCCTGGCCGAAAAGCTTTACATAGTGGGCGAGCCGAGCCTTGTACCCGCCCATGAAGGTGGGCATGACTTTCCACTTGTCAAAATTCGGGTCCTTAAAGAACTCGTCCAGAGCCTCCTTGCCCGCCGTGATCAGCTCGGTGGCCAGGTTGACCTTCTGGATGCCGCTGCGCACGGCCCGGGCCAGGTTCTCGTCGCCGGTGCCGCTGCCACCGTGGAGGACCAGGGGCGTGTCCCCGCACTTGGCCACGATCTTCTCCAGGCGGTCAAAGTCGATGAAGGGGGTACCCTTATAGCGGCCGTGGGCCGTACCGATGGCGACGGCCAGGCAGTCCACGCCGGTCTCATCGATGAATCTGGCGGCCTCGTCCGGGTCGGTGAGGTTGCTCGCGCCGTCGACGTCGTACTGCTGGCCCATGCCCACGTGGCCCAGCTCGGCCTCCACGCTGATGCCCAGGGCCCGGCACATACGCACGACCTCCTTGGTATCGCGGACGTTCACGTCGTACGGCTCGCTGGAGCGATCCACCATGACGGAGGTGAAACCCGCGCGGATGCCCCACATGATATCTGAAAACTTCTTGCCGTGATCGAGATTGATGGCAAAGGGCATGGGCGAGACCTTGACCAGGTCCTCAATCAGGCGGCCAAACCAGGGCAGATCAGGGTGGACAAACTCGTTGACGTCGATGATCATGGGTGCCTTGAGCTCCTCCGCCACAGCGATGACGGCCCGCACCGTGTCCTCACTCTGGACATTGGGCGCAGTCACCCCGTAGCCCTCCTTGCGGGCTTGGTTGAGTATTTCGGCCATAGTAACTAGCATTGCGTTTCCTCCTAAGTATGATAAGGCTTATTGGCGGCGGGCCCTCTCAGAACAGGCCGGCCCACGCGCCCAGAATGGCGACGACGATCATAATCAGCATCAGCAGGTTGGCGTTCATCTTTTTGCGGATAGCCGCCATTGCCGCGAGGGTCAGCCCCAGCGGGAGAACCTTTGGCATGATGGCGTCAAAAAAGCTCTGAAGAGTGACCTCGGCTCCCGCCGTCATCCAGGAGAGAGCAAACTCCAGCTTAACGGAGGAGGCCGCCATAGCACCCACCATGAAGAGGCCGATGATAGCCGCCGCCTTGGTCAGAATCTGGAGAAGGCCGCTCTCGGACGCGGTGGACACCAGCTGCTCGCCCATGCCGTAGGACTTGTAGAGCAGGTATCTGCGGATCACGTAACTGAAGGCGTTGAAAATCAGGAAGAAGAGCGCGCCGCCCACCCAGGAGCCGTTCATGGCAAAGCTCAGGCCGATACTGGTGGCAATGATGCGGATGGTCACCTGGAACATTGCGTCGCCGATGCCGCTCATGGGCCCCATGATGGCAGCCTTCATTGCGTTGATGGAGGAGGCGTCAAAGCGCTCATCCTTCGCGCACTTCTCCTCCATCGCCGCGAACAGGCCCAGGCCCACGGTGTTCACCTGGGGGGTGATGTTATAAAAGACGGTGTGACGCTTGAGAGCCTCGATCTTCCTGGCCTTCTGGGCGGGGTCGGGGTAGAGCTTGTCGATCAGGGGCCAGAGCGTATAGAGCGCGCCATGGCCCTGGCCGCGGACATTGTTGTAGGCCGCGCCGACGAACCAGCTGCGCCGGAAGAGCTGTTTCAGGATCGGATCGGCGCTTTTCGTCCCATTCTTACTCATCGAAAAATTCCTCCTCGTCACTCAGACTCGCTCCGCTCATGCTGAACACTTTTTTGCCTTTGAGCTCCTGGATGTCCTGGTTATGGTAGAGGTCGGTGAGCATCAGGAACACACCGATGACGGCCAGGCCGATCATGGGGATATTGAGATACACCACCAGGATGAAACCGAGGAAAAAGTAGATGGCCTTTTTCTTGTCCCAGATCATGCTCAGCAGCGTGCCCAGGCCCAGCGCCGGGAGCATGCCGCCCGCAGTCTGCATCCCCTTCATGATGAACGGGGGCAGGGTGTTGATGAAGTTCTGGGTCGCCTCCGCGCCGGCGGAGAGGGCGATAAACATGGTGATGGGGCCAAAGCCGTAGCCGATGATGATATGGGCGATGTAAGTGACGCAGTAGGCTACGCGGTTATCGTTCTCAGCAAATTTGTCGAGTATGGGGCATACGAAGGCAAAGAAAATGCGAGTCACTTGGAGGATGAACAGGCCAATAAAGCCCAAGGGAATGGCGAGGGCAATGGACACCTCCTGCGCCATGCCCGTCATGACGGACAGCGCCACCGCCATAGAGGTGGCGTACAGCGTATCCGTCGCCTGCGCGCCGCCGACCGAGACTACGCCCAGGTAGATGACCTCGAGCTGCGCGCCGATCAGCGCGCCGGTGACGGGGTCCCCAAGGACGATACCGACCACCGCACCCACAACGATGGGCCGCTCCGCCATGCTGTTGGCACCAAAGCGGTGGACCAGCAGCAAAACCCAATACGTCAAAGCAACCAGCAAAGCTTGAACGATCAATTTGAACCCTCCCTAATCATTTCTTCCCGATTTTTGTCTGTGCACCGCGAAAAATCACGAGATATGAGTCAGCTTTTTCTTGGGGTCCGAGGGGGTTTTCTGAGTGAATACCGGGATGCCGGTCCCGATCAGAGCATTGGTAGCCTCAATGTCCTCGCTGTCGAGGTACACCATGCCCGATACCGTGATCTTGCCCTGCACCTTCGCCTTGGTGATGCTGCCGTAATTTGCAAGGTTCACTTCCGGTATCCCCTTCACGCTCTTGACCAGGGTGTACGCATCCGCGGGGTTTGCCGTGACGAGGAGGATACGCATGTCGTCGCAGCGTGGGTCGCACAGGATCCTGACCGCGTCTTCCACTCCTTTCATCAGGCATTTCTGCTCCGGGGGCAGCACCATCTTCAGCGTCTTCTGCAATACCTCATCCTTCGCGGCCGCGTCGTTTGCCACGATGATGTGAGAGATACTCAGACTCTTCAGCCAGGTTGCGATGACCTGCCCGTGGATCAGGCGTTCGTCGATCCGCAGCGTCATAATCATTTTTCTCGCCTCCTTTCTCACCATCATAAAGAACAGACAAGGGACAATGCTATGGTACTTTATCCTCCTTCCCATTAGACGTCTGACGTTTGTTGTTTTTATTATAACATCCCTTTTTCGACATGTCAAATATTAAATGTCTGACCTTTAACAGCTAACATTTGACATTCTGGACGCCTTGCCTTATAATGAGGGCAGAAAACAGGCGATAATTCATAAGATTTGAGAGTGTTTAGGATGGATGAGCTCTTTAAAAAGCAAGAAAAAAAATCAACCGTTGATATCGTAATCGACGGTATCTGGGAGCTGCTGCGTACAAAAAAGCTGCAGCCGGGCCAAAAGGTCCCCAGTGAGAGCGAGATCTCCGAGGGGCTTGGAGTCAGCCGCGGCTCCGTCAGGGAGGCGATGAAGATCCTCTCTGCCTTTGGCATCGTCGAGATTCGTCCAGGGGATGGCACCTATATCCCCACCAGAGCGGGAAAGCCTATCATTGAGCCCATGCTCTTCAGCTTTATGCTCTATGACCCGGACCTGAAGGAGCTGACAGAGTTTCGCAAGATGATTGAGGTGGACGTCGTAGAGCTGGTCATTCTCAACCGGGAGAAGAACCAGCGGGAGCGGGGCCTGCTGGAGGAGAACATGGCGCGGTTCAACGAGCTGCGCCGCGCCGCCCACTCTACGCCTGAGGAGTTTGCCAGGCTTGACCTCGAATTTCACCGTATCCTGGGCCAGGCCGCCCACAACAACATGATGAGCCGCATCTATGAGTTCGTCATCGACTATTTCGAGGAGTCCATCAGCAACAGTCATCACAAGCAGACGAACGGAGAACGCACCTACAAAGCCCACTCCCAGATCATTGAGGGTATCCGCAGCAATAACCCTGAGCTTGCCCGGAAGGCCATTTACGACTCTGTCGACCTCTGGGAAAACTTTCAATATCAGGCCCGTATCACTCACTGACGGTCCATGCCGGAATCCCCCATACACAATAAAAAGCAGACGCCGAAATTTTTCAGCGTCTGCTTTTTATTGTGTTTTTCATGTACCTCTGTTTCAGACCCGCGGCAGCTCCCGCACCAAGAAGGATACATTTTGCATGGGACACTTTTTTGTTTTCTGACTGCTGGAACCCGGCAAGTGGACACAGGCGGGACACCCAAAGCAAAAAAGAGAGGGCCGAGCAAACGCCCCACCCCCTCAAAAGTGCCTGGTCCTATTGGATTGGATTAACCAAAGTACCGCTTGAGCAGCCCCTCAAACGCCTTCCCATGTCGGGCCTCGTCGCGGGCCATCTCATGGACGGTGTCGTGGATGGCGTCCAGGCCCAGCTCCTTGGCCTTCTTGGCGAGCTCGAACTTACCCATGGTGGCGCCGTTCTCAGCCTCGACCCGCAGCTCAAGATTCTTCTTGGTGGAGTCGGTAACCACCTCGCCCAGCAGCTCGGCAAACTTTGCGGCGTGCTCAGCCTCCTCAAAGGCGGCCTTCTCCCAGTAGAGGCCGATCTCAGGATAACCCTCGCGGTGGGCCGCGCGGGACATGGCCAGGTACATGCCGACCTCGGAGCACTCGCCCTGGAAGTTCATACGCAGGCCCTCGAGGATCTCCTCGGGAGCGCCCTGGGCCACGCCCACCACATGCTCGGCAGCCCAGGACTTCTCGCCGCCCTGCTCGATGAACTTGGAGGCGGGGGCCTTACAGATGGGGCAGAAATCAGGGGCCTTCTCGCCCTCGTAGACATAGCCGCAGACGGAACATACGAACTTTTTCATGACAGAACTCCTCCTAAA
>DATMXU010000241.1:0-8990 GCA_035562355.1 Pseudoflavonifractor sp.
TCTGGCGGGCCATGGTGCTCTGGGTGACGTAGATATACCCGTCCCGGACGCGCAGGCCGTTGGGGTGCTCCATGTTGTCGGCCACCACGGTGGTCTTCACCACGCCGCTCTCGTCTACCTTCAGCCGCAGGATGCGCCCGGTGTACACCAGGTCGTCCCGCCCGGTCCAGCCGGGGTTATCCACCAGGAAGAGGTCTCCCTCGGGGCCAAATTCGATACCCATGGCCCGGGCCTCGCCGGTGTACTCGTTGACGGGTACGTCGAACCACTTTTTCACGTTGCGGTCCCTGTCTATCTTCAGCACACAGCTTTTCATGCCCATATCGGCAAAGTTAGGGCAGGCCACAATGAGATTGCCTTCCCCGTCGACGGCCATGCCGTCGGGGGTGCATACATATGCCTCGGGCAGGAGGGTAAAGAGCTGGGAGGTCTGCATAACGGTCACTCCTTTATTGTAATAGCGCCTTCATAAAGCGGCAGGCTTTGGCGGCCATGGCGTCCATGGCGGCTTTGTCGGCCCCGCCGGACAGGTCCCGCCAGACCTTGATGTCGTAGGGGATGGTGCCCCCCATGAGGACGAAGGGCTCCATCACGGCGGCGCCCTGATAGCCAATCTCTTTCAGGGCGGCAGCGATGTCTTGCCAGGGGAGAGCGCCCATGCCCGGCGGTCTGCGGTTATTTTCCCCCACGTGGAAGTGGCCGAGGTAGGGGCCCGCCTCCCGGATGGCGGCGGCCATGTCGTCCTCCTCGATGTTCATGTGGAAGGTGTCCAGCAGGAGCTTGGCGTTGGGGCTCTCCAGCCGTTTGACGAAGGCCACGCCCTCGGCGGCGGTGTTGAGGAGGTACTGCTCAAAACGGTTGACCACCTCGCAGCAGTAGGTGACGCCGTTGTCCTCGGCCACCTTCATGAGCTCCCGCATAGAGCCCACCGCCAGGTCCTCCTTGCGTCGTTTCTCATCGGGGGTGATGCCGTGGTCCGGCATGGTTTGCCAGCCCGCGTAGCTCACGCCGTTGAGGATGGCGGCCCCCACCTTGGGCATGGACTTGAGAATGCGCGTCACATGGGCGACCCCCGCGGCGCGGACCGCGCTGTCGTCACTTGCCAGGTCGTGCTCACCGCCCAGGCCGATGCTGTAAGTGAAACCGATACCGTGGTCGTCGGCGCAGCTTTTCAGCGCGCGGAGCGTGTCGTCGCTGTAGTAGCCGAACTCGGCTGAGGCGACCTCACACAGGTCAAAACCCAGCTGGGCGACCTTGCGGATGAGCGGCAGGTACTCGATCTCGTCCCAGTTATGGCTCCAGAAGCCGTAGTGCATCCCGATCTTGTTCATGGCGTTACCCGGCCCGGGCGGCTCTGATCTTCTCCACAAACTCCCGGGCGGTGGCTGTGATGGAGGCGTAGTCCCCTGTCCTGGCCCCTGCGGTCAGGCTGCCGCCCGCGCCCACGGCCACGGCGCCCGCCTTGATCCACTCGGCCACGTTGTCCACGCTCACGCCCCCAGTGGGCATCAGTTCGGCCTGGGGAAGGGGGCCGTGGATGCTCTTGAGGATCTTCGGCCCGAAGAGCTCGCCGGGGAAGACCTTGATGATATCGGCCCCGGCCTCCATCCCGGCGATGACCTCGGCGATGCTCATGGCGCCGGGCATACAGGCCACCCGGTAGCGGTTGCACAGGCGGACGGTGTCAGCGTTGAAGGAGGGGCTGACCACGTACTGGGCCCCCGACAGGATGGCCATGCGGGCGGTCTCGGGGTCCAAAACGGTACCCGCGCCGATGACGAAATCGCTTCCCTCGTATTCCCGGGCCAGCTTTTCGATGATGGGGAGCACGCCGGGGGTGGTGAAGGTGAGTTCGATGCCGGCGCAGCCGCCCTCGATGCAGGCGCCTGAGATGCGCATGGCATCGTCTGCGTCCTTGGCCCGGACGACGGCCACCAGGCCGCAGGAGCGGAGCTTGGAGATGACCTGTTCCTTTTTCATGGTAAGATACTTCCTTTCCAAAGTTTGCGGAGAAGTGATTCAGCGCCCCGCCATGTAGGCGTACAGGGGTTTCATGGCCTCGTAGCAGACCTCAAAAGCCTCCTTTACCGGGTCGTAGGCCTTCACAGCCTCTGGGTCTGGGGTGACGGTCCGGTTGATCTCGATCATTTTGTCGATCTCGCCAAAGTCCTTGAAGATGCCCACGCCCACGCCGCCCGTCATGGCGGCCCCCATGGAGGTGGCCTCCTCCAGAAGGGTGGGGACGGTGATCCTGGCGTTGTAGATGTCGGCCATCATCTGGCACCACACAGGCCCCTTGGCCCCGCCGCCGATGACCAGCAGCTCGTCGATGGGCAAGCTCTTGCGGAGGATGTCCAGAATGACGTTCAGGTTCATGGTTACGCCCTCCAGGACGGCCCGGAGCATGTCGCTGCGGCTGTTCTCCATCTTCAGGCCCAGCCAGGCGGCGGTGGCGTCGCTGTTCCAGCGGGGGGCCCGCTCGCCTAGGAGATAGGGCAGGAAGAAGACGCCATTGGAGCCGGGGGGAGACTTACTGACCTCCTCATTGATGAGCTGGTAGGGGCTGACGCCCAGCCTCTGGGCCTCGGCCGTCTCAAATCTGCACACCTGCTGCTTGAGCCAGTTGTACGCCCCGCCCGCCGACTGCATGGTGCCGGTGGGGGAGTAGAGCCCGGGCACGATGTGGGCCCAGGTAAAGGTGCGCATCTCCTCATCGAAGAGGGGCTTGTCGCTGGTGGTGGCCACCCAGGCGGAGGAGCCCACGTAGCTGAAGGTCTTGCCCACGCTGACCGAGCCGGCCCCCACGTTGGAGCACAGCCCGTCGCCGCCCCCCATGACCACGGGGGTGCCCGCCTTCAGGCCGGTCTCCCCGGCGGCCCAGGAGGTGACCTCCCCGGCCACGGTGGTGGAGGGGACGATCTCAGGCAGTTTGTCGCCGTCGATGCCCGAGAGGTTCACCAGCTTTTCCGACCACTGGAGGGTGCTTAAGTCGATGCAGCCGTTGCTGGTGGCGTCGGAGGGCTCGGTGTAAAATTTCCCCGTCAGGCGGAGAACGATGAAGTCCTTGGCGTTGAGGGTCTTGTAGGTCTTGGCGTAAATTTCTGGCTCGTTGTCGCGCACCCACATGAGCTTTTGCAGGCCATAGGAGGCGCTGTTGCGGTGGCCCGAGATGTGGTAGAAATCATACATGGAGATGTGCTCGCCGAGTTTCGCGGCCTGGGCCTGGGCGCGCTGGTCGGCCCAGATGATGGACGGGCGCAGGGGCTTGCCCTCGCGGTCCATGCATAGACAGCCCATCATCTGCCCCGAAAAAGAGACAGCCGCGATGTCGCCGGCGTCGATGCCCGCTTTGGCGATGAGATTTTTGCTGGTGACGCAGATGGCCTGCCACCAGTCCTCGGGCTCCTGCTCGGCCCAGTTGGCGTTGAAGTAGCGGCAGCCGTAGCTAAAGACCTCGCTGGAGACCAGCCGCCCCTCGGCGCTGAAGAGGGTGGCCTTGTTGCCGCTGGTGCCCAGGTCGTGGGCCAGTATGTATTTCATCATGACACCTCGTTATAATCCAAGATCGCGCAGGAGATTGGCGGTGGCCATGCGCCCCATATTGAGGGCGGCCCCGGCGGTGGAGGCGGCGCAGTGGGAGCCCAGGACCACGTTCTCAAGGGCGTACCAGCGCCGGTCGGCGGGGGGTTCCTCGGAAAAAGCGTCGATGCCCGCGCCGTAAATGCGCCCCCCCTCCAGCGCGTCGAGCAAAGCTACCTCGTCGATGATGCCGCCCCGGGCAGTGTTGACCAAGATGGCGTCCGGGCGCATCTGTGCGAGCTGCTCGGCTCCGATCATGTTCTTCGTCTCAGGCAGGAGGGGCAGATGGAGGGAGATGATGTCGCACTTGGCGTATATCTCCTCCGGGGCGGCCCGGGTGACGCCGTGGGCGGCGGCGTACGCCTCATCCCAGAAGGGGTCGTGGGCCAGCACGGTCATGCCAAAGCCCTGGGCCCGCTGCGCCACATGGCGGCCGATGGCGCCGAAACCCAAAATGCCGATGGCGGCTCCGCTTACGTCCCGGGTGGTGATCTTCTTCCAATCTCCCTGGCGGCAGCGGGCGTCGATGGGAACCGTCTTACGCGCCACCGCCAGGATAAGTGCCATGGCGTAGTCGGCCACCGCCTCGGCGTTGGCTCCCACCGTGCGGGAGACCGCGATTCCCCTTGCCCGGGCGGCCTCCATATCGATATTATCCACGCCCACGCCGTATTTGGCAATAGCCCGCAGCTTGGGCGCGGCGGCAATGACCTCGGCGTCCATGGGGTCTACCCCCAGGATGACCCCCTCACAGTCGGAGAGGAGGGCCTTGATCCCCTCCTTATCCAGAATGCCGCCGGTCTCATTGCGCACGATCTCCAGCCCGGCTCTCTCCAACATGGAGAAGACCTCCGGGTCGGTCTTGCCATAGGAACGGGGAGTGACGAGCACTTTTTTCATGGTCCTCTCCCCCTAGCCGCGCAGCTCGGCGGCCAGCTTATCGCACAGGGCCAGCCGCTCTCCGGTGATGTCGATGTGGAAGACCTCGGCGATGACCTGGGTCCAGCCGTGGATGAAATAGGTCCAGCCGTCCTCGATGGTGAGATTCCGCTCCTCCTTCTGGGCCTCGGCCTGATGCATAAACTCCAGGCTCCCCCGGTAGTTGAGCTCCCACACGATGCCGTTCCGGGGGAATTTGCACGTATCGGTGAGGGGGGAGCCGGGGCGGTCCTTGCCCAGGCCGGTGGCGTTTATCACCAGGCTGCCGGAGGGGAGAGCCTCCACCACGGCGTCGTTGAGGGCGGGTTCCTTGCACAGGTGGTACACCATGGGCACGTTCAAAAACTCCAGGATGCGCACCGCCTCGGCAAGGCGGGGCGCCGAGCGGTTGGTGAACTGGATGGCGGCGGGCAGGTCGTCCCCGTGGCGCTCCTCGTTGCCCAGGTAGGCCGAGATGGACAGGGCCGAGCCGCCCGCACCCAGCACACAGACCTGGGCTTCCGTCTCTTTCCAGTGCCCCCGGGGGATGAACGCGTCCATGGCAAGGCCCGAGGAGATGGGATCCTTGGCGTGGGCGCAGAGCCTGCCGTCCAGCTTGGAGATGGAGGAGAGCTCGCCAAAACGCCGGGCGTAGGGGTCTATGTAGTCGAAAAGATCGGATGCGGCGGCGTACATATCGATCTTATGGGTGGTGACCAGGGCGCCCAGAGAGAGGGGGTCGCCCTTGATGAACTCTACAACCGCGCAGTAGTCCTCAGCGGGGGCGTGGACGGGCAGGTCGATGCCCTGGATGGCGGCGTCAATGCCCAGGGCCTCGGCCCAGATGGGGAATACCTTCATGATGGAGGACTGGCCGGTGGTCACCCCGATAAAGTACATGGTGGGGCGTGTGGCGGGGACAGGGAGCTTGATCATATGGGACACCCTTTCTCTATGAAATCCGTTCTTATTAAAAAGCGCCAGAAAAAAGCCTGCGGCAATTGCCGGCGGTCATCCGCTCCAGCTCTGTCTGAGGGACTCCGGCCTCCCGCAGCATGGGGAGGAAGGTCTCCAGAATATACCCGAGGCCGGTGGAGCCGCCGTAGGAGGAGAGGCGCCCGGCGGTAGTGTCCAGTGCCAGGAGGAGCTGAGCGCCATAGCCCAGAGCCAGCATGTGGAGGATGAGAGCAATCTCCTCCTCGTCGGAGTGGTACTTGAAACGGGCGATGGTGTCATAATCTAAGTAGACCCCCGTGCGGGCAATGGCCTCATGGGGGGAGAAGTCGGCGGCCTGGCGGTCCACGTGGCAGACCACCATCCTCTGGGGGGGAAGGCCCAGAGAGGCACACAGGGCGATGGACTCCACCGCTCCTGCCCCATGCTCGGTGTGGAGCATGAGGGGGACTTCCATGTCCGCCGCCGCACGGGCGGCGGCCCGGAGGAGGACGGAGTACCGTCCGACGGGGCCGTACTCCGGGATGGCGGCCTTTACAAGTCCCGCGCGAATCCCGGTATGGCCCTCCGGGCGGCGGGCGCCGTCCTCACTCCAGGGGAGCATCCCCTCCTCCAGCTCGCTCCGGTAGAGCCGGTACAGCTCCTCCTCATCCAGCGCGTGGACCCAGCAGTCGGCCGGGTAAAACCCCAGCAGATGATACCCTGTGGATGCGGTGATGGCGACGCCGCTGCCCTGGGAGAGGGCGCGCAGTACCTCGGCGTCCCGCCCGGCGGCCACAGGCTGGGCGTCGGCCAGGAAAGCTCCGCCTGCCGCCCGGTAGGCCATCAGCTCAGATCGGGAGCGGGCAAAGTCATCAATCTGCAGGGCCGGGTTTTGCAGGGCCATGGGGGTGGCGCGGGCAAAGAGGTGCTCGTGGATCCGGCTGTGACCCAGCGCCGAGGGGTCCAGCCTGCCGAGTACCGTCTGCAGGTACGGCATGAGAGAAAGGCCTCCCTTATATTCTTTATATGATTGTCCTTATGTCACGACATAGTGCGGGATAAAATTACCTCTCCGGGGAGAGGTAATTTTTTGTGGGCGTTACTCCCGCGAGATCTCCACCTGGAATTTGTTCTGGTCGCCCCGATAGCGCGCGATGGAGAACTCCACCAGCTTGCCGTACCGGTTGTACCCAAAAGAGTTGAAGTACTGGATGGGGCGGCCCCGCTTGATGCCCAGAACCGCCACGTCCTCGGAGTTGGCCGGGCGGGCCTCGCACAGGCGCTTGATGCGGGTGATCTTGGTGCCGTCCTGGGTGGAGAGCACGTCGTACAGGGACTCGCGCGTGAAGTCATGGTCCAGGACAAAGCTGCAGGTGTCGTAGGGCAGATAGGTCTCCACCCGGACGATGGGGTCGGCGTCGGCGTAGCGCTTGCGGTAGAGATAGATGGCCTTGGTGTCTGCGGCCAGGTTCATCTGTACGGCGATCTCCTGGGAGAGCTGGACGATTTTCAGGTCCAGCACCTCGGTGCTGGGGGTGCGCCCGGCGTGCATCACGTCCTCGTTGAAGGAGAGGATGCTCTGAATAAATTCCTGGCTGATCTTGGGCCGTGAGACAAAGGTGCCCTTGCTCTTGATGCGGTAGAGCTGCTCCTTCTGCACCAGGTCGGTGATGGCCTGGCGCACGGTGGTGCGGCTGATGTCGAACATCTGGCTCAGTTCCTTTTCGGTGGGGATCATGCTGCCTACCGGGTAGGAACCGCTCTCGATCTCCTCCAGAATCAGCTTTTCCAGCTGGAAATAGAGAGGAATCGGCACATTTTTGTCCAATGTCTTTTCCTGTAACACGGTGATCTCCTCGGTTTTCTTAATGTGTGGTGCTGCTAATCAAGTATTGTTATAACATTGTACATATTATAGTATATAGGCATCCAGATTTGCAAGAGCTATCCGGAATTTCTCCAGAAGTGCAAAAAAGGGGGGAGAAAAATTGTGTAGTTCCACCATGAAACGGTGGCCAAATACGCAAAAACCGTGAGCACGGTCCTTCCTGCTCACGGTTTTTGCCGCATATGTACTTATAGGATCTGCCCGAACTCCACCTTTTCCCCGTTGGGTCCCCAGAGGTTGAAGAAACGCACGCCCCGCTCCCAGAAGGGGAGAAACTGGATTTCCGTCTCGATGGGGGCATAGCCTGCGGCCTTCACGGCCTCAAAAGCGGCGTCCACGTCGTCCACGTTCAGGCAGAGGTGGTCGATAGCGCCGGGCGCGCCCACGGCCCGGCCGTTCTCATAGGTCTCTACGCAGAGATTGCCCAGGGTGAGAAAGCAGACCCTCTCGCCGTTGTTCTCGGTGCTGTGGGCGAGGGTGAAACCCAGGGACTGATAAAAGGCCAGGGTGGCCTCCATATCGTTGGTTGGAAGGCCCAGATGCTGGAGGCCGGTTGTGATAGATGCGATGTTCATATTCTTCACCTCCTTAATCGTTGGGGTCTATATCCACCAGTACCTTCATGGTGGTCTCCTGGTTCTGGTCGATGTGCCGGTAAGCGGCGGCATAGTCGCGAAAGGCGAAGTGCCTGCTCATCAAAGGGGCCAGCCTGATCTTCCCCTCGCCTACAAAGCGGATGGCGTCCACATAGTCCTCGTGGCGGTACATCATGGTGGTATCCAGGGTGAGCTCAGAGTCGTTGAGCTTGGCGAGGTCGCAGTGGGCGAGGGCCGCGTACACGGCCACCAGGATGATGGTGCTGCCTTTGCGGGCGTTCTGGATGGCCTGGTCCATGGTGACGTCGTTGCCGGCGCAGTCGTAGATGAGGTCGGCCTTGTCGGGGCCGAAGGCATCCCTGAGCGCCTTGCCGAAGTCGGTATGGAGGGTGTTGACCGCGTGGTCGGCCCCGCACTCTCTGGCCAGGGCCAGCCGATAGTCCGAGATGTCGGTGGCCAGTACCTCGGCCGCGCCAAAGGCCTTGAGGGCCTGCACCAGCAAGATGCCGATGGGGCCGCAGCCCAGCACGCAGACCTTCAGGCCCTTCACGTCCCCCGCCCGCTTCGCGGCGTGGACTGTGACGGCCAGCGGCTCGATCATGGCCCCCTCGTCGTAGCTCATCTCATCGGGCAGCGGAGTGACCTTGCCCGCGTCCACCGCAAAGTACTCGCTGGCGGTGCCGGTGGTCTGAAAGCCCATGACCTTCAGCTCCTCGCACAGGTTATACTTGCCGTGGGTACAGGGGTGGCAATGGCCGCAGTAGACCTGGGGCTCGATGGTCACCTTCTGTCCCACGCGGAGGGCTGCGACCCCCTCTCCCAGCTCGGCCACCTGACCGGAGACCTCATGGCCCTGAGTGACGGGGTACTTTGTGTAGGGGTGCTTGCCGTGGTAGACGTGGATATCGGAGCCGCAGACGCCTATGCGCTTGATCTTGACCAACACCTGGCCCGGCTGGAGCCGGGGAATGGGTACCATGTCAAGTCTGATCTCTCCAGGGGCGGTCATCACCTGTTGAAGCATAGTCCCTTCCATGAAAATCACTCCTTAACTTTATTGCCTGTTTTAATCC
>DATMXU010000242.1:0-2201 GCA_035562355.1 Pseudoflavonifractor sp.
ATGCAAAAGGGGCCAGAAAGGCCGGCATCTCTCAACAGCCTATTGCATTTTCCACCCGCACCGGGTAAAATAAATATTTGTTATGACACAAAGGAGTGAAACAGCATGCCAGAAGAACTGACCCCCGTACTGTCGCAGAACTTCATCCATGACTTCATCGACGAGGACATCGCCCAGGGTGGCCGATTCCAAGGCATGACGGTGCATACCCGTTTCCCGCCCGAGCCCAACGGCTACCTCCACATCGGCCACTGCAAGGCCCTGGTCATCGACTTCGGCACCGCCGAGAAGTACGGCGGCCTCTGCAACCTCCGCATGGACGACACCAACCCCACCAAGGAGGACGTGGAGTACGTGGAGGCCATCCAGGAGGACATCCGCTGGCTGGGCTTTGACTGGGACGACCGGTTCTATTTTGCCTCGGACTATTTTGACCGGATGTACGAGTTCGCCGTGGAGCTTATCAGGAAGGGCCTCGCCTACGTGTGCGAGCTGACGCCCGAGGAGTTCAAGGAGTACCGGGGCGACGTGAGCACCCCCGCCCGCTCCCCTTGGAGGGACCGGCCCATCGAGGAATCCCTGGACCTCTTCGAGCGGATGAGAAACGGCGAGTTTGAAAACGGCAGGTACACCCTGCGGGCCAAGATCGACCTCTCGAGCGGCAACTTCAATATGCGCGACCCCGTGATCTACCGCATCAACCATATGCACCACCACCGCCAGGGGGACAAGTGGTGCATCTACCCCATGTACGACTTCGCCCACCCGCTGGAGGACGCGCTGGAGCACATCACCCACTCCCTCTGCTCTCTGGAGTTTGAGGATCACCGGCCCCTCTACGACTGGGTCATTGAGCACTGCTCGGTGCCCGCAAAGCCCCGGCAGATCGAGTTCGCCCGGCTGGGCATCAACTATACCGTCATGAGCAAGCGCAAGCTGCGCCAGCTCGTCGAGGAAAACCGGGTCTCCGGCTGGGACGACCCCCGCATGCCCACCCTCTGCGGCCTGCGCCGCCGGGGCTACACCCCCCGCTCCATCCGCAATTTCACCGAGCGCAACGGCGTGAGCAAGGCGTCCTCCACGGTGGAATTCGCTTTCCTGGAGCACTGCCTGCGGGAGGACTTGAACGAGCACGCCCGCCGGGTGATGGCGGTGCTCAGGCCCGTCAAGCTCACCGTCACCAACTACCCTCTCGGCAGGTCTGAGACCTTTGCCGTCGAGAATAATCCCAACCGCCCCGAGGACGGCGAGCGGGAGGTCTCCTTCTCCCGGGACCTCTATATCGAGTCCGACGACTTCATGGAGACCCCCATCCCCAAGTATAAGCGCATGTATCCCGGCAACGAGGTGCGCCTCAAGGGGGCCTATCTGGTCACCTGCACCGGCTGCGTAAAGGACGAGGCGGGCAACGTGACCGAGATCCTCTGTGAGTACGATCCCGACTCCCGCGGCGGCGACCCCTCCGACGGGCGCAAGGTGAAGGGGGCCACCATCCACTGGGTGGACGCCGCCACCAGCGTGGACGCCGAGGTGCGGCTCTACGACAACCTCTTCGACCACGCCGAGCCCGACGCCGGAGACAAGAATTTCCTGGACTGCCTAAACCCCGCCTCCCTGGAGGTCCTCACGGGCGCCAAGCTGGAGCGGAGCCTGGCCGACGCGGCCGCCCCCGCCTCCTTCCAGTTCATGCGCCTGGGCTACTTCTGTGTGGACAACAAGGACAGCAAGCCCGGCCATCCGGTCTTCAACCGCTCGGTGAGCTTGAAGGATAGCTTTAAGGTATAAATAACAAACAGCGCGCCGAGGTCTTCGCGCCCTACACGGATGTACCGGACGTAGGGCGAGGCGACTCGGCGCGCCGTCTATTCACATATCAGGAGGTAACCGCCATGTACAGCTTTCGCAACGACTACTCCGAGGGCGCCCACCCCGACGTGCTCTCCGCCCTCTGCGCCACCAATCTGGAGGGCAACATCGGCTACGGGGCCGACCCCTACTGCGCCGCCGCCGCAGACCTCATCCGCGCCCAGTGCGGGGCGCCGGGGGCCGACGTGCAGTTTCTCATCGGGGGTACCCAGGTGAATTTCACCGCCATCTGCGCCTTCCTGCGGCCCTGGGAGTCGGTCATCTGCCCCGCCACGGGGCACATCAACGGCCATGAGGCCGGGGCGGTGGAGGCCACGGGGCACAAGCTCCTCCAG
>DATMXU010000243.1:0-13079 GCA_035562355.1 Pseudoflavonifractor sp.
CTTTGCCTGTACACCAAAGGGAACCCTGACGGTTTGCTTTCACACGATCCCTCCCCTCAAATCCTTCAGATTGAGGTTCTATAGATAGACTGAGCTGGCAAGGGCAAGCCCTCGCCAGCTCTTCTTTACTATGCGACCTCAATCGCTCCCAGCACCTCCCCGATGGGGGCGGCGATGAGGAGGTCGGCGTTTGCGTCGTAGGGGGTGGGGCTCTTGTTGATGAGCACCAGCCGGTTCCCCCGGTAGTAGTTCACCAGCCCCGCCGCCGGGTAGACCGCCAGGGAGGTGCCGCCGACGATGAGCAGATCGGCGTGCTGGATGTGGCGCAGAGCCTTGGACATGGTGGTCTCGTCCAGCGCCTCCTCGTAGAGCACCACGTCGGGCTTGACCCGTCCGCCGCAGCGGTCGCAAATGGGCGCCTCCGCCCCGGCGCGCATATAGTCGAGATCGAAGAACTTGCGGCAGCCCTCGCAGTAGTTGCGGTGGACCGAACCGTGGAGCTCCAGCACCTCCCGGCTCCCCGCCGCCTGATGGAGCCCGTCGATGTTCTGGGTCACCACGGCTGCCAGCTTCCCCGCCCGCTCCAGCTCCGCCAGCTTTAGATGGGCGGCGTTGGGTCTCGCGTCGGGGAAGAGCATCTTCTCCCGGTAGAACCGGAAAAACTCCTCCGGCTTGCGCGCATAGAAGGTGTGGCTCAAAATGGTCTCGGGCGGGTAGGGATATTTCTGCCGGTAGAGCCCATCCACACTGCGAAAGTCGGGCACGCCGCTCTCGGTAGACACCCCCGCCCCGCCGAAGAAGACGATATACCTGCTCTCGTCGACCCACTGCTGCAGCTGCGCAAGCTGATCCATAAAACTCCCCTCCTTACACACAGGGCCCGGCACCACCGGGACTTGCCCGCTTATTTTTTCTCCCCGCCGGGGCGGCAGGAGCCGCCGCAGCCGTCGCACCCGCCGCCGCAGTCGCCGCAGTCACCCTTCATCTGGCGGCGGACATGCCTGACGAGGTAGACGACCGCCCAGACCACCAGGGCCGCGACCGCGATATAGATCAGATACTTCATCATAATACCATCACCTTAATGAAAAAATAGAGAGCCGATCTGGTACACCAGGAAGGAACCGAGATAGGCCGCTCCGATCTGCCAGGCGACGGACCGGAGGGTCCAGCGGGTGGAGTTCATCTCCTTGCGGATGGTGGACACAGCCGCCACGCAGGGGACGTACAGGAGGATGAAGACAAGAAACGCGTAGGCCGCCACGGGGGTGGCGAACGTGCCCGACAGGGCCCCGGCCACCGCCGCGCCGCTGGCGCCCGCGGCGAATCCATAGAACATGCTCATGGAGGAGACCACCGCCTCCTTGGCCACCAGGCCGGTCAGGAGGGCCACCGCCGCCTGCCAGGTGCCAAATCCCAGGGGTGCGAAGACAGGGGCGATAAAGGTGCCGATTGCCCCCAGGAAGGAGTGGGCCGCGTCCTCTACCATGACCATGCCGCCGTCCCACCCGAAGGACTGGAGGAACCAGAGAACCACGCTCATGGCGAGGATCAGGGTGCCCGCCTTCACAAGGAACCCCCGCACCCGCTCCCACACATGCATCAGGCAGTTTTTCAGCGTGGGCAGGCGGTAGGGCGGCAGCTCCAGCACAAAGGCGGCGGTCTCGCCCTTGAACAGGGTCCTCTTGAGCAGGATGCCCGAGCCGATGGCGAAGAGGAGGCCGATCACATAGAGAGAGAACACCACCAGCCCCGCGTACCGGGCGAAAAAGGCCCCGGCGATGAGCCCATACACCGGCAGCCGGGCCGAGCAGGACATGAAGGGCACCAGCATGATGGTCATGCGCCGGTCCTTCTCGTTCTCCATGGTGCGCGCGCCCATGACGGCGGGCACCGTACAGCCAAAGCCCATGAGCATGGGGATGAACGCCTTGCCCGAGAGGCCGAACCGCCGCAGCAGCCGGTCCATGATGAAAGCGGCCCGGGCCATATAGCCGGAGTCCTCCAGAAGTGAGAGGAAGAGGAACAAAAGGGCGATCTGGGGCAAGAAGGTGAGCACGCCGCCCACGCCGGTGATGACGCCGTCCACCAGGAGGCTGGTGACCCAGGGGGCCACGTCGGCGTGGGCCAGAGCGCGGGTGAGCCACGCGCCAAAGAGGCCCACCGCGCTCTCCACCCAGTCGGAGAGAAAGGTCCCGGGCCCAAAGGTAAGGGCGAACATGGCCAGCATCATCATCAAAAACACAGGCACCGCCAGCCACTTGTGGGTGACGATGGAGTCGATCTTGTCGGAGGTGGTCATCTCCTTTGCAGGGCGGCCCTTCTGCACCGCCACGCTGACGATACGCTGGATGAACTGATAGCGGGCGTCGGCAATGAGCGTCTCCCGGTCGCCCAATGTGTAGGCCCCCTCGTACTCCCCGTAGATCTTCTCCAGCCGCTCCGCGGTGGCGCCGGGCAGCGCCAGGCTCTTCTCCACCAGGCTGTCCCCCTCGATGAGCTTGACGGAGGCCCAGTGGGCGGGAATATGGGCGGCATAGGCCCGGTCGTGGATGAGCTCACCCACCTGGTGGTGGATGCGGTGGGTATAGGAATCATAGAGATCGTCGGGCTCCAGCGTGACGCCCACGTGCATCTGCCTGTGGGCCACGCGCAGCAGCTCCTCCACGTTCTCGCCGCTGCGGGCGGTGATGGGGACCACGGGCACCCCAAGGAGCTGGGAGAGCCGCTGGCAATCCAGCCGGTCCCCATGGCGGCGGGCCTCGTCCATAAAGTTGAGCGCGATGACCATGGGCCGCTCCAGCTCCAAAAGCTGGACGGTGAGGTAGAGGTTGCGCTCAATGTTGGTGGCGTCCACAATGTTGATGATGGCGTCGGGCCGCTCGGCCACGATGAAATCCCGGGCCACGATCTCCTCCATGGAATAGGGGGAGAGGGAATAGATGCCGGGCAGGTCCACCACCGTGACGGCCTTCCCGTCCACGCTGGCCCGCCCCTCCTTTTTCTCCACCGTGACGCCGGGCCAGTTGCCCACGTACTGGTTGGAGCCGGTGAGGGCGTTGAAGAGGGTGGTCTTGCCGCAGTTGGGGTTGCCCACCAGAGCCAGTTTCATTTCCCGGGTATCGTGGCTCGCGTAGTCGGGGGTGCCGCCGTGGGCGGCGCGCTCATGGGCGTGGTCCTCACGCATCCGCTCCAGGGTCTCCCGGTCCGGTATGCGCTGGACCATGGACACCCGCTCCCGCCGGGCGGTGCGAAACCCCTTGGCCTCCTCCCCGGTGGCAAGGGCGATCTGCCGCGCGTCCTCCTTGCGGAGGGAGAGCTCATAGCCCCGGAGGTTTACCTCGATGGGGTCTCCGAAGGGGGCGATCTTGCGCACCGTCACCTCGGTACCGGGCGTGAGCCCCATGTCCACCAGCCGTCGTTTTACCGGCCCCTTGTCGCTCCCCACCCGGAGTATGATGCCCTGCTCACCGGGCTGCAGGTCCTCCAGGGTGCCCTTATGCTGCGCTGTCCCTTCCGTCATCGGTCATACCTTCTCGTCCAAAGTTCGCTTTTGCTAACTTCTGTTATTATTATACCCCCGCGCAGGGAATTCCGCAAGCCTTGACGCGGCCCTCTGCGGACAGATTTTATGGCGCGCAGCGCTCCTTAAAGACACAAAAAAGCCCCGGCATCCAGCCGGATACCGGGGCTTTATGATGCGCTTATTCCTCTTCCTGCTCGGGCTCTGCGTGGTCGTGGCCACAGCAGTCACCGTGGTCGTGATCATGGTGATGATAATGGTGGTGGTGATGGCCATGGTCATGACCGCAGCCGCAGCTATCGTCCTCACCGGCGGTCTCAATGGCAAACTTGCCCTTACAGTTGGGGCACTCCACGCTGCCGGCCGCCAGCACGGACTCGTCGATGCACAGGTCCTCGCCGCAGTTGGGGCACTCGACCTCGAAGAAGTCGTCCTCGTCCTCGTCGTCTTCGTCCTCATCGTCGTCATCCTCGTCGTCCTCGAAGAGGATCTCCTCCACGTCGCTCAGGTCGTCGGAGACGGCATCCAGCTCCTCGCCCAGGGACTCCACGCTGTCCTCCAGGTCCTCGATGGACATGCCGACTTCCTCCAGGATGCCGATCATCACATTGATGAGCTTGCCCTCCTTGGAACTCTCGGTGTCGAGATTCAGGCCCTCGGCCAGCCCCTTCAGGTACGCGACCTTCTCAGAAATAGTCATGGTATTGTTCTCCTTTCAGGCCGCAATGGGCCAAAGCTGCGGGCATGTCATAGCATGCCCTCGGTGGCTGCGTCTATGCCCCTGGTTACGATTTGCAGCGCTCCAGATATTCGCCGGTTCTCGTATCAATCTTAATCCTGTCGCCAGGGTTGATGAAGAGGGGCACCTTGATCTCGGTGCCGGTCTCCAGGGTGGCGGGCTTGGTCACGTTGGTGGCGGTGTCGCCCTTGAACCCGGGGTCGGTCTCGGTGACCTCGAGCTCCACGAAGGTGGGGGGCTCTACCGCGAAGACCTTGCCCTTATAGGAGTTGATCTTACAGGACATATTCTCCTTCACGAAACGGAAGGAATCGCCCAGTACATGGCTGTCGATGGGCACCAGCTCGTAGGTCTCCCCGTCCATGAAGTAGTAGAGGTCGCCGTCGTTGTAGCTGTACTCCATGTCCTTGCGCTCCACATAGGCCTCCTCGAACTTGGCGGTGGGGTTGAACGAGGTCTCGGTCACGCCGCCGGTGATGACGTTTTTCATCTTGGTACGCACAAAGGCCGCGCCCTTGCCGGGCTTCACGTGCTGGAATTCGACGACCTGCATGACCTGACCGTCCATCTCAAAGGTCATGCCATTGCGGAAATCACTTGCTGTAATCATGGGTTATCCATCCTCCAAAAAAGTATATCAAAAACGGAAACGCAAAATTAGTCAAGCTATTTTACCCTATTTTGTCCCAATGCGCAAGGACTTTTCCAGAACTTATCGGAATTTTGCGTGATTTTCCGACCGGCCGAACCCTCCATCCCTCAGAGGATTATGAGCTCCTTGGGGGACTTGGTGAGGACCACGCAGCCGTCGGGCGTGAATACCGTCACGTCCTCGATGCGCACGCCGAAACGGCCCGGCAGATAGATGCCCGGCTCGGCGGACACCACGGCCCCCGCGGGCATGAGGCGGTCCTCCGCGGTGCTGGCGTTGGGGCTTTCGTGGATCTCGATTCCCAGGCTGTGGCCGTACCCGTGGCCGAAGTACGGCCCATATCCCGCGTCCTCGATCACCTTGCGGGCGGCCCCGTCAATGTCACTGCCGGGGACGCCCGCCCTCGTCGCGGCGATCCCGGCGAGCTGGGCGGCGAGGACGGTGTCGTACACCTTTCGCATCTCCTCGGTGGGCTCCCCCACCGCCACGGTGCGGGTCATGTCGGAGCAATAGCCGCCGTACATACAGCCAAAGTCCATGGTGACGAACTCGCCCGTTTCGATCTTCCTGTCGCCGGGGATACCGTGGGGCAGGCTCCCGTTGGGGCCGGAGACCACGATGGGGTCGAAGGACACCTTGTCAGCCCCCAGGCGCAGCAGGTCGTACACCAGCCGGGCGGCTACCTCCCGCTCGGTCATGCCGGGCCGGAGGAACTTGACGATCTCCGCGAAGGCCGCGTCGGTGATGCGCTGGGCCTCCGCCATGAGCGCGATCTCCTCCTCGTCCTTGGCGGCGCGGAGGTCGTTCACCAGGTTCTGAGCAGGCTCCAGCGCGCAGGGCAGGAGATCGGAATAGACCTGGTACTGGGCCACCGTCATATACCCGTCCTCAAAGCCCATCTTTCGGATCCCCAGCTCGGTGACCGCCTGGCTCAGGAGAACCCGGTAATTCTTGTTCCGGTCGGTCATGGTGACCACCGCCCCGGTCACCCGCCCTTCGGCGGACTCAATATAGCGGGCGTCGGTAAAATAGCGGCACTCCCCCCTCGTGACGATGACGAACCCCTCCCCGTGGAACCCCACGGCGTAGTACTCCCCCGGCGTGCTGGAGAGGAGCATGGCGTCCAAGCCGTACTCATCCAGCTTGGCGGCAATCTGTTTCAGGTGGTTCATGGCGCTCTCTTCTTTCCTGTCATAAATTTAGATAGCCCCAGCGGGTTTCACCCGCCGGGGACCCCGTCCTTTCAACTGCGCGGCGGAACTGAATTCCGCCTTGCGCCAAGGTTTTGCCTGCGGCAAAACGCTTGCGCGGCGCATCCGCGCCGCCCCACTTTGTGGGGCCCCGCGAGCGCGCGTCTACTCGTCTATGCGATACGCCTGGTATACGCTCTTCATCTCCAGCGCGTCCTCCGCCTGGGTACCTGCGCTCTCGCAGATGATGGTGGGACTCCAGCCCCGCTCGGCAAGTTCCTGCATCAGGGGTATGTGGTCGGGGCCGTAGTCGCTTTGGGCAAAGGTGAGGTGCACCTTCTCCCCGCCGCCGGGGGTGAACTGGATCTTGGAGAAGTGGCTGTGAAAGCGGCTTGCCCGCTCCTCGCCCAGCAGCTCCCCCATCCGGTCCAGAATGCGGCGGACCTGCTCCCGGCTCCCGTCCATCTCCCCCAGGGTGCGGGCGTAGAGATGCCCAAAGTCCACGCAGGGCAAAAGCCGCCCGTCCAGTTGACATAACTCCAGGACCTCATCCAGGTCGCCCAGCTGGTTGATCTTCCCCATGGTCTCAAGGCACAGGGTGATGTGGCCGTAGCCCTCCCCGTCCACGGTCTTGACGACCTCTTTTACCGAGGCCAGGGCCACCTCCTGGGCCTCCCGCCGGGTTCGTTTCATGACAGACCCGGTGTGGACGGTGATGCGCCCCGCCCCCATCCAGTCGGCGACGCGGCAGGAGGCGACGATATAGCCTGCCGTCTTTTCCAAGCTCGACCGGTCTGGGTTCGCCAGGTTGATGAAATAGGGGGCGTGGAGGCTCATGGAGATGCCGCAGGCATATGCGTTCTCCCCCAGCTTGCGGGCCGTCTCCTCCCCCACGTGGATCCCCTTGCCGCACTGGTACTCGTAGGCGTCCAGGCCGAAGTCCCGGATCCACTCGGGCGCGGCCAGAGAGGATTTGTGGACGGCGGAAAAGCTGTCCGAGTTTCCCGCCGGGCCGAATTTTACTGCCATAGGTCTCTCCTTAGTATTGGTTGGTATACCGGCTGTTTTTGCGCTTTCCAGCGGTACGGAAGGGGGTCTCCACGGCGTAGCGGATGTACCGCCCCGGGTTGCGCCCCAGCTCGACGGGCTCCACCAGAAATGCGGTGACGCCAGCCCGCCTGGCCCCCAGGATGTCTGTGAATATCTGGTCCCCCACCATGGCGGTCTCCTCCGGCGTGCAGCCCATCTGTGCCATGGCCCTGCGATAGCCCGCCCTGCTCGGCTTGCCCGCGTGGCCCAGCACCGGTATTCTCAGCGCCTGGGCGTAATGGGCCACCCGTGTCGGGCGGCGGCTGTTGGAGAGGAGGAAAAGCGCCACCCCCGCCCCCCGCAGGCGCTCACGCCAGGCCACCACAGCGCCTTCCGGCTCGGCCTGTCCGTATCGGGCCAGGGTATTGTCCAGGTCCGCCAGTAAGAGCTTAATGCCCCGGCCCGCCAGCTCCGCGGGGTCAATCTCCGTGACGCTCCGGAAGACCCGGTCCGGGACAGGAAGAATGGACACGCGTTTCACCTCCCGAAACTTCCGGTTCATACTTTCCATATCCTGTGCATATGTATGGGTTAGTATCACAAACGCATAGCGTTTTGTGATGCGCGGCATCATCGGCAGCCGCGCCCAGAGGGCGGGAACCGACTGCATCAAAGTGCTATCTTAGCCGCTTAGCGGTTATTATATCACGCAAACAAAACATGGACAAGGGGGTTCCTCTCTTATGCAGACTTCCTTCAAATTGATCCTCACCACTCCGCCGGACCAGAGCCGCGCCGTCCTGGCTCTGGGCGTGCCGGTGGCCCACATGGCCTACCGGGTAGGCGGCGGGCCCCACCTCTACCGCTCCAACATGCCGGTGGCTGTCCGGGGCGGCCTCATGGTCATCGATGATACCGGGTTCGATGGGCAGGGCGAGTCTGCACCCTTCTGCCAGGAGGTAATACGGGAGTGCGTGGCCCGCAATTTCGACGGGATCGTCTGCGATTTCGAGGCCCGGCCCTTCAGTATCCTGGGCAAGATTGTGGCCGAGCTGGGGGAGCAAACCCATCGCCGGGGCTGGCCCCTGTACGTCACCGAGCCCTATGCCCGTTTCTCGGACAAGACAAAAGTGCTCATCTCCACCGCCCTCTCTGGCGGCTCCCTCCGCCAGCGGCTCGAGGAGGCGGCGGAGCAGTACGGCGCGGAGCGGGTGGCCCTGGCCGTGGAGCGGGTGACTCAGGACTTCTTCCTCCCCTCTCCCAGCGGACAGGGCGTCCCTCTCACGCAGGAGGAGCTGGAAAAGCGGATGGAGCGCCTTGCCCCCTCGGTCTTCTTTTCCAACGAGCTGTGCGCCTATTACTTTACATACATGTCCCCGCAAAACGGCGCCCACTTCATCCTTTTTGACAACGCCGCCAGCATCCGCAAAAAGCTGCAGGTGGCCCAGAGCCTGGAGATCACCGACGCCCTCATCCCCTATCCGCAGGTAACCGACCTGCTGCCGGAAATTTTAAAATAGCGCCGCCCTCTGCGGTGTCTCGCAGAGTTTCCGCCATGGGCGGAAATAAAACAACAAATGTCCGTACCGGGACATGTGCCTGGTACGACGCATAGCCTGCGGCTATTGGGCCGCAGCCGCTTATGCACAGCACAAGCGAGGGGGGTATCAAAATCGGTACGGCCCACAGCCGCACCGATTTTGATACCAGGGGGGACAATCCGCACAAAAACCCCCGCAGCCATGTGGCTGCGGGGGTTTTTACATCTTAATAGAACTTCTTCTTGTTTTTGCGCGCAGCCTCAGACTTCTTACGGCGCTTAACGCTCGGGCTCTCGTAGCTCTCGCGCTTACGCACCTCGGCCAGGACGCCCGACTTCGCGCAGGTACGCTTAAAGCGTTTCAGGGCATTTTCGAGAGATTCGCCATCCTTCAAACGGACTTCCGACATTGATTTCCCCTCCCTCCGACGCGGCAAATACCTCCACCGCGAAAGGGCCACAGGCATAGGCGTATACGCCTAGATATGGCTTTAACAGTAGTATTATATGCAAATTTTCACCGCTTGTCAAGTACGACTTCTCGTGCCGTATGGACTTTTTACACCAGCGGTCGCCCTTTTTTTTCTCAGTTTTTCGGCTTGACGATGAGATTGACCAGCTTGTTCGGCACGTGGATGACCTTGATGATCTCCATGCCGTCGGTAAATTTGCCCACCTTGGGGTCGCCGAGAGCGGCGGCCACCACCGCGTCCTGGGCGCTGTCCACCGGCATGGCTATGGTGCCGCGCAGCTTGCCGCCCACCTGGACGGCCATGTTCACCTCGGCGTCCACCGTCTTGGCCGCGTCATAGGCCGGCCAGGGCTGCGCGCAGGCCATGCCCTTCCCGGCGGCAAAGCCCAGACTCTCCCACAGCTCCTCCGCCAGATGGGGCGCGAAGGGGGAGAGCATGAGGAGGAGGGCGCTCAGGTCGCCCCTGGTAAGACCGTTGGCGTAGAAGTCGTTCACCAGCGCCATGAGGGCGGCGATGGCGGTATTGAACTTCATGGCCTCGATATCGTCGGAGACCTTCTTGATGGCCTTGTGGATGGCGCTCTCGTTGGCGGCGCTGTACTCCAGGGAGTCGGCGGCCAGGCCTGAGAGGTTCCACACCCGGTCCAAAAAGCGCTTACAGCCCTTGACGGCGTTGGAGCTCCAGGCGGCGGCCTTCTCAAAGTCGCCGATGAACATGATATAGAGGCGCATGGTGTCGGCCCCGAACTCGGCGACGACGTCGTTGGGGTTGACCACGTTGCCCCGGCTCTTGCTCATCTTCTCGCCGCCCTCGCCCAGGATCATGCCGTGGCTGGTGCGTTTTTTATAGGGCTCGGCGGCGGGGACCGCCCCGATGTCGTAGAGGAAATGGTTCCAGAAACGGGAGTAGAGGAGGTGCAGGGTGGTGTGCTCCATGCCGCCGTTGTACCAGTCCACAGGAGTCCAGTAATCAAGGGCCTCCTGGGAGGCCAGGGCCTCGGCATTGTGGGGGTCGGCATAGCGCAGGAAGTACCAGGACGAGCCCGCCCACTGGGGCATGGTGTCGGTCTCCCGCTTGGCCGCGCCGCCGCAGCGGGGGCAGGTGGTGCTGACCCAGTCGGTCATCTTCGAGAGGGGGCTCTCGCCGGTGTCGGTGGGCTCGTAGCTCTCCACGTCGGGCAGGAGGAGGGGCAGGGCGTGCTCATCCATGGGCACCCAGCCGCACTTGTCGCACCAGATCATGGGGATGGGCTCGCCCCAGTAGCGCTGGCGGGAGAAGACCCAGTCGCGCAGCTTGTAGTTGACCTTCTCATGGCCCAGGCCCTGTACGCCCAGCCATTTAATCATGGCGGGGATGGCCTCCTTCACGGTCATGCCGTCCATAAAGCCGGAGTTGACCATAAGGCCGGTGTCGTCCTTGAGGGTAAAGGCCTCCTCCTCCACGTTGCCGCCCGCCACCACCTCGACGATGGGCAGGCCGAACTTCCTGGCGAAGGCCCAGTCGCGGCTGTCGTGGGCGGGCACCGCCATGATGGCCCCGGTGCCGTAGGTGACGAGGACATAGTCGGAGATGAAGATGGGGATCTCCTTCCCGGTGACCGGGTTGATGCCCCGCACGCCCTGGAGCTCCACGCCCGTCTTCTCCTTGTCGGCGGTGAGCTCGCTGCGCTCAAAGTCGGACTTGCGGGCGGCGGCGGCCACGTACTCCCCTACCTCAGAGCGGTTGGAGAGCTTGTCCGCCCACTTCTTTACATAGGGGTGCTCGGGGGCGATGACCATATAGGTGGCCCCGAAGAGGGTGTCGGGCCGGGTGGTGAAGACGGTGAGCTTGTCCCCCTCGGTGGTGCTGAAGTCCACCTCGGCGCCCGTGCTCCGGCCGATCCAGTTTACCTGCTGGGTCTTGACCCGCTCGATGAAGTCGAGGTCCTCCAGCCCGTCGATGAGCTTTTGGGCGTACTCGGTGATTTTGAGCATCCACTGGCTCTTCTCCTTGCGGATGACGGGTGAGCCGCAGCGCTCACATACGCCGTCCACCACCTCCTCGTTTGCGAGGACGCATTTGCAGGAGGTACACCAGTTCACGGGCATGGTGGTCTTATACGCCAGCCCCTTTTTGTAGAGCTGGAGGAATATCCACTGGGTCCACTTATAGTAGCCGGGGTCGGTGGTGTTGACCACCCGGTCCCAGTCGAAGGAGTAGCCCAGCCTCTGAAGCTGGGCGGTGAAGTTGGCGATATTGTCCGCCGTCACCTTGGCCGGGTGGATGTGATTTTTGATGGCGTAATTCTCGGTGGGCAGGCCGAAGGCGTCGTACCCCATGGGGAAGAGGACATTGTATCCGTCCATCCGCCTCTTCCGGGCCACCACGTCCATGGCGGTATAGGGGCGCGTATGGCCCACGTGGAGTCCCTGGCCCGAGGGGTAGGGGAACTCGATCAGCCCGTAAAACTTGGGCTTCTCACTGTGGTTTTCACAGTGGTAGGTCTTCTCCTCCAGCCATTTCTTTTGCCACTTGGGCTCAATACCGGCAAAATCGTACTTCCTATCTGGCATATCTGGCACTTCCTCGCGTTTGTTTCTCAATCTTTGTCATTATACCCGAATAAGGGAGAGATTGCAAGAGCGCGGGGGAAAGTCGGCCCTTTGGCCGCCCGCGTCCTGCAAGGTATTCCCCTTGACGCCCGTCTCCGCTATTTTACCCGTTTTCTCCGGTACCAGAACACATAGATGAGCGCGCCCGTGACGGCGACGATCCCGGCCACAAGGATGACCGCGGGGGCGTTCTCCCGCCACAGCATGGCCCCCACCTCCCGCTCCACCGCCGCCGTCACCGCGGGGTCAGCGGGGAGATTGGGGTTGACCGGGTCTGAGAGGCAGGCCCAGGCCATCTGCCGCCCGTAGGCGTAGCCCACGTAGGCCCAAAAGCGGCCCTGGCCGTCCATATAGCAGGTGTCGAAGTATCCGCCGATGTCCCCTTCACCGTTCCTAAACCAGTCGACGTCGATCGTCCTCGTCCTCTGGCCGGAGTTGGGGTACTGCCACAGGACGATCTCCTCCACACCGTCGAGGGCGGTGTTGTAGGTTTCGTCCCAGCCGGTGAGACTGTCGGCATAGAGCTTGACGAAGGCCTCGGAGTACTCGTTCCGGGGCGGCTTTTGTCCCGGAATGAGTACGTCGGCCCGGGCGGCGGTGGAGAGGGTGAGGAGTGCCGCAATCAGCGCGCAGGCAAAGCGTCTCAATTTCATACGAGCCACCTCCAAAAATAAATCCGCAGGAAAAACAGGATGGCGCCGCCCAGGAGGAAGGACACGGCGTTTGCCGTGATGGACAGGCCGAATGGCTTTCGCACCCCATGGCCCAGGGAGCGGTACAGGGTCCCCTCGGCCGCCACGGCGGCGCACTCCAGGGCCAGCAGGACCCAGACAGAGGGGAAAAACAGGTGCAGGAGATTGACCAGGGGGTTGGTGAGCAGGTTGACCAGCACGCACAGCGCCAGGTCACTGCGCCGCAGGCCCCACAGCGCCGCGACAGGGACCTCCAGCGCCAGCGTGACGAGCAGCGGGGGCAGGATATCCTTCATGTCAAATACTCCTCCTCTCTCAGTCCCAAGTTCAGCAGCAGCAGGGAGCCGGCGGCCCCCGCCGCGTACAGGCCGCCGCTCCCATCCGCCAGAGGAACCCCCAGCAGCAGGGGGAGGGTCCCCAGGAAGAGGGCGAAGGTGAGCAGACCGAAGGCCAGGCCCTTCGCGCCCCGCAGGATACGCGCCGCGCCCCATAGGGTGAGGGGCATGGTCATATTGAAGAAGAAGACCGCGAGGAGCCCCGGCGCCGGGTAGTCGGAGCCCAGAAAACCCAGCGCCGCCAGGAGCAGGGACATGGCGGCCACCCGCCGCCTGCCCAGGCGGTCGGCCAGGAAACCGCCCGCCGCCTTGCCC
>DATMXU010000244.1:0-3246 GCA_035562355.1 Pseudoflavonifractor sp.
TTGCACATCGCCGAAATCAAAGAAAGTCAAAGTTTAAAATCTGGAATTATTGTAAACGAGAGGCTGGAAACGGCCCCCCTCAGCGGGGACCGTTCAGCCTGTCGAAAAAGTCTTTCCGACAGGCTGTGGCACTTTTCCTGCACGCGAAAGGGGACCCTGACGGTCCCCTTTCACACTATCCCTCCCTCCGATTCCTTCAGATCGAGGCTTTATCGACAGTCTGACGTCCCCCTCAGCGGGGGCCGTTACGGAGGAAGGACCACAGGGCCTGGGCGCCGGAGCTGAGGGGGACGCCTTTGGCGGCGGCGAGGACGATCTCAAGGGGGCTGGTCTCGGTGAATCGCAGAACGCCCAGGCGCGCATCCTCCTTCGCCAGGTGCGCGGCGATGTGGGAGAGCATGATGGATATGCCGGAGTCCGTGGCCACCAGGGCCCGGATGGTGTCGGTGTTGGAACCCTCGTAGATGACGTCGGGGGTAAGGCTCGCGCGTTCAAGGCAGCGGGCAATGGTGGACTGGAGGTGGGTGCCGCCCCCCAGGAGGATGAATTTTTCTCCCGCCAGCGCCCGGAGAGAGACCGGGCCGCCGCCGCTGAGCGGGTGGCTACGGGGTACAAGCAGGGCAAGCTCGTCGGTGCAGAGCGACAGGCGCTCCAGCCGGCCGTCCTCCTCCCCGTCCCAGCGGAAGATGGCAAGCTCCGCCTGGCCGCTCTCCAGCAGCCGTGGGATCTCGCCGTTGTCGCGCTCGGAGATCTGGAGGTTAAATTGGGGGTAGATCCTGGAGAAGTGGGCAAGCCGCTCGGCGAGGCCATAGTGGGCCAGAATCTGGGTAACAGCCAGGGAGAGCCCGCCCGCCGCCAGCTCGCCCCGCAGCCGTTCCCAGGCCAGTACCATGCCGGGCGCGGTCTGGGCCAGGGCTCTGCCCGCCTCAGTGAGCGCCACGGGGCGGCTGTTTCGGGTGAAAAGGGGCTGGCCCAGCTCCCGCTCCAGCTTGATGATCTGTTTCGAGAGGGAGGACTGTGAGAGGTAGAGTTTCTCCGCCGCGGCGGAGAAACCGCCCGTCTCCAAAATTGCCAGGAAGTATTCCAGCTGCCGCAGCTCCATGAAAGCGCCTCCATTCCATTTTGGAATCATTCTAGCACAGAGATGAATTGACGAAAAGGGGTAAAGGACGTTATGCTGAAAAAAACAGCTGCACACGCGGCGGAAGGAGAAACGGTATGAAAACGATTTTCTGTTTTTTTGCGGCACGGCGCTACTGGAGCGACGAGGCGGAGCTTAAGGAGGTCTACGGGGCCCTCCGGGAGGAGCTGGGCGAGGGGGCGGACTGCCGCCTCATCACCGAGCCGGGAGACCTGGAGGGTATTGCGCCGGGTCAGGTGCTGGCGGCCATCCCTATGAGCGGCGCGGTGCAGAGCATGATTCTCACAGCGGCGGAGAATAGCATGTTCACCGTCCTTCTGGCGGGGTATGTCAACGGTTTCTTCTCCCCCCGGTGCGCCGAGAAGATGCTGGGCCACAACGCCGCCCCCACGGTGATGGACTGCTGGGCGGTGCTCCGGCGAAATGGCCGGACCCTCCTGGCCGCCACCCGGAAGGAGTTGGAGCAGAGCCTGCGGGCGGCCGAGGCCTGCGCCTTTCTTCGGGGGGCCAAGCTCCTCATGGTGGGGGAGCCGGAGCCATGGGTCATCAGCGTGAGCCGGGACGCGTCGGACTACACCCGGCTGCTGGGCGTCACGGTGGAGCGGGTGGCACAGCGGGAGCTGGAGGAGCTCTACCGCGCCACGTCCGACCAGCGGGCGGAGGCCTTTATCCATCCGGTGCGCGCCGGGGCCGGGGAGATCCGTGAGCCCAGCTCCGCCGACCTCCTGGAGGCCGGGCGGATGGGCGCGGCCCTGGAGGAGCTGCTGGAGCGCTATCATGCGGACGGCGCGGCCGTGGCCTGTTTCTCTCTCCTCGCCACCGGCACGACCACCTGCCTTGGCGTGAGCCGCCTGAACGACAGTGCCGACAGGATAGCCGCGTGCGAGGGGGACCTGGACAGCGCCTGCACCATGCTGCTGATGAAAAAGCTGGCAAAGACAAGGCTGTGGATGGCAAACCCCAGCCTTCAGAGCGACGGGACGGTCAGCTTTTCCCACTGCACCGCGCCCCTGCACGTCTGCGGGGAGCAGTGCCCCTACATCCTGCGCAGCCACCACGAGAGCGGCATCGGCGTCAGCCCCCAGGTGGAGCTGCCCATGGTAGAGCGGCTTACCGCCTGCCGTTTCTCCGCCGCGGTGGAGGCCATGACCGTCCAGACCGGCGCGCCTGTGGAGGGCCCCAGGGAGCCAACCTGCCGGACCCAACTGCGGGTCCGCTGGGATGACCCGGACAAGTATCTCCGCACCGCCTTGGGCTGCCATCAGGTCTTCGCGTTTGAGGACCTCTCCAGGGAGCTGGAGCTGGCCGCCGGGCTTTTGGGGATAAAGACGCTCTGACTAAGGTTGCCTCTCTAAAAATGTGCACAGCCGCCCGGACATGATCTTGTCCGGGCGGTTTTCTCTGTCCAGATACACGTCGGCCGTTTCCCGGAAAATCCTCCTCAGCCCGATCATGCACTTTAATTCCTTAAAATAAACCTCGAGTCCGTCTTACCTTCGGTTTACATAGAAAGGGAGTCAATCGGTAAAGATTGACTCCCTTTAAAACTATTGTGAAAACTTAGGAAAGCTTTTCGATCCAAGCCACAAAAGAACTTATGAAACTGTCAATGAACGCTTTTGTATCCGCATTGCTCAATGAGCCGTTTTCATCGATCAAAGTGTGGTAAGAACCAATATAGGCTTCCGGCTGGGCAAGGGTCAACACATTCAGAAAGGCGAGTACCTGACGCAGGTGGTGATTTGCCCCAAATCCGCCGATCCCTCCGGGGGACTGGCTGATGACCGCCCCTGGCTTGCCGTTCCAGACATTCTTCCCATAAGGACGCGACCCCACATCCAGTGCGTTTTTCAGCGCCGCGGGAATGGAACGGTTGTGTTCCGGCGTGATGAAGAGCACCCCGTCCAAGGCCTGTATTTCATTGCGGAATATAGCGTATTCTTTGGGGTCAGCGCCGTCAAAGTCCTGATTATAAAGGGGGAGCTCGCTGATATCGATTGCTTTAAACTCCACCCCTGCCGGCGCGTGACTCTTGATATACTCGGCGATGCTTCCGGAAAAAGAGTTTTTTCTCAAACTGCCCGTAATAATTCCAACTGTTTTAC
>DATMXU010000245.1:0-7439 GCA_035562355.1 Pseudoflavonifractor sp.
TATCACAAGCCCGCGCGTCCCGCTAGTCTGACCTTTTCCACTTTCGGCAAACTTTACAGCTATCATTGCCCTGCCGCGCCCCGTATAATAGTGTCTACTGAACATCTTTCAGAAAGGGGGCTCCCCATGACCATCCAGCCCATCGGAACCGCCAGCGTGGCGCTCTACATTACTCCGGCCGACCTGCGGGAGCACGGCCTCACGCCCGCCCAACTCACTCTGGAGCGGGCGCTGGAGCTCACTCAAACCGCCTTTGACGAGGCGGGCATCGCCCTGGACGGGGCCATCGAAATCGAGGCCTATCCCAACGCCTGCGGCGTGCTGGTCTTCGCCCGCATCCGCGTCCCCGAACACCTTTGGCTCTCCTTTGGCGACTGCGAGGACCTGATCGCCGCCGCCCAGGTCATGCCCGTCGCCTGCCCGGAGGCGGCCCTCCTCTGGTACGACGGGCGGTGGTGGCTCTCACTTCCTGCCGGACAGGAGCGGCTGGCCGGATTCCTCTCCGAGTTCGGCCGGTCCGAGCGGCCCTGCCCCTATCTGGACGCATGCCTTACCGAGCACGGCCATCTCATCCTGGAGCGGGACGCCCTGGCGGCCCTTCTCCAGTATTTTCCTGCGGTCCGCCCCTCTGTTCCGGCCCTCCCCCCTGTTTGACCTCTTGACAAATATGCTATAATAGTTATCTAACCCCGATTTACTCCGGCGCGGGAGGTGTGACTATGGAGCCCAAGGGAATCAAACTCATCGCAAAGAATTCCAAAGCCTACCACGACTACTTTGTGGAGGAGAAATACGAGGCAGGCGTCTCCCTCGCAGGTACCGAGGTCAAGAGCATCCGTCAGGGGAACATCAACCTGAAGGACTCCTTCTGTATCGCCAAGGATGGAGAGATGATGCTCCACGGCGTCCACATCTCCCCCTACGAGCAGGGCAATATCTTCAACAAGGACCCCCGCCGCCCGCGTAAGCTCCTCATGCATAAGCGTGAGATTTTAAAGCTCTACCAACTCACCAAGACTGACGGATACGCCCTGATTCCCCTCTCGGTCTACTTCAAGAACGCCAGGGTCAAGGTGGAGATCGGCCTTTGCAAGGGCAAAAAGCTCTACGACAAGCGGGAGGCCGCCGCCGCCAAGGACGCCAAGCGCGAGATGGACCGCACCATGAAAGACCGCACACGCTACTAACAGAAAGGACGTGTTTCCCATGGCTCAGAATCCTATGGTCACCTTCGAGATGGAGAACGGCTCTAAAATGGTCGCCGAGCTCTACCCCGAGGCGGCCCCCAACAGCGTCAACAATTTTATCTCCCTCGTGAAATCCGGCTTTTATGACGGCCTCATCTTCCACCGCGTTATCCCCGGCTTTATGATCCAGGGCGGCTGCCCCGACGGCACCGGCATGGGCGGCCCGGGGTACTCCATCAAGGGCGAGTTCGCCCGCAACGGCGTGAAGAATGACCTCCGCCACGACCGGGGCGTCCTCTCCATGGCCCGGGCCATGAATCCCAACTCGGCGGGCAGTCAGTTCTTTGTCATGGTGGAGAAGGCCCCCCATCTCGACGGCGACTACGCGGCTTTCGGCAAGGTCGTCGAGGGAATGGAGACCGCCGATGCCATCGTGAGCGTGGACGCCGACTTCAACGACAAGCCCCGCCAGCCCCAGCTCATCAAATCCGTCACGGTGGATACCTTCGGTGTGGACTATCCTACGCCGGAAAAGGTCTAAAAATCTCAAATCGTCTCTCACCTTCTCCCGGTTCCCTTCGTCCTCGTTCTCCCGGTGAAACCCAGCACAGTGGTTTCGCCGGGGAGAGGAGGCGCAAAGCGGACTTTGCTCCAACCATATGGGGCTGTACCGGTTTCGACGGGGATGTGGAGGCGGGAATAGCGGGCGGATGCGCCCAGCATCCATAAAATGGGCAACTTATAAATTAAAGAACAACGATAACGTAGTTCTCGCCGCGGCTTAACGCGGTCGTCCCACCGGTCAGGGCCACGGGTCCGGCTGGGGCGTGATTGAGTGGCGTCCGTGCGTGCGCAAAGCTTTGAGCGCACCATGAATCATGAAGCTACCAAACCCCTGAGTGTGACGGCTCACGCCTGGGTAAGGGAATGTAAATAACCGTCTGCGCCCGGAGAAGTTCCCGTCAAAGCGTTTTCGGACAGGGGTTCAACTCCCCTCAGCTCCACCATAACGCGCAGATACGAACCCTTCACATTGTGAAGAACGTATTTGCGGTACAAGTGAACATTGCTGAATAAGCAAAAACAGAGAGCTGCCAATTACGGCAGTTCTCTGTTTTTGCTTGCTACTCTTGACAAAGTGATAAATGAGAAATCAAGTAGGACGTGAACCCGATGCCCAGTAGAGATGACAGTCACTCATTTAGAGGCCGGGTTCCGGCTATGCAGTCGTCCCGCGCTATATCAGGCAAAGCAGACCGAAAACGTAAGTGCGCTCCGACCTGCGTAGCTTGCCGGGCGTTTCCCGCCTTTTAACCAGTACCCGCAGACAAGGGCTGGTTCGACATCCTATCTTACACTGTCACCGTAATCTTGCTTTCAAACTCCTTTTTAGCCTCATCCCAGCGAAATTCTGCTTTGCCGCCATACTTCCCTGCAATCGTTTTTATGGACAGCAGCCCATATCCGGTCTGCCCGTCCTTCTTGGAGGAAAGGAACCTCCCTCCGGCCTGCCGGACATTTTCAGCCGAGTTCCACACCCGAATACACAAAATATCCGGGGCGATACGGAAAACAGCGACACGGATGGCCCTGTGCCCTGTCGGGATGCGCTGACAGGCTTCCACAGCGTTTTCCATCAGGTTCGCGTACAGGCAGCACAAATCCGAATCGGTCATACCGGTGCAGCTTGGGTCTGCCGCTGTTTTTAGATCGCAGCGAAAGTCTAAATGAATGTTGTTCCGGCTTGCCATCCCGTGATAGTGATGGGTCAGTGTGTTGAGAACATCAATGGGGCAATACTCGGGCAGTTCTCCACTGGCAGAGGCCACCCGGTATTCCTTCATGTATGCCCCCAGCTTGTCATACTGCCCGGTCTGTACATACTCATCCATCATGGTGAGATGATGCCGCAGATCGTGGCGCATGCTTTTTGTCTGCTCCATTTCCTGTTTTAGCATCTCAAAATGGGTGAGCTGGCTCTTGTACAGCCGCTCCATACTGCCTGCTCGTTCAGTCATTACCGCGCTCTCCCGGTATCTGGCCGCCACCTCCTGCCCAGTCACCGTACCAATGCAAAGCACCAGGGCAAAGCTGGCGATCTCAATAAACCAGCCGGTGAGAATCGGTTCATGCACTGGCAACAGCCTGTCAGTCATCAGGGCACAGGTGAACATCACCACGCCATAGAGCAGAGGGGTAATATGCGCCGTGCCTTTTCGTATGGCATACCAAACCGCCGCCCCGATAAACCCTGCGGAAATCCACTCAT
Source organism: Pseudoflavonifractor sp. (assembly GCA_035562355.1). GTDB lineage: Bacteria > Bacillota > Clostridia > Oscillospirales > Oscillospiraceae > Pseudoflavonifractor. The sequence continues at coordinate 3,457 of DATMXU010000245.1, forward strand.
AGGCCGATATGAGACGAGAATAGCCCAGCATCATATTGAGACTTCCCAGAGGCAAGAACAGGTGCAGCGCCACCGCTGCCGCGCACATCAAACCACCGAAACCCACGAAGGACAAGCCCCACTTCTTGGGCAAGCCGCTCACCCGCATGGCAATGAGCATGGTAATACCCAGCATGGCACAGAAAGACACATTCTCCAGAACATATTGAAGTCGGAAACCGGTCAGCAGAGTTCTGGTGATGGGATAGCTCACATACCCCACAAAGAACAGGCACAATAGCCCAAACAGCAGCGTCAGCGTATTCCTGCGGGACAGCAGCCCCACCATGACCGAGAGCACCCCAATGGTCAGCGCCACGGCGCACAACAGACTTCGGAAAACAAGCCTTGCGCTCAAAAGATCGGCCACGGCGTCCGGCTCCCCAAAGGCAGGCGGGTACACCATGCCGCTGTACAGATGGGAGTAATCGGACACCGCAAACAGGATTTCAATGTTTCCTCCCGCTTCGATGCTGATACTACGGTTGGCAGTTTCCGGCCGGTACCGCTCCGGGTCAGGCTCGCCCATCTGCATGACCTGTCTGCCGTTGATGTACAACCGGTAAGCGGAAAAGATTTCGGGCAGTTCCAGCAGATAGGCAGCTGGCGCTGCCGGTATTCGGATGTTCAGCCGGTAGCTGGCGCTGCCGTGGGGAGAGCCGCCGTTCCATTTCTCAAAGCCGCCGAATCGACCGATGAACATATATTGATCGGGGGGTGGCTGGTCACTTTCAAAATTCTCGGGCGTAAGTAGGCGGCCGCCATAATACTCCCAGCCGTCCGCAAGGAAAAGGACAGGATGTAACCCAAGGCTTTCGCTGTCCAGCGTAAGGATGCCGTCCCGTGCTTTCGGCCCCTGCGCCGTATATTTGTTGTCGTGCTGGTAAGCCATGAGAAAGACGGCGGCGGAAAGCGCCAGTACCACCGCTACCTTGAGCGCCAAACTGGTCCGGGCGTAGGTAGTCTTATTCTTTTCCATGCCGCCACCTCCAAAACCAGCCCGACCGGAGAATAAGCAGCGCGCCGATACACAAGGTCGCCACACCGACAAAGAAAACCACTAAGGCGCTTGCCGAAAATCCCGGCTCGGGTGCGGATTGCTCCGAGTCAAAAATTAGCGGCGCGTCTATCAGCGGCAGCAGTTCGCCCGCCGCGGAGAGCGGGATTCCATCTGCATCTTCATCTGCGGGATGTTCCCCATCGGCTTCGGGATTTTCCTTCGCTCTCGCTGCCGGGTCTAAGGCCGCCGCCGATACCGGTTTCCATGCCGAAATATTCTCATCAGCCGCACCCAGGGGAGGCACATCTGCGGGAGCAGGTGTCAGGGCTTTTGCATCTGTGTCGCCCTGCGTGTATCGGATGTCTTCTCCATCGCCATCCTTCCCGGCTTCGTCGCTGTTCGGTTCACCGCCATCTGTGGGTTCACCACCATTGCCGGGTGTACCCTCATTGTCACCGCCCGGTTTATCATCGTTGTCGGAGGTGCTGCCATCACCGTTGTCCGGTTGGCTGCCTGTAGGTGTGCTGTCATCGCCGCCGCTGGGTTTATCGCCATTGTCGGGGGTGCCGCCATCACCGTTGTCCGGTTGGCCGCCTGTAGGTGTGTCGTCATCGCCGCCGACAGGTCCTGCGCCCTCCCGGTCGGTTCCGGTGCGGTCGCCACCGTTCCCGCCCATAAAGACGCCATCCCTTTCATCTAAAACGGCAATGTTGGATTCGCCCGCGCCGATGACCTCAATCTGAAACCACACCGAATGCGCCAGCGTATCATAGCTGAAATCCACCGAATCATTGCTCCACGATATGTCCGGCGAGCGGGTGGCGTCCCGCCATGTTTGGCCCTCGTCGTCGGAGCGCCACAATATAACGCTTGCGTCTGTGGGGTCATAGGCCCACCAGAAGTTCAATACCGCATACCGTTTGCCGTCAAGCTCCCGCACGGCGATCTGGCTGATGCAGGGCAAGTCCGGGTCGCGCACCTCGACCGTCAACTCAATGGATACATCATCAAACACCCCAAGGCCGTATAAAGCCGGGGCGACGGCGCCTGATACCATCGTTGTCCCCAAAACGCCGGTATCAATATCGTAATACGCATCCATATCCCAATAAACGGCAAACGGCCGGGATAGGATACCATCACCGCCGTCAAGGAAAACAGTCGGGGTATTGAGCATCTCAATGGCACCGAAAAGGCCGCCGTTTTGCTCCAACGGCAGATACAGCCGGGAAAAGGATGCCTCCATCGCACGGCGGTTGATGCTTTGCACATCGGAAGGTACGGGAAAGGCGGCGCAGGAATCCAGCAGCAGATCGTTTCCCGCCGCGGAGGCCGCCCCGTTTCCGTCGGCGGTCAGCTTGCAGTAGTAAAGATCAGCGCCAGTTGGAGCGTAAACCGCCACGCTGTTGTCGCCAAAGACCTCCACCCGGTAGCACCATGCCTCCATCGGAACATCCAGCCAAAGCCCTATGGCTCCCTTGCCATAGGAACGAATCACGCCCTGCTCGTAGAGGGCGTCCATGCTGATGCTTTTGGGTTCTGCAGCCATAATGCGCAGGGCTGTACCGCCCATGCCATCCCTGCCGGTGGCCGTGATACTCAGCTCCAGCAGAGTGTTGTTCCATGGGGTATCCCAAGGGGAACCGCCGCCCGTCCGCAGCACTTTTACCACGGGCATGTCCACGCCCTCGCCGGTAATGAAAATATCGCTGCTTGGCAGCGCACCGCCGTCAAACACAAGACCATGGCTGCCGGTATCCACGGTGATTTCTCCGCTGATGCCGTATATCCCCATATCTTGCGTAATGGTTACACAGTCGGCCAGATATACCGTGCCGCCCGTTTCGCTGTGCTGCGCTATCCACGCTTTCAGTTCAACTTCATCTGTTACGGCCTCCGGCTCTCCGATCTCCTGCGGGTCGGGCAAATCGGTGGGGGATGCTGCTTGCGGTTGGGCGGGTTCCTCCGGTTCAGGCTCGATCGGTTGCTCGAAAGATTCGGATTCTTCCATATCGGATTCGCTGTACCCGGCGGGAACCTGTGAAGGTGCTTCTTCCGATCCCTCCGCAAAGGCATATACGCTCTGGCAAAACATCAGGCAGACAGCCAGCGCCACGGACAGCGCCCGCCTTTTCCACCGGCTCATGGCGACACCTCAAACAGCCGGTCGGAGACGAAATCGGCATAGGCGTCCCGCAACTCGGCCCGCCCCCGCTGGCGCAGGGGAACAAGACTGCCGCCCAGCATCTGAAAATCATCCGGCCCGATGGCCCCCACATAATTCAGGTTTACGATGTAGGAGCGGTGGCAGCGCAGGAAAGCGCCGGTTATCATTTTTTCAAGTTCATCCAGGGGTACGGAGGTTTTGACCGTTTCCTTGGGCGTATGTACAAGAACCTCTTTGCCGTACACCTCCATGAACATGATTTTATGAAGTGGAATTTTTCGCTTGTTACGTTCAGACGGCACCTCGATAAACCGGCCGTTTTTCAGGAAAACATCCCTGCACCTGGAAAAGGCTCTTTCAATGTCCTCTCGTTTGATCGGCTTTACCACATAGTCATTCGTACGAAGGGAAAAGGAGTCCAGGGCATGGTCCGTGCTGGTGGTGATAAAGACCAGCGAAAAACCGGGGTCCATCCCCCGAAGTGTTTCGGCTGTTTTCAGCCCGTTTATGCCATCCATATAAATATCCAGAAATACAACGTCGAAAGGCTCGACCGCAAAGGCTTCCGCAAGCGTCTCTCCACTTCGAAAAATATAAAGCTCACCGGCAAATCCGTTTTTATCAAAATGCTCTCGCAGCAGGTCACAAATCAACTTTGCATCCTGGGCGTCATCATCACAAATTGCAATATTCATGTTTTTACCCCCCGATGAAAAATATCATTTAAATTATATCAGTTTACGCAAGCGGAGACAAGATTTTTAAGCCGTGGATGTA
>DATMXU010000246.1:0-19721 GCA_035562355.1 Pseudoflavonifractor sp.
GTGTATCTCCCAGGTAGATTTGATATAATAAAGAGTAATTTTCTGACGAAACGGAGGGGTGCGGAGATGAAATACCGGCAGTGGAACCTCCGGCCCCAGAGCGAGGCGAGGCGCTCGGCGCTGGAGGAGGCGGGAATTCCCGCCCTGGCCGCCCGGGTGCTCTGTGCCCGCGGGCTCGATACGCCGGAGACCGCCCGCGCCTTTTTGTCCACCGCCCTCTCCCTGCTCCACGACCCCTTCCTCCTGCTGGATATGGACAGGGCGGCGGCGCGTATCACCGCCGCGCTGGAGCGGGGGGAGCCCATGGCGGTCTATGGCGACTACGACGTGGACGGCATCACCGCCACCTGCCTTTTGACCGATTACCTCCGCTCCCGGGGTGGGGACGTGACCATGTACATCCCCGACCGGATGGAGGAGGGATACGGCGTGAGCCGGGGGGCGCTGGACGCGCTGCGGGCTCAGGGCGTGAAACTGGTGATTACGGTGGACTGCGGCATTACCGCCGTGGAGGAGGCCGACTATGCCCGCGCGCTGGGCATGGAACTCATCATCACCGATCACCACGAGTGCAAGGCCGCGCTCCCCGACGCGGTGGCCGTGGTGGACCCCCACCGCCCCGATTGCCCCTATCCCTTTAAGAACCTGGCCGGAGTGGGGGTGGCTCTCAAGCTGGTGCTGGCACTGGGAGAGTACGAAACGCCGAGCCCGAAACGTGACATGGCGGACGGGCGGGAGGCGCTGCTGGCCCGGTACGCCGACCTCGCCGCCATCGGTACCGTGGCCGACGTGATGCTCCTGGCCGGGGAGAACCGCGCCATCGTCCGCCTGGGGCTGGACGCGCTGGGCAAGACCCGACGCCCGGGGCTCAGGGCACTGCTGGAGGAGGCGGGCCTGGGCGGCAGGCCGCTGGTCTCCTCGGCCATTGGATACACGCTGGCGCCCCGCATCAACGCCTCGGGACGCATGGGGTGCGCCACCCTGGCCGCGGAGCTTCTCCTTACCGAGGACGCCGCCAGGGGTGAGGAACTGGCCCGTGAGCTGTGCGCGCTCAACCGGGAGCGACAGAGCATCGAGCTGGGCATCTTCGAGACCTGCCTCCTCATGGCCGCCGCCGCGCCGGAGGAGGAGCGGTTTGCCCTGGTCCTGGCAAGCGAGGGCTGGCACCAGGGGGTCACGGGCATTGTGGCCTCCCGCCTGTCGGAGAAGTTCTCCTGCCCCGCTTTTATGATCTGCCTTCAGGACGGTCGGGGGAAGGGCTCCTGCCGCAGCTACGGCGGGTTCAACCTCTTCGCCGCACTGGAGGAGTGCGAGGACCTGCTGGAGGGATTTGGAGGCCACGAGCTGGCGGCCGGTTTCACCATTCTGGAGAAGAACATCCCCGCCTTCCGGGCCCGGATGAACGCCATCGTCTCCTCGGCCACCGGGGGTGCCGAGATGGTCCCCACTTTGGAGGTGGACGCCGCGCTGGGCGACCCGGCCCTCCTCTCCCTGGAGGAGGTCGCGGCGCTGGACCTGCTGGAGCCCTACGGCGCGGGGAACCAGAGGCCTGTCTTCTCCCTCGCCGGGTGCACCATCGCCGCCCTGAGCGAGGTGGGCGGCGGCCGTCACCTCAAGCTGAAGATCACCTTCCGGGGCAGGAGCCTGGACGCCATCTTCTTCTCGGCCACCGCCGCCGACTGCTGCCTCGCCGTGGGGGACCGGGTGGATCTGGCCTTCCACCCCCAGATTAACGAATACCGCGGCCGCAGGTCGGTCCAGCTCCAGCTCACCGACCTGCGCCCTGCCCAGACCCGGGCTCAGGCCGAGCGGGCCCTGTGGGAGAAATACCGCCGCGGCGAGTACCTGACCGCGGCCGAGGCCGCCGCCCTCACCCCCACCCGGGACGAGTTCGCCGGGCTATGGCGCTATCTGAAGTCCCGCTCGGCGGGGCACAGCATGGAGGAGACCACCCTGCGCCTCGTCAAAAACGTGGCCCACTCCACGGGCCTGCGGGAGACCTATACCCGCACCATGATCTGCCTGGAGGTCTTTCACGAGCGGGGCCTTGTCCAGGTGGAGCGTACCACCGACCACCTGCGCATCGAAATGAACGCGGTGGAGGGCAAGGTGGACCTGGAGGAATCATACATCCTGCGCGATCTGCGCAAAATAATCGGTGATTGACCCCGGGGTGCGACGGACGCGCTCCGCGCCGCGGCCGTCAATTCCCACGGAGGTGACCCTATGGACCCCATTTTGGAGCGCTATCAGGCGCTGGAAGACAAGATAAAGGCCTATAACCCGTCGCTGGACACCCAGCGGCTCTTTGCCGCGTTCACGTATGCGGATAATGCCCACAACACCCAGCTGCGCAAGGACGGCTCCCCCTACATCACCCACCCGCTGGCGGTGGCTGAGATCGTCGCCGACCTGGAGCTGGACACCGACAGCATCATCGCCGCCATGCTCCACGATACCATCGAGGACACGGGGGCCACCCATGAGGACATCTCCAAGCTCTTCGGCGCCACGGTGGCCGACCTGGTGGAGGGGGTCACCAAGCTGACCCGGGTGCAGTACACCTCCAAGGAAGAGGAGCAGATGGAGAACCTGCGCAAGATGCTCATGGCCATGGCCAAGGACATCCGGGTCATCCTCATCAAAATCTGCGACCGGCTCCACAATATGCGCACTATGGAGTACCAGAGCGCCCGCAAGCAGCGAGAGAAGGCCCTGGAGACGATGGAGATCTACGCCCCCATCGCACATCGTCTGGGTATGCAGCGCATGAAGTGGGAGCTGGAGGATCTCTCCCTCCAGTACCTCGACCCGGTGGGCTACAGGGAGATCGCCGACGAGCTCGCCGAGCGGAGCTCCACCCATGAGGAATTCCTCGCGGCCATCCGGGCGCGCATCCAGGAGCGGCTGGACGAGGAGGGCATCAAATGCACCGTCTATGGGCGGGTGAAACACATCTATTCCATCTACCGCAAGATGTACGCCCAGAATAAGACACTGGACGAGATTTTTGACCTCTACGCCTTCCGGGTCATCGTGGACGATATCGGCGCGTGCTATAACGTGCTGGGCTGTATCCATGACCTCTTCAAGCCTGTGTTGGGCCGGTTTAAGGACTATATCGGCACGCCCAAGCCAAATATGTATCAGTCCCTCCATACCACCGTTATCGGCCGGGAGGGCATCCCCTTCGAGGTACAGATCCGCACCTGGGAGATGCACCACACCGCCGAATATGGTATCGCCGCCCACTGGAAGTACAAGCAGGGCATGGCAAACGACAAGCTGGGCACCGAGGAGAGCTTTGAGTGGGTGCGCAAGCTGCTGGAGAGCCAGCAGGACGCCGACGCGGAGGAATTTGTCCGCACCATGAAGGTGGATATGTTCGCCGACGAGGTCTTCGTCTTCACCCCCAGGGGCGACGTCATCAACCTTCCCTATGGGGCCACCCCCATCGACTTCGCCTACACCATCCACTCCGCGGTGGGCAACCACATGACGGGGGCCAAGGTGAATGGGCGTATCGTCACCTTCGACACCGCCCTCAAGAACGGCGATATTGTGGAGGTCATCACCTCCAAGTCCGCCCACGGCCCCAGCCGGGACTGGATGAAGATTTGTAAGTCCAACGAGGCCCGCAACAAGATCCGCCAGTGGTTTAAAAAGGAGCGGCGGGAGGAGAACATCGCCACCGGCCGGGCCATGTTCGAGTCCGAGCTCAAGCGCCAGGGCCTCACCCTTGCCGCTGTTACCGCCGAGGACGCCCTGCCCGCCATCCTGCGAAAGACCCATCTCTCCACGCTGGACGACCTGTACGCCACCATCGGCTACGGCGGACTGACGGCCCAGAAGTCGGTCAACCGGGTCAAGGAGGAGCTGACCCGGCTGGGCCGGATCAGGGAGGAGCGGGCTGCCGCCGAGCGCCTGGCGGCCGGCGGCGTGGTCTTCCCCGCCAGCTCGGCCACCACTCCCGCCAAGACCTTTACAAAGTCGGACACGGGCATCATCGTGGAGGGCATCGACAACTGCCTTGTCAAGTTCGCCAAGTGCTGTACACCCGTGCCGGGGGACGATATCATCGGGTTCATCACCCGTGGCTTTGGCGTGTCGGTCCACCGGACCGACTGCCCCAACGCAAGCCTCTCCCGCCGCGCGGCCGACGAGCCGGGCCGCTGGGTCAACGTGGCCTGGGTGGGAGGCGAGGACGTCACCTGCTGCTATCAGACGGCGCTGGATATCTCGGCCAAGGACCGGGACGGTCTCGCCATGGACGTGACCATGGCCCTGTCTACCGTCAAGGTGAAGGTGGACTCCTTCTCCGCCCGCAGCATGCCGGACGGGTACGCCGCCATCTCCATTTCCCTCCAGGTGAAGGACAAGGCGGAGCTCTCCGGCGTGATCAACAAGCTGGCTCAAATCTCCGGCGTCTACCAGGTCAAGCGCGCCACAGGGTAGGGGCGGGCAACCCTGGGCCTTGCCCCCCTTTACGTTTTCGCTCCGCTGCGTCGCTATCCGCCTGCTCCCGGGGGCTCACCGTTTCTTTTTTGTCGCGGTTCCCATGCCTCGCGGGCGGGGCCATAAGCCGTACGACTGCGCCAAGACCCATCCGGCCCCTTGGGGCCTCCTTTGGCTCTTGGCTCCGCTCCCGTCTTATTTCCCCTGCTCGGCGGCTCACCGTTTCTTTTTTGTATAGAGGAGAATGGAATATGACTACAATAGAACTTGACCGTGCCCTCTCCGACGCCTTTCATGGCGGCGAGACCCTGTACCGGGAGCTGCGGCTCACCGAGGAGGAGACAGAATATATCCGCGCCGCCTGGCCCTCCGCCCGGCTGGAGCCCATGGGCGGCCCCAGCGGGGGCAAGGCCTGGTACGAGATGCGCGTCGGAACCGGGCTCTCATTTCAAGTGTAAAGGAAGTCCTCACAAATGACCGAAAGACCCTTTGTCCCCCTCCTCCTGGGGGCTGACATCAACGTGTACAGCATGGCCCGCGCCTTTCACGAGGCCTATGGCGTGAAGACGGTGGCCTACGGGATGTACCCCTCGGGACCCTGCTATGGAAGCGGCATCATCGACTACCGGGTGAGGGCGCACAACGACCGGCCTGAGATGGTCCTGCGCAACGTCACCGCTGTGGCGGAGGAGTTCCCCGATAAAAAGATCCTTCTTCTGGGCTGCGGGGATAATTACCTCACCGCCATTGCGGAAAACCTCCCTAAATTTCCGGCCAACGTCATCGCCCCCTATGTCAGCCTGAACTTGATGGAGGGCCTTATCCACAAGGAACGGTTTTATGCCCTGTGCGACCAGTACGGCATCAATCACCCGGCTACCTTTGTCTACCGCCGTGAGCTGGGGCACGGTTTCGAGCTGCCCTTCTCCGGCCCCTTCGTGGTCAAGCCCGCCGAGAGCGCCACCTACTGGGATCACCCCTTCGACACCCAGAAAAAGGCCTACGTGGTGCAGACCCGCGCCGAGGTGGACGCCGTTCTGGACGACGTATATAACCACGGGTATGAGGACTCCATGATCATCCAGGACTTCATTCCCGGGGACGACAGCTTTATGCGGGTGGTCACCAACTACTCCGGGGAGGACGGAAAGGTGCGCCTCATGTGTGTGGGTCACGTCCTGCTGGAGGAACACACCCGCCACGGCATCGGCAACCATGCCGTCATCATCACCGAGGACGAGCCCGAGCTGTGCGCCAAGCTCCGGGCCTTTTTGGAGGACATCAGGTTTACCGGGTTTTCCAACTTTGATGTGAAGTACGACCAGCGGGACGGGAAATTCAAGGTCTTTGAGATCAACTGCCGCCAGGGGCGCAGCAACTACTATGTCACTGGCGCGGGCCACAATCTGGCCAAATACCTGGTGGAGGACCGAATCGAGCATAAGAGTGCCGAGCTGCTGGTGACCAAGAACCGGCACCTCTGGCGGGTCATCCCCCAGCAGGTGGCCTACGATTACATCCCCCGTAAGTACCATGCCGACATGAAGGCCCTCATCGATGGGAGGCGGTGGGTCAACCCCCTTTTCTATGGTGCCGACCGGGCCCTCGTGCATAAGCTGCGCATCATCCGCGACCAGTGGCGGTACAAGGAGCGCTACGCCAGCTCCATGGAGAAGGCGAATTAGGCATGGGCGGCCGCAGGCCGCCCATGCACACCCCGCCGCATCCGTCTTTTTAAAGGAGGGTATCTATGCCAACCGAACAGCGACTTGGCATCCTCGGCGGCATGGGGCCCCAGGCCACCCAGGACTTTTATCAGCGGATACTGGACCGCACCGACGCCGCCCGGGACCAGGAGCATCTGCCCACTCTGATCCTGAGCGACACCGCTATGCCCGACCGCACCGCCTCCATTCTGGGTGGGGACGCCGAGGGCTGTTACGCCCGGCTCCTCGGCGACGCCAGGACCCTGGAGGGCTGCGGCTGCACCGCTATTGCCATCCCCTGCAATACCTCGCACTTCTTTGCCGACCGGCTTCAGAGCGAGCTGACCGTCCCCATCATCAATATGGTGCGGGAGACGGCGAAGGTTGCCGCGGCCCGGGGTCTCAAGCGGCTGGGTATCCTGGCTACCGACGGCACCGTGCGCACCGGGGTATACCAGCGGGAGCTGGAGGCCCTGGGGCTGGAGTGTATCGCCCCGCCTCCAGGGGAGCAGCGGCTGGTGATGAGTATTATCTATGACGAGATCAAGAAGGGCGAGACCGGCTCCCGGGAGAAGTTTGCCGCCGTGGACAGGGCCGTCCGGGCCGCCGGGTGCGACGGGGCAATTCTGGGCTGCACCGAGCTCTCGGTCTACCGCAGCTGCCACGCCCTGCCCCAGTTCTACATCGACGCGATGGATATCCTGGCCGAGCGGTGCATCACCTTCTGCGGCTACCCCCTGCGCAGCGTATAAGTTCGCGCCCATTCTATGTTTGAGGAGGTGACCCCCATGGACCGTCCCCGTCTCCCTCTGGGAGACTATTGGCAGCTGCTTTTAAAACATGGCCTCCTGGCCGTAACGGAGCCCCTGGGAGTGGACCTCACCCGTCCCGTGCCCATGGTGTCGTGCGACTCCCGGAGTGTGGTGCCCGGGGCCCTCTTCCTCTGTAAGGGGGCGGCTTTCCGCAGCGAATATCTCCGTCAGGCCTCCGAAAAGGGGGCCGCCGCCTACGTCAGCGAAATTCCCTATCCCGACGTGCCCGAACTTACCGGCATTCTGGTCACCGATATCCGCGCCGCCATGGCCCTGCTTGCCGACCGGGCCTGGGGGCATCCCTCCGGGGACATCCCCATCACGGGTATCACCGGCACCAAGGGAAAGACCACGGCGGCCTACTTTCTCAAGTCCATCCTGGACTGTCACCGGCAGGCCGAGGGAAAGGGGCCCACGGCGATCCTCTCCACCATCGTCACCGACGATGGGGTGGAGCGCCGAAACGCCACCCTCACCACGCCGGAGCCGCTGGATCTCCAGCGGCATCTGTGGAACGCCGTCTCCGCCGACGCCGGCTTTGTCACCATGGAGGTCTCCAGCCAAGCCCTCAAGTACCGCCGGGTGATGGGGGTGGAGCTTGCCACGGCGGTCTTCCTCAATATTGGGGAGGACCACATCAGCCCCATCGAGCACCCGGACTTTGAGGATTACTTCTCCTCCAAGCTCGCCATCTTCCGTCAGGCGGCGGCCGCCTGCATCAATCTGGACTGTGACCATGCCGACCGGGTGCGCGCCGCCGCCGCGGTCTGCCCCCGGGTGCTCACCTTCTCCAAAACCGACCCCTCGGCGGACATCTTTGCCGATGACCTCACCGCCCGGGAGGGGGCCGTCTCCTTCCGGGTCCGCACCCCCGGCTATACCCGGCGGCTGCGCCTGCCCATGTCGGGCCTCTTCAACGTGGACAACGCCCTGGCCGCCATCGCAGCGGCTGAGCGGTACGGCATCCCTGAGGCCGCCGTGGCGGAGGGGCTGAGCCGTGCCGCCGTGCCGGGGCGGATGGAGACCTATACCAGCGCCGACGGCGCTCTCTCCGTCATCGTGGATTATGCCCATAACGGCATGAGCCTGGAGGCCCTGCTCTCCTCGGTGCGGGCCGAGTATCCGCTGCGCCAGCTCACCGTCCTCTTCGGCTGTACCGGCGGGAAGGGCTTAGACCGGCGGGAGGGCATGGGGCATGCGGCGGGCCGCTGGGCCGACCGTATCTTTCTGACCGAGGACGATCCGGGCCCTGAGGCGGTGGAGGCCATCTGCGACGACATCGGCCGCTATATTGCCCCCCACGGCAAGACCTGGACCGCCATCCCGGACCGGGAAAAGGCCATCTCCACGGCTGTATTGGAGGCCGAGCGCCCGGCCGTGGTGGTGCTGGCGGGCAAGGGGGCCGAGCAGCGGCAGAAACGCAGGGAGGGCTCCGTCCCCTGCGCGCCCGACGGCCTGCTGGCCCGAAAGGTACTGGACAAGTATGATGCCCGCTGACCTGAATGCCGCCTTCACCGAGGCGGGAGCCGCCGCCTGGGGCTGTGTGGCCTACGAGACCCTCCTCCCCCATATGGGGGAGGAGGCCAGGAAGAGGGCCGCCCACCAGCTCTCCGACCCGGCCGCTGTGCTGGTGGCCGCCTTCCCCTACTTCGCGGGGGAGACGGCCGGCAACCTGTCGATCTATGCCCGAGGGGAGGACTACCATACCGTTTTGCGGCAGAGATTAAGTACAATCTGTGATTTTCTGCTATTAAAATACCCAGGGTGTTCTTTTCTCCCCGCCGCCGACAGTTCCCCCCTGCCGGAGCGGGAGGCAGCCTGGCTGGCCGGGCTGGGCCTGCGGGGGGAAAACGGACTTCTCATCCTGCCTCCCTACGGCTCCTATATCTTTTTGGGTACCATCCTCACCGACGCGCCCCTCTCCGTTCCAGAGGCCGACCCCGCTCCCGGCTGCATCGGCTGCGGCGCCTGCAGGGCCGCCTGTCCCACCCGCGCGCTGGAGGGGTTGGGGCCCTGCCTCTCCGACCTGACCCAGAAGAAAGGGGCGCTGACGGAGGAGGAGACCGCCCTTCTGAAGGCCCATCCCTATATCTGGGGCTGCGACCTCTGCCAGACCGCCTGCCCCTATAACCGCGCGCCCAAGATCGCTCCCCTGCCCGAGTTTACCCAGGAGTATCTGTCCGACCTGACGCCGGGTTTGCTGGAGGGTTTCACCAATCGGACCTTTCAGGAGGAGTTCGGCCGCCGGGCCTTTGCCTGGCGGGGCCTTTCGGTGCTGCGGCGCAACCTTGAGCTGAAAAAATAGGGCCGTCCGGCAATGCGCCGGACGGCCTTTTTGCATAAAATCCGCCGCGCCGTCCACAATAAGGACAAACAGCAGGAAAGGCGGTTTTTCCATGCAAGTACGCGACCTTATGAGCCAGGGCGTGGTCAGCATCGACCCCAGCGAGTCAGCGGCGCTGGCGGCCCGGCTCCTGGCACGGCACAATGTAGGCTCCCTCCCCGTCTGCGGGGAGGACGGGCGGCTGCGCGGCATCGTCACCGACCGGGATATCGTCCTCCGCTGCGTCGCGGCGGAGGAGGACCCGGCCCGCACCTCCGTGGGGGAGATCATGACCCGGAACTGCGCTGTGGTTTCCCCCAATGACGATACCCGGGAGGCCTCCCGGATCATGGCGGCCGCCCAGGTGCGGCGGCTCCCCGTCACCGACGAGGGGAAGGTGGTGGGTATGGTCTCTCTGGGAGATCTGGCGACCAGCCGGGTCTGCGATATGGAGGCCAGCAAGGCCCTCACCGACATCTCGGACAATTTGAGGAAGACCTAGCAGTGGAGCAAGGGCGGAGCCAAACGGCTCCGCCCTTGCCTGTGGGAATGGCGTGGTCAAACGGATCAATCCTGGCTCTTCCAAAGCGACTCCCAGGTCCAGGAATCCGGCGTCCAGCTGTTGATGCGCACCAGTGCCTGGGTGTACTGCCGGGTTCCGTCGTCAAAGATGGCCGAGATGGTCATCCCGTCAGGGGAGCTGTCCCGAAAGTGCTGGGAGGCGCTGTACTCGGTGCCGCCCTCGGCCCGCCCGGCGGGGATGAGCACGGTCTCCTGTCCCCGCTGGGTGACCTGAAAGGTGACCGTCATCCCCTCCATGCTCTGGGCGGGCAGGAGGCTGAGCCGGAGCGTGAACTGGATGCCGGTAAAGATCTTCCCGTCCACAAAATCAAAGTCAAAGCTGGAGATCAAGGGAGAACCGCTGTCCAGCCAGGGCGGCGGGGCGTTGGCGCTGCGCTCCAGCGCGTCCATCCGCAGCCACAGAACGGCCAGCGCCGCGGTAAAGGCCAACGCCAGTATGACGGTAAGGATATGGCCCACGTTCTTCACCCGCCTGCGGCGGCGGGCCAGGCGGACCGCGGTCTCGTCTATGCGCTCCTCAACTTCATCTCCGGCGGAATCTAAGTGTAATAGCTCGTTGAGGGAGACGCCAAAGAGTTTCCCCAGGGCGATGAGCTTATCGAGCTCCGGCACCGCGCCGTCGGCCTCCCACTTGGAGACGGCCTGGCGGGAGACTCCTAATTTTTCTCCCAGCCCCTCCTGGGAGAGACCTGCGGCTCTTCTCAGATCCTGTATCCGCTGGCCCAGCGTCATGCAAACCACGCCCTTTCTCTTTCGCTCCAGCATAACAAAAGGCGGCCCCTTTTGCAAGAGGGCCGCCCTTACAGTAAGTCAACCCCAGGTTGCACCTGCTGCGGCGTAAGGGATACGGGGATGCCCACCCTGGTCGAGGAGCTGGGCGCTGACGGGCGGCAGGATGAGGACCCGGCCCTCCCAGATAAAAGTCTGCTCCTCCCCCGAGGTGTTGACCGCGCAGAGGACGGCCTCCTCCCCGTGGCTGCGGGTGAAGGCCAGCAGGGGGCCGTCGGCGGCGATGTAGCGGAGATCCCCCTGGCGGAGGGCCTTGCTCTCCCGGCGAAACGCGCCCAGGGCGGCAACATATTCGATCAGCTCCCTGTCCTCCCGTCCCCAGGGGAAAGTACGGCGGTTAAAGGGGTCCTCAAAGCCCTCCAGCCCGGCCTCGTCCCCGTAGTAGAGAGTGGGGGAGCCGGGGAAGGCGAAGAGGACGGCGGCCCCAAGCTTGAGAAGGGCCTTGGCCCGGGCGCGGCGGGCGCGGTCCATGCGGTATGCCCCCCGCTCGGCCTTACTCCTGTGCTCCCAGCCCGGACCCGCGCCCAGACGGGTGAGGATACGGGCGGTGTCGTGGGTACCCATGGCGTTCATGGAGGAGTAGAAGGCGAAGGGGGGGTAGTTCTCCCGCTGACGTTCCATGGTTTCCATAAAGTCTTTGGCGTCTCCGCCCAGCAGGTAGGCGAGGAGGGCGTTCTGGAAGGGGTAGTTCATCAGGCCGTCGCAGTGGCCGCCCCAGATATGGCGGCGGCGGACGCTGTAGGCGATCTTGTGAGACCCGTCCTCCCACACCTCGCCGATGACCACCGCGTCCGGCTTTTCGCACCGGGCGGCGGCGTGGATGGCGGCGATCACCTCGTCGGGCAGTTCGTCGGCCACATCCAGCCGCCAGCCATCGGCTCCGGCACGCAGCCAGGAGCGGATGATTCCGTTCACACCAGTGATGTAGTCAAGCCACGCGACGTTCTTCTTGTTGGTGGTTGGCATGGAGTAAATACCCCACCAGGAGGCGTACTTGTCGGGCCAGCGCTCCCACCAGAACCAGTCGTAGTGGGGGCTTTCCCTGGACTGGGCGGCCCCCAGGGCGGGGTAGGAGCCATCGCCGTTGAAGTACTTGCTGACAAAGGCGGTGTGGTTGAACACCCCGTCCAGCATGACGCGCATCCCCAGGCCGTGGGCGGCGGCGCAGAGAGCCGAAAAGTCCTCAGTGGTACCCAGCATGGGGTCGATCTTCTCATAGTCCCCGGTGCCGTAGCGGTGGTTTTCCGGCCCCTCGAAGATGGGGCAGAAGTAGAGGGTCTCCACCCCCAGGCCCTTGAGATAGGGGAGCTTCTCCGTCACGCCACGCAGGTCCCCGCCGAAAAAGTCCCGGTTGCGGACCTCGCCGTGCTCGTCGGGGCCGAAGGCGGGCTCCTCCTCCCAGCTCTGGTGGACCCAGCGGCCGCCGGGCATGCCGGCCGGGTTAGGGATATGGGTGCGGCAAAAGCGGTCGGGAAAGATCTGATAGGTCATCCCCTCGCCAAACCAGGCAGGGACGGTCTCGGAGCCGTCATAGACCGTGAGCTGGCACTCCCCGGTCTCATCCCCCGTGCCGTCCAGCCGGCTCAGGCAGAGGGCATACCAGATGAGGCCCACGTAGTTCCCGGTGTCCAGAGTGCCTAAGAAGAGATCGCGGCTCCCCTCCAGCCCCGACCAGGGGAGGGGGATTTCTATGATCCGGTCTCCCTCCTGCTCCAGCCGGGCAATGAGGGCGGCGGCCACATAGCCCGCGGCCCGGGGCGGGCGGAGGGTGAAGGTCACCCGCTGTCCCGAGGGCACCGCGCCGAAGGGTGATTTACAGCGTTCATCGCGGGAGTCGAAGGTCTGCGCGTCCAGCATGGGATTCATCCTATCTCAAAAGGGAATTCTCGCTCTCCACGGCGCCCAGGGCCTGCTCGGCGTTGAAGTAGTAGGACATGATGTCTGCGGCGATAGCGGCCAGCTCGGTGCCCGAGCCGCCCCGCTCCACCACGATGGAGATGGCGATCTCCGGGTCCTCGTAGGGGGCGAAACAGACGAAGACGGCATTGGCGTTGGTGTCCTCCCGGCCCACCTGGGCGGTGCCGGTCTTGGCCCCCACGGTGACGGGCAGGTCCTTGAAGTAGTTTCTCACGCTGCCCTCGGTGGCGAGGAGTTTCATACCGGCCTTGACCGTCTCCATATTCTTGGCGCTGATGTTCAACGTATCCAGAAGCTCCGGCTCCTTCCGGTAGACGAGGCTGGAGAAGTCGCCCGACTTCACCGACTGGAGGAGATGGGCCGAGTAGTGGTTGCCGCCGTTGACCAGCGTGGCGACGTAGTTGGCGAGCTGAAGGGGAGTGGCCAGGGTATTCCCCTGACCGATGGCGGCGGAGAGGAGGTCGCCACCGTACCAGGGGGTCTCCAGCTTGGCGCTGGTCTCCGGCCCGGCCACCTGGCCCACCGTCTCGCTGAGCTCAAAGCCGGTGGCCTTGCCCAGGCCGAACATATCGGCGTACTGGTCGATCTTGTCGATGCCCAGCCGATCCCCCAGCGTGTAGAAGAAAATATTGCAGGAGTCCTTGAGGGCGTGGGCCATGTCCTCCCAGCCATGGGTACGGCCCTGCTGGAGGTAGATCCAGCAGCCGGGGTGATAGTCCCCGTAGGGGTACTTCTTCCCCGCCGGGTACTGGAACCGCCCGGTGTCCAGAATCTTCTCGCTGGGGGTGGTGAGGCCCTCCTGAAGCGCGGCGGTGCCCACCACCATCTTGAATGTGGAGCCGGGGGAGTAAGTGCCCTGAGCGGCCCGGTTCAGGAAGGGCTTGAGCGGGTCGTTCAGCGCCTCGTTGTAGGTGGCGTTGTCCTGGTAGATGGTGGCCAGATCAAAGGTGGGCCAGGAGGCCATTGCCAGCACATCCCCCGATTTCACGTCCAGCACCACGGCGCTGCCGCCCTGGGTGTACTCGGAGGGGAGGGCGGGGATGTGCTCGGCGAGACTCCGCTCCACCGTTTCCTGCAGCCGGATATCCAGCGTGAGGGAGAGATTGTTGCCCGGCTCCGGCTCGGTGAGCCAGGTCTCGCTGACAACCTTGCCGCTGGTGTTGAGGTCCACGGCCCGGACGCCGGGGGTGCCCCGGAGGTACTGCTCAAAGGCGGCCTCTACCCCGTCCTTGCCCACCGTGTCGTTCATGTTGTAGCCGAGCTCTTTGTAGGTGGTCCATTCCTTCGCGTCCATCAGGCCCACCCGGCCCAGCAGATGGGCGGCGTAAGGGGTGTTGTACTGCCGGACCGAGACCGGCTTGATGGAGACCCCCACCAGGGCGTGTTCCTTTACGGCGGAGATAAAGCCCATATCCACATCGGAGGCGAAGATGTAGGCGGTGCGCAGGAGGTCCAGGGCGCGCATCCGCAGCTCGCATAAGACCCCCACCAGTGCCCGGCCATCCTCGGCGGAGACGCTCTCGTCCACCTTGTAGAATTCCCGCATCTTGGCGATCAGGGCGTCGGGCCCCTGGGCGGCGGCCTCGGTCCACTTCATTGTATCCAGAAAGGCCTTGTACCGCTCCTGGGCTGTCTCGCTCAGGGCGTCCAGCGTAGAGGTAAAGGGCTCCGCCGCGCTGACGGGCAGGGTGTCCGTCCAGACTACGCCCCGCGCGCGGCAGAGGGCGATGAGGGAGAGAAGGTTTGGATTGCGGCGCTCCTCCGCGCCCATGAGGCCCGCGTCCAGGGTGACCTGATAGCTGGTGCGGTTGGAGACCAACACCCGCCCGTAGCGGTCCAAGATCTCCCCCCGGGCGGCCTCCACCGACTCGGTGTTGGAGATCTTCCGCTCGGACTGGTTTCGGTACTCGGCGCCGTTGACCACCTGCAGGTCGTAGAGCACCAGCGTGAAGGCCAAAAGGAGGCCTCCCATCATCAGCAGGACCAGCCGGACCCGGCCGTGAAATTGTCTTGCATCCATAGTGTTCTCCTAAAAGAGCGTAGCGGCTTCGGTACGGTTGTGTACCCAGTGGAAGAGGACGTAGACAGGGGCCACGAACACGAGGGACCAGACGATCTCCAGCCCGGCCACCCGGAGCATGGGCCCTAGCGCCACCCCGTCCAGCAGCCGCCGGACGATGCGGCAGCAGTCGATGGCCGCCAGCGCCCCCAGGGAGCAGAGAAAGCAGCCCAGCAGATTCTGCCGCAGCAGGTACTGAGCGGCGAGCCCGGTGGCCACGCCTACCAGCGTGAGGCCCAGCGTCATGGCGCCCCCGGCGCCATAGAGCGCGTCGCACAGGATGCCCACCGCCAGACCGAAGGTCCCGCCCGACCGCGCCCCCTCCACGGTGGCTACCGCCACCACGGCCAGAGGCAGCAGCATGGGCTTGACGCCAAAGACGGGCAGGCGGCTGAGCACATAGGTCTCCAGAAACCAGACCGGCAAGAGGGCCACCGCGAAGACGGTCCATTTGACGGCAAAATCATGGCGGTTCAAAGCGGTCACTCCACTATATCGAATTCCTTGATCACGAAGACCTGGCGGAGGTTCCCCAGGTCGGTATCGGGCTGGATCACTGCGTAGCGGCTCAGGCCCGAGGGGTCGGTGTGCACCTCGGTCACCGAGCCGACCACCAGCCCCGAGGGGTATACCCCACCCCGGCCGGAGGTGAGCACCTCGTCCCCGGCGAGAAGGTCGCTGTTCTCGGGGATGTAGGTGAGCTTGAGCTTTCCCTCCCCCATGAGGGCGAAATCCCCCTCCAGAATAGCGGCGGTGTTGGTCCGGCTCAAAAGCCCCCCCATGTCGGTATCGGTATCCACAAGGGTGGCTACGGTAGCCCAGTTGGGGCCCACGGTGGTGACCACCCCTACCAGGTTCCCGTACTCGTCCACTACACACTGGTGGGGGGCGAGGCCACCGTTCTCTCCCTTGCTGAGGGTGAAAGAGGACTCCCAGTTGGAGGGGCTGCGGGCCGTGATGGTGGCCGACTCGAAGACGAAGTCCTTGCGCTTTTCAGCAAGGCCCAGAAGATTGCGCAGGCGCTTGAGCTCCTCGTTGGCGCTCTGGGCCTGGCGGACCTCCTCCTCCATCTCGGCCACCTTTTTCATAAGCTGCTCGTTCTGCTCGATGAGCTGGTCGTACCGAAAGGCATAGTCGTACCGGTCCTCCATCCAGTTCACCACCGAGTTGAGTCCGTTGCGTATAGGGGTGGTCACCGCCCCCACAATCCCGGCTACCGGGTCCGCCGTGCCGCCCAGGAGGAGGGAGGCCGCCAGCGTAATAGCGGCCAGCAGCACGGCGATGATGAGCAGCAATATCCCGTTGTGGCGAAAAAAGTCTTTCAAGCTGTCCTCCTTCTACTCACGACCCCGGCGCGGTCAGTCCATCCTTGCGGCCAGACGCATGCAGTCCACCCCGAACCGGGTGAGCATCCGCCCCAGACGGCAGACGGGCAGGCCCATGACATTGTAGTAGTCGCCGAGGATGCGCTCCACCAGCAGCGCGCCGTACCCCTGTACCCCGTAGGCCCCCGCCTTATCCAGCGGCTCCCCGGTCTTGACGTAGCACTCGATCTCGCTCTCGCCGAGCTCCCGGAAGAAGACGTCGGTGACCTCATGCTCGGTGATGCGCTCCTCCCCCCGGCAGACGGTGACGCCGGTATAGACCTGGTGGCGCATCCCGGAGAGGGCGGAGAGCATTTTGAAGGCGTCCAGGTCGTCCGCGGGCTTGCCCAGAACGGCCCCGTCCAGCACCACAACCGTGTCGGCGGCGATGACGATGTCGTTGGGGCCCGCGTGGGACGAGACGGCGGCCGCCTTCCCGCCGGAGAGCTCCCGTACCATCTGCTCCGGGGGCAGCGCGTCAAAGACGTGCTCGTCGATGTTGGGAGAGACGGTCTTAAAGGACGTGATGCCCATGTGCTCCAAGAGCTCTTTTCGCCGGGGGGATTGGGAGGCGAGAATGATGTTCATAAATACGTTCTCCTTAGTTGTCACGTTTCGCGCCCTCCGCGACGGCAGATAAGCCGCTGCGTCTGCGTATCTTATCTGCCTGCTCCCGGGCGCTCAACGTTTCTCCTTACTTTCCTGTGGAACCAAGGCCGCCGGTGCCCCGGTCGGTCTCGTCAAGCTCGTCTGTAATGTGCAGGGTGGCCCGCGCCACGGGCATGACCGCAAGCTGGGCGATGCGGTCCCCCGGCTGGACGGCATAGGGTGTGTCCGACAAGTTGGTGAGGCCTACCCGGAGCTCCCCCCGGTAGTCGCTGTCGATGACGCCCACCCCGTTGGAGAGGGCAATCCCATGCTTGATGCCCAGCCCCGACCGGGCGAAGACCAGAGCCACGTACTCGGGGGAGGGAAGGGCGATGGCGATGCCGGTGGGGATGACCACCAGCGCCCGGGGGGCGAGGACCACCGGCGCGTCGATACAGGCGCACAGGTCCATGGCCGCCGCGCCCGGCGTGGCGTAGTAGGGGTAGGGGATCTCCCGCCCGATCTTGGGCGAGAGGGCCTTGATCTTCAGGTCCATTTCAAGATTCCTCCGATGTAAAGGGGTGGCAGGGCCGCCCGGGCCTATACCACGTCCCGGTAATAGAGCCCCCTGGTGAACTCGTTAGGCTCCCAGCTGCCCCGCCCCAGGTAGCGCTCGGCCACGGTAACGCACTCCCGGGGGTTCTCGGTGGTGAACGCCAGGCGGGCGCCCCACAGACCGAGGCGCTCGTAGTCCCCCGCCTTGTCCGCCAGAAAGAGCTTTTTGGAGTTCAAGATCTCATTCCGGCAGCCGGGGGCTTTGACCACCGGGAACTGGGCCCCCTTCCGGTCGGTGAGCACGTTGCTGTTCTGGCAGGCGCAGCGGCCCGAGCGGTTTTTGATCAGGCAGCTCTCGGTGATCATGAGCGGCAGGCGGCCATACACGATGAGCTCGGCGTCCAGCGCCTTGGAAAGGTCCCGTATCTGGGCCAGCTTGAGCTCGAAGGACAGCGTGGCGGAGCTGAGTCCCAGGCGCTTGCACTCCTTGAGGGCCTGGGCGTTGAAAATCTCCAGAGCGTAGTCTCCCCGGACGGTAAAGCCCAAATTCCGGGCGGGGGCGAGCATGCTCAGGTTGCCCGCCAGCGCGTCGGTGACACCCAGGCCGCGAAGCCTTTGCAGATTCTCCAGCAGGGCAGGCCACTCCCGGTCCCAGGCTACCCGGGGCAGGGAGACGGCGATTTTCCCCTTCCCGGCGGCGACAAGCTCGGGGTGGGCGACCAGCTCCTCCACCGGGACATAGACAGGGCCCTGGGCCAGCCGCAGCAGCTCGGCGCTGGCCTGTTCGGCCTTGAGGACCGACATAGTGAGTATGGGCGCCTGGGTGCGGTTTTCATACCGGGCGCCCTCCTGAAATACACCCGTCCGCCGGACGGGCGGGAGGGAGCGCTGGGCGGCGAGCCCCTCCAGCACTTGGCGGCGCAGTGCATTGAGGACCGAGAGGGGCAGGCTCAGCCCGTCCTCCACCAGGGCCCGGACCTTCTCGCAGCGAAAGGGAGTGCCCCCGGTCTTGGCCAACTGCTCCTCCACCTGTCGCGCGGTGACGGCGCGGGTGCGGGCCGCCTCGGGGACGGGGCCCTGCGCGGTGGAGACCCGGCCCTCCCCGTCCTCCACCCCTACCTGGGCCGGCTCCCCGGCGCGGACCATAGCGTAGAAGATGACGGGGACCTGGCAGTTCTCCCTGTTATTCTCGTAGGTGGCGCGCTCGGCGGCGAAGAGCTCCTTCGGCTCCTTCACGTCCTCCCGGACGCCGAACATCTCCGGACCCTTCTGCCCGGTAAAAAATCCGTCGGTAAAGCCCTGGCGGGAGAAGGCCGCGTCCAGCTGGGCCACCTCCTCGGCGGAGGGTTCACGCCCCTCCCGGATGGCGCGGGCATAGACGCCGGTGACCACGGCTACATACTCGGGCCGTTTCATCCGCCCCTCCAGCTTGATACACTTGACTCCCATGGCGTCCAACTCCCGCAGGTGCCCTGCCATGGACATGTCCTTGAGCGAGAGAGGGAAACCGTCCGCCTTGCCCGACCAGCCGTATTTCAGCCGGCAGGGCTGGGCGCATAACCCACGGTTCCCGCTCCGCCCGCCGATGACGGAGGAGAAAAAGCACTGGCCCGAGTAGCACATACACAGGGCCCCGTGGGCGAAGGTCTCGATCTCAATGGGGGAATGGGCGCAGATAAAAGCGATCTGGTCCCGCGTCAGCTCCCGGGACAGGACGGCCCGGGTCATCCCCAGGTCGGCGGCCATGCGCACCCCCTCCAGGTTGTGCAGGGTCATCTGGGTGGAGGCGTGGATGGCCAGGTCGGGGGCGGCCTGGCGGATGGCCCGGAGGACTCCCAGGTCCTGTACCAGCACCGCGTCCGCCCCCATGGCGCTCGCCTCGGCGGCAAGGCGTGCCCCCTCGGGCAGCTCCCGGTCCGTGAGCAAAGTATTGAGGGTCAAGTAGACCTTGACCCCCCGAAGATGGCAATAAGAAATCGCCGCCGCAAATTCCTCGGGCGAGAAATTCTTCGCATTGCGGCGGGCGTTGAAGTTTCCGTAGCCCAGATAGACGGCGTCGGCCCCGTTCTGGACGGCGGCGGTGACGGCCTCCGGCGCCCCCGCCGGGGCAAGCAGTTCCAGCATGATTTCCTCCTGGGATATGATAGGCGGGCGACCGCAGAGGGATGCCCTGCGGTCCGCGCTTTATTTCTTTTGGTTCTGGAGCTTGAAGATCTCCCGCTTGGCTTCGGAGAGCTCCAGTTTCATCTTGGCCGACTCCTCCAGGTACTCCTTGAGCTGGCGGCGCAGGTTCTCGGACGCCTCCACTTCCTTAAAATACTGGTCGGCAATGTTGAGGGCGGACAGAATGGCCCCGTCCACCAAAGAGGCCTTGCTCTCGCTCAGGATCTGGCGCAGCTCGGTGTCCACGTGGGCGGCCACTCTCTCCATATAGCGCTGCTCCTCGGTAGCGACAAGGGTGTACTCCTGCCCTGCGATGGTGACGGAAACACGGTTTTTCATGGCGTGGGCCTCCAGACATATTTCAATAAGCCTATTATAACATGAATTTCTCTCAGAAAAGTATAATAG
>DATMXU010000247.1:0-5688 GCA_035562355.1 Pseudoflavonifractor sp.
CACCCGTCCGCCACTAAGCATACCCTTCAATTGGACGAATCCTCTATCCAGATAGCTCCGTTCGACTTGCATGTGTTAAGCACGCCGCCAGCGTTCATCCTGAGCCAGGATCAAACTCTCAATAAAATGGTATCTAAACGGCCTAAACCGCTCAAATCATCTTCATTGAAAACTAATCATAGCTTCAAAGAAATTTGTCAAGAGCCTTCACTAAGCAATTGCTTGCTCAGAAAAGACTTCTTTTATCCTTTTCTGGTGCTTCAAGTTCTTCACGTTGTTTAATTTACAAGGTGCACACCGCCTTCAGCGGCAGGATCTTTAGTGTACCACACGCGGAGCCTGCTTGTCAAGAAGTTTTTTCTTTTCTTTTCTCATCGGCTTTGGGGCCTTGAAAACTGGAAAGTCTTGCTTCTCAATGCCTGTCCCCTTGTGAGGCGCTCAATTAATATACCAAAACATCGTCCCGGTGTCAACACCTTTTTTGCTTTTTTTCAGGTTATTTTTTACCCCGCCTTTACACAACTAGATATATCCATTTCCCCTCCCGTTCACCACTATATATACCCCCCTGCGCTATCCCTGTTTCTTTTTGTTTGCGTTCCACTATGTCTGTGGTATAATACGGATAACTACACCATACAAAAGAGGTTGTTGTCGAATGGAGTTTCAGGCCAACGAGGGAAAGAGCGTCACCATCGAAGCGAACGGCAGGACCTATGCCCGCCACGCGATCCAGACCCATTTCGTCCAGGTGGGCGAGCGCTACATCGACCTGATGG
Organism: Pseudoflavonifractor sp.; assembly: GCA_035562355.1. Taxonomy (GTDB): domain Bacteria; phylum Bacillota; class Clostridia; order Oscillospirales; family Oscillospiraceae; genus Pseudoflavonifractor. The sequence continues at coordinate 780 of DATMXU010000247.1, forward strand.
AGCAGTACGTGCGCCCTCACTACCAGGAGGGAGACATCCTGTCCATGAGCGAGAAGGTCATCGCCATGTGCCAAAAGCGCGTGGTGACCGAGGAGCAGGTAAAACCCGGTTTCTGGGCAAAGCTCCTGTCCCGGTTCGTGCACCAGACCTCCGCGGGTCCGGGCATGGGCCTTCCCGTGAAGATGCAGTTCGCCATCAACGTGTGCGGCCTGGGCCGGGTCCTGTGGGCCGCTGTGTGCGCCGCGTTTGACAAGCTGCGGGGCAAAAAGGGCACCTTCTACGTTATGCTGGGTCAGGAGGTCTCGGGCCTGGACGGGTTTTACGGCCACGAGATCCCCGAGTACGAACACATGGGCGTGCGTATCCCCGAGAACCCCGAAGGCGTATGCGACGAGATCTATGAGAAGACCGGTATCCTCTCCATGATCGTGGACGCCAACGACTTGAATGTGGAGATGCTGGGCCACTGCTCCAAGCTCGCCCAGAGCGATGAGGCGCTTCTCGCCCTCATCCGGGACAATCCCGCCGGGCAGGACCGCCAGCTCACCCCATTTATCCTAGTCCGCGAGGTACCAGCTGAGGCCGCTGCCCCCATTGAGGCCGCCGAGTCTATCGAGGCCGCCGAGACAGCGGAACCTACAGAACCTGTTGACCCCACCGAGTCAGCTGCCCCTGTCGAGGTCGCTGAGCCCGCCCAATAATCTTTATGATACCTCTAAATTATAAGGACAGCGCCCCGGTCGTTTTGGCCGGGGCGCTGCTCTTATTTCCTCAGGCGGCGAACTGCCTTGACCAGCTCACATACCACCAGGGGCGTCACGGCCAGGCCAAATACCACGGCCCACTCGGCGGCGCTCATGGACACGGTGGAAAAGACCGCCTGGAGGGGCGGCACGCAGAGGACCGCGAGCTGCATCGTCATGCCCACCAGGAATGCCTTGTTCATGGCCTTGTTGGAGAAGACGCCAATATGGAAGAGGCTGGCGCGCTCGCTCCGCACGTCAAAGGCGTGGAAGAGCTGGCACATGGTCAGGGTGGCAAAGGCCATGGTATTGGCGGTGGCACTGGCCATGCCGGGGTCGGAGAGGACATACTCCCCCAAAAAATAGGCCGCCAGGGTGAGGAACCCCACCATGGCCCCCTGCCAGGCAAGCTGTCCGGCAAAGCCGTGGGCAAAGAGACTCTCCCGCCCATCCCGGGGCTTTTGGTCCATAACCCCGTCCTCCACGCCCTCCATCCCCAGCGCCAGGGCGGGCAGGCTGTCGGTGACCAGATTGAGCCATAAGAGCTGCACCGGCACCAGCGGCATCTGGTGGAAGTCAAAGACGGTGGCGAGGAAGATGGTGAGGATCTCCCCGATGTTGCAGGAGAGGAGATAGTGAATGGCCTTTCGGATGTTGGCGTAGATGCCCCGGCCCTGCTCCACCGCCGAGACGATGGTGGCAAAGTTATCATCGGTCAAAATCATGTCGGCGGCGCCCTTCGCCACGTCGGTGCCCGAGATGCCCATGGCACAGCCGATGTCGGCGGCCTTGAGAGCGGGGGCATCGTTCACCCCATCCCCCGTCATGGCGACCACGTTGCCCTTCTTCTGCCAGGCCTTGACGATGCGCATCTTATGCTCGGGGGACACCCGTGCATAGACTGCGAAACGCTCCACGTCCTGCTCCAGAAGTTCCTGAGGCATAAAGTCCAAGTCCTCGCCGGTAATGGCCAGGTCTCCAGGACGGAAAATATCAAGCTCTTTGGCGATGGCCACGGCGGTGAGCTTGTGGTCACCGGTGATCATCACGGGGCGGATGCCCGCGGCGTAGCACCGGGCCACGGCGGTCTTGACCTCCTTGCGGGGCGGGTCGATCATCCCCAGGAGCCCCACGAAGGTGAGCCCCCGCTCCAGCGTATCGGTGGTAAAGGTCCGGGGCAGCAGCTCAATGTCCTTATAGGCCACGCCCAGCACCCGCAGGGCCCGCTCGGCCATATTCTCGTTCACCTTGTCCACCTCATGGGCCCGGAAGGAGGTCAGCAGCTCTCCGCCGGAGAGGGCCGTGCAGCGGCGCAGGAGCACGTCGGGCGCGCCCTTGACGTAGACCCGGTATCCGCCCCCGGCCCTGGGATGGACGGTGCTCATCAGCTTGCGCTCCGGGTCGAAGGGCAGGTCCCCCTTGCGGGGGGCCTCGGCCTCCAGCCTGTTCTTGTCCAGCCCCTCCTTAAAGGCGGCCTCTACAATGGCGTTCTCAGTGGGGTCCCCCGTGATAACCGCTCCGCCGCCGGGGCCATAGGCCAGCGCCGCGTCGCTGCACAGCGCGCCGATCGTAAGGGCCAGCCCCCGGTCGCCCCTCCGGACAGACCAGATATCGACCACCGCCATCTTATTTTGGGTGAGGGTACCCGTCTTATCCGAGCAGATGACGCTGGCGCAGCCCAGCGTCTCCACCGCCGGGAGCTTTTTCACGATAGCCCCCCGTTTTACCATGCGGGAGACCCCCAGCGCCAGCACGATTGTGACGATAGCGGGCAGCCCCTCCGGGATGGCGGCCACGGCCAGGGCCACGGCGGTCATAAACATATCCAGCACGCCCTTGTGCTGGAGGAGGCCGATGCCAAACATGACGGCACAGACGCACAGGCATACGAAGGAGAGCACCTTGGAGATCTCCGCCATTTTGCGCTGGAGGGGGGTGTCCGGGTCGGTCTCTCCCAGGAGGAGGCCCGCAATACGGCCCATCTCGGTGTCCATCCCCGTGCCGGTGACGACGCAGCGGGCCCGCCCGCCCGTGATAACGGTGGAGGAGATGACCATATTTCTCCGGTCGGCCAGAGGCACGTCCTCCCTTAGGGGCTCCAGCGGCCCCTTGGTGACGGGGACCGATTCCCCCGTCATAGCGCTCTCGTCGGCCTTCAGGCCGGAGCACTCAATGATCCGGGCGTCGGCAGGCACCAGATCTCCCGCCTCTAAGAGGACGATGTCTCCGGGGACCAGCAGGGCGGTCTCCACCCGACACAGCGCGCCGCCCCGTACCGTCTTCGCCAATGGGGCGGACATCTTTCGCAGGGCCTCCAGCGCCCGCTCCGCGCTATTCTCCTGGGAGATGGAGATGATGGCGTTGACTACCACAATGACCAGGATGATCGCCGCGTCCAGCCAGTCCTCAAAGCCGCTGGCCCAGAGGGATAACACCGCCGCCGCCAGGAGAACCACGATCATGGGGTCCTTCATCTGGCCGAAAAAACGCCCCAACAGACTTTTGCTCCCAGCATGCTCCAGCTCATTGCGCCCGTACCGCTCCAGCCGACCCTCCGCCTCCCGGGGGGTGAGTCCGCTTTCCCGGTTGGTCTCCAGCTCGGTCAGGGTTTGAGCTATTGTCTTATTGTGCCATGCGCTCATAGACGTCTCTCCTTTTTCGCATCCGGCCCTTGTCCTTGTGGCCTGTCCCATATCTATGGGCAGGAGAAGGAAAATATGCTGCCTGCCGAAAATCCTCCGCCCAAAGGGAAAAAGGCAAAAAATGTCTCAGCCTGTCAAGCGCGTCTGACAGGCTGAGACATAGACGTTTTTCCCTTACCTCAGCGCCTTTGCCAGGGCCCGGAGAAAGGCGCTGTTGTCCGGCTGCTTTTCTCTGGTGTCAAAGCCCAGCCGATACCGGTAGAGAGGGGTATTCGCGGCGTGTACCTGGCGGACGGTGGTGCGAAGGTTTCGCTCCACACAGGACCAGGTGGTGGTATACTCCTCCGCGATGCGGAGGTAGACCTCCTTCATCTGGGCCTTATCCCCCAGCGACGCCAGCAGCTCGACGCCCAGGCAGGCAAAGCGAAAGCCCAGACAGTCCCGATTGGCTCCCAGCCGGAGGAGAAACCAGGCGCTCCTGCCCGGCGTCTCGTCCTCCTCCTCGGGGAAGAGCGCGCTGAGCCGGGCGGCCAGTTCCTCCAGATAGACCGGTTTCATCAAGTAGTAGCTCGCTCCCAGGCGGATGGCCCGTTGGACGAATTCGTCCGAGCCCACGCCGGACAGCACCAGCACCTTGGGCCGCCGCCCATCGGGCTCTCCCCGGAGGGCCTCCAGAAAGCCCAGGCCGTCCAGCACCGGCATAACCAGGTCCAGCAGGACCAGGTCGGGCTCTGTCTCCCGGACGAGGCGCAGCCCCTCCCGCCCGTTGTGGGCCTCGCCGCAGACCTCCAGCGGCCCTGACCGCCCGAGAAAAGCCCGGAGCAGGGCGCAGGTGGAGCGGTTGTCCTCCACGATCAACACCCTTATTCTTTTCTCCATGGTATTCCTCCCTCCCGGGTCAGTGCGGAATGTTTCCCTGAATAATGTCAAGTGCGTGGCGGATGACCTCCTCGGCCATCTCCCTGACGGCGGGCGGCAGGGCCGCCAGACGCTCGGCCATCATATCCCTCGTCTCGTCCACCCCGGTCCGTCCGAACAGCAGATAGTCGGCGCTCACGCCCAGGGCCTGGGACAGGCGGGCTAAATTGTAATTGCTCACGCCCTTTCTCCCCCGCTCCACGTCGGAGAGGAACTGTGGCGTAAGGCCCGCGTCTTCCGCGATCCTCTCGGCCGTCTTGTCGGCCGTTTTACGGGCCAGTTTTACCCTTCCCCCAAAGTCTCGGTTGAATTCGTCTTTCTCCAGCATAAGTTTCCCTCCTCATTTTTTCATCTATTGATATAGTCTTAGCTAAAACGACCGCTTGTGTACACAATCAACGGTTTGCTATATTAATCAACAGATGATGATGAAGAAGGAAATTTTCATCTATGGCATTTCCAGCACCCCCGTTCTCCCCTCCCGTGCCATAAAAAAAGGCAGCGGCTTTCTCAGCCGCTGCCTTTGGGGTTGTAAGGACGGTATTTATCCCTTCGCGGAAACGGAGGGGGTCTCACTGGGAACGGGGGTTTCGCTTGGGGTCGGGG
>DATMXU010000248.1:0-4194 GCA_035562355.1 Pseudoflavonifractor sp.
GAGCTGAGCCTCCCCAAGGCCCAGCCCTCCCTGCCCGAATCCCGTAGGATCGCCATTGAATGACGGCTCCACCCAAGAGACCGGCCGGCCTAGTGCCGGCCGGTCTCTTTTTGGTTTTAAATTAGCACTCTATAGCATCGAGTGCTAATTGTTTACACGTCGTTCATGATTTTCCCTTTTTATAGGCCTATACTAAACGCAAAGAGATTATCTCCGTTTGAAAGGAGCGTTGATCCATGAATATGCAGAAATTTACCCAGAAGGCCCTAGAGGCGGTACAGAGCGCCCAGGCCATCGCCCAGGAGCACGGAAACCAGCAGATCGAGCAGCCCCATCTGCTCTATGCCCTCCTCACCGCAGAGGATGGGCTGGTCCCCCAGCTCCTCACCAAAATGGGCATTACCCTCCCCTCCTTTACCGCAGCCGTCAGGGCTGAGGTGGAAAAGCTGCCCCGGGTCTCAGGCTCGGGCCGGGAGCAGGGCAAGGTCTATATCGCCGCCGATGTGGACAAGGCCCTCAATCAGGCGGAGAAGACCGCCGGGAGCATGAAGGACGAGTACGTCTCGGTGGAGCACCTGCTCCTCGCCCTGATAGAGACCGCCAACCCCACCTTGAAATCCCTCTTCCAGACCTACCGAATCACCGGCGAGGGCACTCTCCAGGCGCTCTCCTCGGTGCGGGGCAACCAGCGGGTCACCTCGGATAATCCGGAGGACACCTACGACGCCCTCAAGAAGTACGGCTCGGACCTGGTGGAGCGGGCGGCGCAGAACAAGCTGGACCCGGTCATCGGCCGGGACGACGAGATCAGAAACGTTATCCGCATCCTCTCCCGCAAAACCAAAAACAACCCCGTCCTCATCGGCGAGCCCGGCGTCGGCAAGACCGCCATCGCCGAGGGCCTGGCCCAGCGCATCGTCAAGGGCGACGTGCCCACCTCCCTGAAGGACAAGACCATTTTTGCCCTGGACATGGGGGCCCTCATCGCGGGGGCCAAGTACCGGGGCGAGTTTGAGGAGCGGCTCAAGGCCGTTCTGGGCGAGGTGAAGAAGAGCGAGGGGCGCATCCTCCTCTTCATCGACGAGCTGCACACCATCGTGGGCGCGGGCAAGACCGAGGGCGCCATGGACGCGGGCAACCTCTTAAAGCCTCTGCTGGCCCGGGGCGAGCTCCACTGTATCGGAGCCACCACCCTCAACGAGTACCGCCAGTATATTGAAAAGGACGCCGCGCTGGAGCGGCGGTTCCAGCCCGTGCAGGTGAACGAGCCCTCGGTCGAGGACACCGTGGCCATCCTCCGGGGCCTCAAGGAGCGGTACGAGGTCTACCACGGCGTAAAGATCACCGACGCGGCCATCATTGCCGCCGCCTCCCTCTCCAACCGCTACATCACCGACCGGTTCCTCCCCGACAAGGCCATCGACCTTATCGACGAGGCCTGCGCCATGCTGCGCACCGAGATCGACTCCATGCCCACCGAGCTGGACGTGATCCAGCGCAAGATCATCCAGCATGAGATCGAGGAGGCCGCCCTGAAGAAGGAGACCGATAAGCTCTCCCTGGAGCATCTGGCCGAGATCCAGAAGGAGCTCTCCGACATGCGGGAGGAGTTCAAGGCCAAGAAGGCCCAGTGGGAGAATGAGAAAAACGCCATCGGCAAGGTGCAGAAACTCCGGGAGGACCTGGAGCGCGCCAACGCGGAGCTTGAGAAGGCCCAGCGGGAGTACGACCTGGAGAAGGCCGCCCTTTTCCAGTACGGCAGGATCCCCGAGCTCCAGAAGGCCATCGAGGCCGAGGAGACTCTGGCCCACGAGGGCCATACCAACACCCTCCTGCGGGACAAGGTGACCGACGAGGAGATCGCCCGCATCATCGAGCGGTGGACCGGCATTCCCGTGGCCCGGCTCATGGAGGGGGAGCGGGAAAAGCTCCTCCACTTAGAGGACATCCTCCACAAGCGGGTGGTGGGGCAGGACGAAGCCGTGCGCCTCGTGAGCGAGGCCATCCTGCGCAGCCGCGCGGGAATTGCCGACCCGGATAAGCCCATCGGCTCCTTCCTCTTCCTGGGCCCCACCGGCGTGGGCAAGACCGAGCTTGCCAAGACTCTGGCCGAGGCCCTCTTCGACAGCGAGCGCAACCTCGTGCGCATCGACATGAGCGAGTACATGGAGAAATTCTCGGTCTCCCGTCTCATCGGAGCCCCTCCCGGCTACGTGGGGTACGAGGAGGGCGGCCAGCTCACCGAGGCGGTGCGGCGCAAGCCCTACAGCGTCGTCCTCTTCGACGAGGTGGAGAAGGCCCACCCCGACGTGTTCAACGTCCTCCTCCAGGTACTGGACGACGGGCGCATCACAGACAGCCAGGGCCGCACCGTGGACTTCAAGAACACCATCTTGATTCTCACCTCCAACCTGGGCAGCCAGTACCTGCTGGATGGGATCGACTCCAGGGGCGAGATATCCCCGGAGGCGAGGGACCAGGTGGAGGCTCTGCTCAAGCGCTCCTTCCGCCCGGAGTTTTTAAACCGCCTGGACGAGATCGTCTTCTATAAGCCCCTCACCAAGGAGAACATCACCCACATCGTCGACCTGCTGGTGGCTGACCTCAACCGCCGCCTGGCCGACAAGCAGATCACCGTCGCCCTCACCGCGGCGGCCAAGGACTTCATCGTGGACAGCGCCTACGACCCGGTCTATGGCGCCCGCCCACTGCGCCGTTTCGTGCAGCACAACGTGGAGACCCTCATCGGCCGGAAGATCATCTCCGGTGCCGTCCTCCCCGGTGCAGCCCTCACCATCGACTGCAAGTTCGGTGAGCTGACCGTGGAATAAGCAATTCCCCCCTGCCGCAAACACGGCAGGGGGGAATTGCTGTAATTATCTGCCCTTCTCCCCATTTTCCTCTTGACTTGGAGCGCACTCTAAGTGTTATCCTGTAGGCATTACATCAAAGAAACGAGGGATCCGCCATGGAGTACCGTCCCTTAGGCCGTACCGGGCTGATGGTGAGTGAGATCGGCATCGGCTGCGAGGGCTTTGTGGAGCACGATGGGGTATACACCCTCCCCCTCATCGACGCCGCCGAGCGGCTGGGCATCAACTACATGGACCTGTACACCCCTGACGCCGGGATGCGCGACCGCCTGGGCAAGGCACTCCGGGGCCGGAGGGAAAAATTCATCCTCCAGGGCCACCTCTGTACTGTCTGGCAAAACGGGCAGTACAAGCGTACCCGAAGGCTTGCCGAGGTGAGAGAGGGCTTTGAAGACCTCCTCACCCGCCTGGATACCGGTTACATCGACGTGGGCATGATCCACTACTCCGACGCGCTGGACGACTGGGACGCCATCGTCTCGGGCCCCATCATGGACTACGCCAGGGAGCTGAAGGCCGCCGGGAGAATCGGGCACATCGGACTCTCCAGCCACAATCCGCAGGTGGGTCTGGCCGCGGCGGAGAGCGGCCTCATCGACGTACTCATGTTCAGCGTCAACCCCTGCTACGACCTCCAGCCCGCGGACGAGGACCTGGAAAAGCTCTGGGCGGACGACGCCTATGAAAAGCCGCTGGTCAACATGGCTCCCGAGCGGGAGGCCCTGTACGAGACCTGCCAGCGCCTGGGTGTGGGCATTACGGTGATGAAGGCCTTCGGCGGCGGCGACCTGCTGGACGCCGCCCTCTCCCCCGCCGGCAAGGCCCTGACCCCCGTCCAGTGCCTGCACTACGCCCTCACCCGTCCCGCCGTCGCCACCGTGCTCTCGGGCGCGCGGACAGTGGAGCAATTGGAGGCGAGCGCGGCCTATGAGACCGCCGGCCACGAGGCCCGGGACTACGCCTCCGCCCTGGCCGCGTTCCCCAACATCAGCTGGGTGGGCCACTGCATGTACTGCGGCCACTGCGCCCCCTGCCCTGTGGGCATCGACGTGGCCGGCGTAACCAAGTTCTTAAACCTGGCCCGCGCCCAGGGCAGCGTCCCGGAGACGGTGCGGGAGCATTACGCAGTCCTCCCCCACGCGGCGGGCGAGTGCGTCGCCTGCGGCGCGTGCGAGAGTCGCTGCCCCTTCCAGGTGGGAGTCATCGAGAACATGCGCGACGCTGTAAAGATTTTCGGCAAATAAGGGGGAGTTTTGCCAAGTGCATGCGCTCGGCGGCGTTTCAGGTGGAGCCATCATCGAGTACGTCTTGCTACGACAAG
>DATMXU010000249.1:0-4123 GCA_035562355.1 Pseudoflavonifractor sp.
CGAAATTATAAAAACAATTGACTTCTTGCTGTTGAGTTTTTATAATAATAACATAGCGAACAACCGAATAACGAATATATAAAATGTCGAACGGAGGAATTGGAGTGAAGATCACAAGGGTAGAGGTGTTCCGCCTGCCCACCGCCAACAGCAGGCAGAACAGCCCCATCGGTTGCCGCATTCACACTGACGCGGGACTTTGTGGCGATGGTGAGGCGGGCATGGCCTACGGCGTTGGTGGCAGCGCCGCGTTCGGCATGGTATGCGACCTGGCCGAGCTTATCATCGGAATGGATCCGTTACAGACCGAGCTCATCTGGGAGACCATGCACAAAAAGACCTTCTGGGGTCAAAACGGCGGCCCTGTGGTTTTTTCCGGCATCGCGGCCATCGACGTGGCTCTATGGGATATCAAGGGCAGGCATTTCGGCGTGCCTGTTTACCAGCTCCTAGGCGGCAAGGTTCGGGATAAGCTGCGCACCTATGCAAGCCAGCTCCAGTTCGGCTGGGGGCAGGTGGGAGTCTCCGAGCATCTGTGGGCCGTTACTCCCGAGGACTATGCCCATAATGTGATACTGGCCGTGAACGAGGGATACGACGCAGTTAAGATTGACTTCTTTGACCGGGACGAGGAGGGTAAGCCCCTGAGTTTCCTGGACACCACGGGTTTTCTTACCCCCAGGCAGCTCAAGATGGTGGAGGCGCGGATGAAGGCAGCCCGGGAGGCCGCGGGGGACGAGGTGGATATTATCATGGAAAACCATTCCTATCCCGACGCGTTGGGCGCTGTCCAGCTGGGCAGGCTGGCCGAGAAGTATCACATCCTTGCTTTTGAGGAACCAAACACCCCCACCACCCAGACGATGGAGTACATCACCAAGTACGTCTCCGTGCCCATCGCCAACGGCGAGCGCCTCTTCTCCCGCTGGCAGTACGCTGACTACTTCCGTCAGAACCTCCTCCAGTTGGCCCAACCCGATATTGGCAACTGCGGCGGTATCTCTGAGGTAAAGAAGATCTGTGACATGGCCCACGCATTTGACGTTGGAGTCCAGGTTCACGTGGCGGGCAGTCCTCTGGCCACCAGTGCAGCTCTTCATGTGGAGTGTACCATTCCCAACTTTATTATCCATGAGCACCATACCTGTAACCGCATGGATACCAGCCTGGGCCTCACCAAGTATAACCTCCAGCCCGAGCACGGAGTCTTCACCGTTCCCGACCTGCCCGGTATTGGCAATGAGTTCCTGCAGGAGGCCATCGACAAGGCCACCCTTTACAAGGTCATTCAGTAGGTTGCTGCCCGGAGGCGCCCCGGGCGGAGCGAATAACACGGAATGAGGAGGAAAAAGCATGGCTATCAAGGTAATCAAAGAATCAGCGCCCCCTCCCGGTACACTGGGCAAGAAAGAACTCTACGCGCTGGCGGTCGGCCAGGTCATCGGTGCCGGCGTCATCACCCTGATCGTCCCCGCTATCAAAATGACCGGCTATTCCGCATGGCTGTCCTATTTTACCGCCATCCTCATGGGCTTTATCATGATCGCCCCCATCATCTTCATCACCTCCACCCTCCGCCTCAGCGGCGGCAACTACTCCATGCTCTGCGACCTGGCAGGCCCCACCGCCTCAGGCATCTTCGCGTTTGCCTACCTCACACAGTGCCTGTCGCTGGCCCTCTTTGGCACTTCGGCGGCGGCCTATCTGGGGGACGCTATCCCCGCTCTCAGTGGGCCGGTGGCCCGCGTGATCATCGGCGCCGGGCTCCTCACGTTCTTCTATGTGGTCAATATGCTGGGCGTGGACATCATGGCTGGCGCACAGAAACTTATGACCTGGCTTCTCATCGCCGCCCTGTTTCTCTTCGCCATTGTGGGCATCGTGAAGATGAAACTGCCCATTTTCGATTTCAGTAACCCCAAGTTCCTCCAGAATGGCTGGGGCATTACCTTCCAGAACGGCCAGATTAGCGGCGGCTTTATGGGGGCCACCCTCCTTTTCCTGTACTCCTGTCAGGGGTACTCGATGACCTCCGCCTACGGACGCGACTCCAAAAACGCGCGGCGGGACATCCCCTGGGCCATGCTGGCCACCGTCCCCACGCTGCTGGTCCTCTACGTAGGTGTGGCCATGGCGGGCACCGGCGTTATGAGCGTGGAGGAGTACGGAGCTTCCACCACTCTGGTTTTTGCCGCCCAGCGCATCTTCCCAGGCTGGCTCTTTGTCTTCTTCATCATCGGCGGCCCGATCATGGCACTGCTCTCTACCCTCAACTCTTCCTTTGCCTATAACGCTATCACCATCGGCCAGTCCTGCGATGACGGCTGGCTCCCTGTGGCCTTCGGCAAGAAGAACACGAAGGGCTCCCGCGTCTGGATCCTCACGTTCATGTACATCCTGGGCATCATCCCCATTATCCTGGGTTTCTCCATCACCGTCATCACCAATATGGTGCAGCTCATTGGCGCGGCTTTGGCGTTCCTCTATATGTTCGCCTATGTCAAAATGCCCAGGAAGTACCCCGAGGCCTGGGCCAAGTCCCGGCTCCACGTGCCCAACGGTGTGTACTATACTATTTGCTGGGTTTCCCTGGCCGGGTTCGCCATTACGTTCTGGAAATCCTGCTTGTCCATGAGCCCTGCCCTGGCCGCCGTCAATGTCGTCGCCATTGTGGTTATGGCCCTCGTCGGCATTTGGCGGGCCAAGACAGGCAACATCACCATCCACACCTCCGTCTGGGCCGAGGACGGCGAGGAAGTCCTCTCGCCCTGACGAGCACTCTGTTTCTGTTTTCCATGCCAGTCCGCCTGGGCAGCGGCAGAATAACACCCCACGGGCCGGCACATAAAAAATAGGAGGTAATACCATGAAAATCACCAGTGTAGAATGTTACTTAGGCAATTTCATCACAGTGAAGGTGAACACCGACGCCGGCATCAGTGGTTTCGGCGAGGCGGGGCTTGCCTATGGTAGCTGCTGGGAGGCAGCCTTTGGCCAGTGCCAGGATTTCGCCAAGCTGGTCATCGGTATGGATCCCTTCAATACCGAGGAGATCTGGGAGCACCTTCACCGCCACACCTTCTGGGGCATGGGTGGCGGTGTGGTGATCACCTCTGCCATAGCGGCTATCGATACCGCCTGCTGGGACATCAAGGGCAAGGCCCTGGGCGTGCCCGTCTATAAGCTCATCGGCGGCAAGACCAACAAGAAACTGCGGGCCTATGCCAGCCAGCTCCAGTTTGGTTGGACCAAGCTCATTGAGGCACAAGACAGCCTGACGTTGCTGTACGACCCCAAAGACTACTACGACGTGGTCAAGAATGCCATGGCGGAGGGGTACGACGCCGTGAAGATCGACCCCGTCTTCGCCCCCTGCGAGGAGAAACCCCTTGCCGAGGTGTTCAGCACCCAGGGGACCCACCACCGCGGCTGTATGCGCCAGCACGACCTGCAGCGGGCGGTGGAGCGCATCGCCGCGGCACGGGAGGCCGGCGGCCCCGATATGGACATCATCGTGGAGATCCATTCTCTCTTGGACGCCAACACTGCCGCCGACTTGGGCAAGGCCCTGGAGTCCTACCGCATCATGTACTACGAGGAGCCGACCATGCCCTGCAACCCCGGTGTATTCAAGCACATCAAGGAGCGCTGCTCCCTGCCTCTGGCCACCGGAGAGCGCAGCTACACCCGCTGGGGGTTCCGCCAGTTCTTCGAGGACCGCACCTTGGATGTCATCCAGCCTGACCTCTGCAACACCGGCGGTATCACTGAGACAAAGAAAATTTGTGATATGGCTCAGGTCTATGACGTGGGCGTACAGATTCATGTCTGCGGCGGCCCCATCGCCACCGCGGCGGCTCTCCAGGTGGAGGCGGCCATTGCCAACTTCGTCATCCATGAGGAGCACAACGCAAACCTCCTCACCAAATTTAAAAATGCCGGTACCCAATACTATTGCCCCGAGGGCGGCGCCTACGAGGTCCCCGAACTGCCCGGTATCGGCCAGGAGATGAGTGAGCAGGAGATGCAGACAGCGAAAAAGGTCATAATTCAATAAGCGTCTCTCCTCTTTCCGCCTATACCCCGGCCCCTGCCCACTGTGGGGCAGGGGCCGGGGTATAGA
>DATMXU010000250.1:0-4068 GCA_035562355.1 Pseudoflavonifractor sp.
CCCCTACCGGCTCCCCTACCAGCTCCCCCTCCGGGGAGGTCATGGACAGGACCGGCTGGCCGGGGTCCATTACCGTGGTGCAGATGCCCAACGAAAACAACCCCAACGCCGGTCAGAAACACGAGGAGTTCAGCAGGGCCATGTCCGAATACCTGGGCGTGGAGATAAAAGAGATGGAGGGCACCGACTACTCCGTGGGCATCGAGGGGATGGCCAGCGGTAACATCGACGTGATGCTGGTCAGCCCCATGAGCTACTATCAAGCCAAGGAGCGGGCGGGCGCGGAGCTGCTGGTCAGCACCCCAATGGCAGAGGACTACCACACCGCCTTTATCACCCAGGCGGACAACGACGACATCAACTCCCTGAAAGACCTCAAGGGTAAGAGTTTTGCCTTCGTGGACCAGGCGTCCTCCTCTGGCTACATGTATCCCAAGGCCAAGCTGGTTAAAGATCTGGAGCTGGACCCCTCCCTGGTGGAAAACAGCGGCTATTTCTTCAGCACCGTTGCGTTCGCCGGTCAGCACCAGTCCGTGGCCACCGGCGTGTCCATGGGGGACTATGACGCCGGCGCGGTGGCCGCGTCCGTAATGGATCAAATGGCCCAGGCCGGCGCACTGGACGCCTCCACCCTCAAGGTCATCGGCCAGACCGACACCATCCCCAACCCGGCCTATGTGGTGCGGGGCAGTCTTCCCCAGACCTTGAAGGACGAGATCAATGCCTTTTTCCTCCAGTTCAACGACGGGAGCTACTTTGAGGCTGTCCACGGAGATAAAGACATCCGCTTTGTGGACGTGACTGAGGATGATTACAAAATCATCTACGACACCCTGGAGACTCTGGGAATCGACGAAAAGGAGTAAACACGCATGGAAACGTTTCTCAGCATCCAGGGCCTTAAAAAGAGCTATGACGGTTCCACCCTGGCCCTCAAGGGAATCTCCCTTGAGTTTACCGAAGGGGAATTCGTGGTGGTCATCGGCCCCTCCGGTTCTGGAAAATCCACCTTTATCCGCTGCATCGACCGGCTCATCGACCCCACTGAGGGGAGCATAATGTTTGAGGGGCAGTCTGTGGAAAAGCTGTGCGGGCGCGCCCTGAGGAGCCTGCGCTCGAGAATCGGCATGATCTTTCAAAACTACAACCTGGTGGGCCGGACCAATGTCCTTAAGAATGTCCTCCAGGGGCGGCTGGGACAGATGCCGCTCTGGAGAAGCGCACTGGGCCTTTACAGTGAGGCGGATAAGCGAGAGGCGCTGGAGCTGCTGGAGCAGGTGGGACTGTCCGACCAGGTCTACAAGCGGGCGGACGCCCTCTCCGGCGGCCAGATGCAACGGGTCGGCATCTGCCGGGCCATCCTCCAGCACCCCCATCTGCTGTTGGCGGACGAGCCCATCGCCTCCCTCGACCCCCGCTCCGCCACCGTGGTCATGGATCAGCTCCGCGCCATCACCAGTGAGCGGGGCCTCACCTGCATCGTCAACCTCCACCAGGTGGACTTTGCCCGGCGGTACGCCACCCGTATCGTGGGGATCAAGGACGGCCGGGTGGTCTACGACGGCGCCCCCGACGGCCTCTCCGACCAGGTTGCCGCCTCCATTTACAAGGGTAAGGAGGCGCAGATGTCCCTGGAGCAGTCGGTTCGTGAGAGCGGCGCTTTCCTGCGCGTTTCGAAGGCGGTGTGACCATGGGGGATGCATTGATCCACCAGGAGGTCATCCCGCTCTCCAAGGGTCTTCCCGGCAAAGGGCTCATTCTGGCAGGCGGCGTGGCGCTCCTGTTCATCCTCTGCGGCGCCTACCTGGATATCTCCCCTTTGGATGCCCTGCTGGGTTTTCCCCAGTTCGCCGCCTTTTTCGTCACCCGGTTTCTCCCCCCTGCCTTTGCCCACATTGCGGAATACCTCCCCGCTGTGCTGGGCACCGTCCTCTTTGCCGTGGTGGCCACCTATCTCTCCGCCTTCCTCGCCTTTCTCTTCGGCCTTTTGATGAGCGAGTTCAACCCCTTCCCTCCCCTGCGGCAGCTCATCCGGTTTGTGGTATCCTTTTTGCGCAACGTCCCGGTGCTGGTCTGGGCCTCTATTCTGGTCTACGTCTTCGGCGTGGGAGAGATCGTGGGACTTTTGGCGCTGGTCATCGCCACCCTGGGCTTTTTGGCCCGGAGCTATGCCGAGAGCATCAACGAGGTTATCAGCCGTCGGTTGGAGGCCTTGACCGCCACAGGCGCCAGTTTCGGCCAGGTTCTGCTCCATGGCCTGATTCCTGAGTTCATTCCCGCCTGGATCAGTTGGACTCTCTTCTCCTTTGAAATCAATATCCGCGCCTCCGCCATCCTGGGAATGGTGGGCGCCGGTGGCATCGGCGTGCTCATCCAGACCAATTTAAAGCTTTTCCAATACCAGGATGCCTGCGCCATCATCCTCATTGTCATCGCCATTGTCCTTATGACGGAGTTTCTTACCAACAAGGCGCGTAGCCTTATCCACTGAAAAGGGGGCTGGAGATCGTGAATAAAAGAATCAAGCTCTCTCCTCCGGGGACGCTTTTAAAAAAGATTCTGCTCGCCGTGGCGGCTGCGCTCCTATTCCTTTTGAGTTTCAGTGGCCTAGGGCTTGACCTGAGAAAATTTGTTCAGCGGCTTTCCAACCTGGGTCCCGTTTTGAGCCGGATGGCCCATCTCGACCTCTCCATCTTGCCCGACGCGCTTCTGGGAATGCTCACCTCCCTGACCCTGGCCTTTGTCTCCCTCTGTATCGGTGCCCTGCTCTCCCTAATCCTCTCCTTTTTGGCCGCCTCCAACATCGCCCCAAGCAAGCTCCTTGCCGGAGCCATCAAGAGCATGGTAGCGGTCATCCGGGCGGTGCCCGCCCTGGTGTGGGTGCTGATGGTGGTGGCCAGCATGGGGTTTGGCAATACCGGAGGAATGATCGGCCTCATCTTTCCGGTGGTAGGCTATCTCACCAAGAGCTTTACCGCCTCCATCGAGGAGCTGGGTACCAGTCTCATCGAGGCACCCCGTTCCACCGGCGCGCCCTGGCTGGCCATTGTCCTCAAATGCCTGCTCCCGACTGTGCTGCCCGCTTTCGTGTCCTGGATCGCCATCCGCCTGGAGGGGAACATGGCCGAGAGTATCTCCCTGGGCATGGTGGGGGTGAGCGGCATCGGTGCTCTGCTCAACCGCTCCATTTATCAATACAATTACGCGGTCACCACCACCCTCATCCTGGTGATCTTTCTCTCCATGTTTTTGCTGGAGTTTGCCACCGGCGCTCTGAAACGCCGCATTACCGGGACGCGGTAAGCGCCCTTGAAAAAGGAGTTCTTTTATGCAGCCCTATGAGCTGAACTGGGTACGCCTGCCCCTTGAGCGGGCCTACAACGTCCGGGAGCTGGGGGGGTACCCCGTCCCCGGCGGCCAAACCGCCTACCACCGTTTCCTCCGGGGGGACGATTTGAGCGCTCTCACCGATACGGACGTGGAATTTTTGCGGGGCTACGGCGTCACCACCGTGCTCGACCTGCGCAGCGAGGCGGAATCCCTCCGCGCGCCCAACCGGATGGCCGGGCAGACCGGTGTGAGCTATTACCGTATTCCGCTGATGGGCCGGGACATCACCGACGCCACCCGGGTAACACCGGTCGATTTGGGGACCGATATCGGCCGCCTCTACCTGGTCATGCTGGAGCAGCGGGACATGATCCGTGAAATCTTCTCCCTGCTGGCCGCCGCGCCGGAGGGCTGCGTCCTCTTCCACTGCGCCGCCGGAAAAGACCGCACCGGCATACTCGCCATGCTGCTCCTCAGCCTGGCCGGGGCTGACCGGGAGGACTGCATGACCAACTACGCCCAGTCTTACCCCAATCTCTGCCGGAACCGGGCGCTGTTCGATACCTACCCGCGCGCTGATTTCCCCGGCATGGAACGGTTCAGGTACTCCCACCCTGAAAGCATCCTTCCAAGCTACGAGCTGATCATGGAGCGCTTTGGCGGCACAGCCCGATTCCTGGAGTTTTGCGGTATCTCCCCTTCTGAAGTGGCGGCCATCCGAGCCCGGCTGCTGGGAGC
>DATMXU010000251.1:0-3224 GCA_035562355.1 Pseudoflavonifractor sp.
GTATCAGTGTTTTCCTCTTGACATCGCCGGAATATTAAGTTAAGATTTTAACAAGAAATTGTTCCATTCAGTTCTGGTCTGACCAGAATTCAGGCCCGGCCGGGGCACAGAAAGGAAGGCATGACCATGCAGGAATTCAAGGTGCTGAAGATCAAGCAGAGCGTGTTTGAAAACAACGACCGGGACGCGGACCGCCTCCGGGAGGAGCTGCGGGAGAAAAAACTCTTCCTCCTCAACCTCATGTCCTCCCCCGGCGCGGGAAAGACCACCACCCTGACCCAGACCATTCACCGTTTGAAGGACAAACTCAGCATCGCCGTCATGGAGGCCGACATCGACTCCGACGTGGACGCCCACACCATCGCCTCCACCGGGGCAAAGGTGATCCAGCTCCACACCGGCGGTATGTGCCATTTAGACGCGGACATGACCCGCCAGGGGCTGAAGGGTCTGGGAGCTGAGGGGGCCGACCTGGTCGTTCTGGAGAACGTGGGCAACCTGGTCTGCCCCGCGGAGTTTGACACCGGCTCTATTAAAAACGCCATGATTCTAAGCGTCCCCGAGGGAGACGACAAGCCCCTCAAGTACCCCCTGATGTTCAAGATCTGCGACGTGCTGCTCATCAATAAGATCGACACCCTCCATGTCTTCGACTTCGACATGGAGAAATGCGTAGAGCGGGCCAGAGCGCTCAACCCCGACATCAAGGTCATTCCCATCTCGGCCAAGACCGGCGAGGGGATCGACGCGTGGTGCGACTGGCTGTACGGCGCGGTGGATGAGTTCCGCGCCGGGAAACTAGGAGACGAGGGAGGAACGCGAGCATGAGAGAGCTCACCAAAATGTGGTTCCCCGAGGGGTATGTCTGCAAATACAACGAGAAGGTCATGGCCCTGGCTAACCTCATCGGCCGAAAAAAGCCGGGCAAGGGCTACGCCTGGGACGACCCGGAGTATGTCATCCTGGAGGCCGGCGTGGACGACGATATGGCCGAGGTGGGCGTCGCCATGGGCTACTTCACCAGGCGCACCGCCCCCGAGATGGCGAGGCTCACCGGTAAGAGCGAGGCGTACTGCCACGAGCAGATGATGAAACTGGCGGTCTATGGCACCACCTTTGTCAACGCCGTCGACGGGGTGGACACCTTCTGGCATGCCGAGAGCTGGATTCCCGGCGTGATGGAGATGATCGTCAACAACCTCGACAACGTGAAGAAGTACCCCATCGTGGCCTACGCCATGGAGGCCTACGGCCGGGTGCGCGGCCCCATGAGCGCGGGGATGTTCCCGCCCGGCATCGGCCTCATGCGGGTCATCCCCATCGAGTCGGCCATCGACGGCAGCAGCCGCCGGGCCGACTACGAGGAGATCTCCAGGTACCTCAACGAGAACACCGTCTTCTCCTGCTCCCCCTGCTCCTGCCGGACCGACCGGGAGGCCATGGGCGAAGGCTGCGGCCACCTCAAGGAGGACATGTGCATCCAGCTTGGCCACGCCGCCGAGTACTACATCCGCACCGGCCGGGCCAGGGCCATCACCCGGGAGGAGGCCTTCGAGATCATCCGCCGGGCCGAGGACAACGGCCTCATGCACCAGATCCCCAACATCGACGGCTCGGGCAAGACCCACGCCATCTGTAACTGCTGCGGCTGCGGCTGCCTCTCCCTGCGCACGGGGGCCATGTACAAGAACACCGACATGGTGCGCTCCAACTATGTCTCCCGGGTCGACAAGGAGAAATGCGTGGCCTGCGGTCAGTGCGTGGAGCACTGCCCCGTCAACGCCCTTCGGCTGGGGCAGAAACTCTGCTCCACCGGCCCGGTCACCGAGGACATTACCACCAGGCGCACCCCCCGCAACAACGACTGGGCCGAGCGGGACTGGAACCCGGACTATCGCGTCAACCGCCGCGAGGTGGTGGACACGGGCACCGCCCCCTGCAAAACGAGCTGCCCCGCCCACATCGCTGTGCAGGGGTACATCAAGCTGGCGGCCCAGGGCAAGTACCGTGAGGCCCTCCGGCTTATTAAGCTGGAGAACCCCTTCCCCGCCGTCTGCGGCCGGGTGTGCAACCGCCGCTGCGAGGACGCCTGCACCCGCGGCAGCCTGGACGAACCCATCGCCATCGACGAGATCAAAAAATTCATCGCCGAGCAGGACTTGAATGAAAATACCCGTTTCATCCCCGAAAAGCGCCACGACTACAGCGACAAGAAGATCGCCATCGTGGGCGCCGGCCCGGCGGGCCTCTCCTGCGCGTACTACTTAGCCCTGGACGGGTACGACATCACGGTCTTTGAAAAGCAGGCGCGGCTGGGCGGCATGCTCACGCTGGGCATCCCCTCCTTCGTGCTGGAGAAGAACGTGGTGGACGCTGAGATCGATGTGCTGCGTGCCCTGGGCGTCAAATTCCAGACCGGGGTCGAGGTGGGCAGGGACGTCACCCTGGACGAGCTGCGCGCGCGGGGGTACAGGGCCTTCTACCTGGCCGTGGGAGCTCAGCAGGGCCGCAGCCTTGGCCTGGAGGGGGAGGACGCCCAGGGGGTCCTCTCGGGCGTGGAGCTCCTGCGCCGGGTCAACCTGTCGGAGGAAAAGCTGGTCTCAGGCAGGGTGGTCGTCATCGGCGGGGGCAACGTGGCCATCGACGCGGCCCGCTCCGCCGTCCGCAGCGGCGGCGAGCAGGTGGAACTGTACTGCCTGGAGGGCCGGACCGAGATGCCCGCCCTGGACGAGGAGGTAGAGGTGGCCGAGCGTGAGCACATCGCCATCCGGGGCGGCTGGGGCCCCAAGCGCATCCTTACCGAGAACGGCAAGGTTACCGGCGTGGAGTTCAAGCGCTGCGTCAGCGTCTTTGACGAAAACCGCCGTTTTGCCCCCAGGTACGACGAGAACGATACTATGGTGGTCAGCGCCGACTGGGTGGTCCTCTCGGTGGGCCAGGCCATCGACTGGGGCGGTCTCCTCACCGGGAGCGCCGCTGTCCTGAACCGCAACAACACCATTCAGGTGGACGACTGGACCTATCAGACCGCCCAGGGCGATGTCTTTGCCGGAGGCGACGCGGTGACCGGCCCCAAATTCGCCATCGACGCCATCGCCGAGGGCAAGCAGGGGGCCATCTCTATCCACCGCTTTGTCCAGCCGGGGCAGGACCTGCGCTTTGGCCGCAGCCGCCGGGAGTTCATCGAGCTGAATAAGTCGGCCGCCGTGCTGGAGGGCTACGAC
>DATMXU010000252.1:0-4445 GCA_035562355.1 Pseudoflavonifractor sp.
GGGCTCAGGGGCGGTCACGTCCAGCCCCGCGCCCCAGAGGTGACCCGAGGCGAGGACCCGGGCCAGCGCGCCGCAGTCCACGGAGGTGCCCCGGCCCGCGTTGAGGAGGATGGCGTCGGCCTTCATCCGCCTCAGGCGATCCTCGCTCATCAGGCCGTCGGTCTCGGGGGAGCGGGGGAGGACCATGGCCACCACGTCGGCCTGAGGGAGAAGAGAATCGAGGTCTGCAAAGGGGTGCATCTCATCCACACCCTCGGCGCTCTTGGAGGAGTCGCGCCGCAGGCCCAGGACCTTGGCCGCGCCCAGGGCCTTGCAGAGAGAGGCGAAGGAAGAGCCGATGTCTCCCGTGCCCAGCACCAGGACGGTGGCATCTCGGAGAGATTTGACGTTCCCCAGGTCGTCAAAGCCCTCGCGACTCTGAAGGTCACGGTACTGGGGGAGACGTTTCATGAGGGAGAGGAGCATGGCGAGCATGTGTTCGCTCACGGCCTGACCGTAAGCTCCGACAGCTGAGGTGAGGGCCGCGCCGTCGGGAAAGACGCCGGATCGGAGGTAGGGGTCCACCCCGGCGCTCCAGGTCTGGAGCCACCGGAGCTCTTTCGCATCGGCCAGAGCCTTGGGGGGCGGACAGCCGAAGATGATAGAGGCGCTCTTATAGAGAGAGGGGTCTTCGATATCGGCGGCCGAGCGGAGGCTGTCCGCCGGGCAGAAGATGTGCTCATAGCCTGGCGCGGCGGCCTGGAACGCGGCACGCTCGTCCTCGGTAAGGGAGAGAAGATTAAGGATTTTTTCCATGATATGGCCCGCCTTTCGATAGTGGTATAAGCCTATCATAAGGGCGAGGAAGGAAAAGGTCAAGGGGGAGACGCGCCGGGCCGCCGCGCTCCAGTTTGCTGAAGAAAACCATCTGAAGGTTTCGGAGGGAGGGATAGTGTGAAAGGGAACCGTCAGTTCCCTTTCGCGCGCAGGCCTGCCCTTGCGATTTTGCGCGGGAGGCGGTATACTAGGGGAAACTGGAAAAAGGAGGTGAGGAGATGCCGTTGACGTTGGAGTCCGGTGTGCGGGAGCTGCCGGGAATCGGGGAGGCGCGGGCCAGAAATCTTGACAGGCTGGGACTGCGCACGGTGGGGGACCTCCTGGCCTACTTCCCCCGAAACTATGAGGACCGCACCAAGGCCGCATCCATCCGGGACGCCCGGCCGGGTGAGCCGGTCTGCATCGAGGCCATGGTGGCCGAGAGTCCCAAGCTCTCCCACGTCCGCAAGGGGCTGGAGCTGACGCGGGTGAAGGCGGTGGACGAGACCGCCGCCATGACGGTGACCTTCTTCAACCAGACCTATGTGAAGGACGCGCTGCGGCCGGGAGAGAGCTATGTCTTCTATGGGCGCGTGGAGACCGTAGGACGAGCCAGGCAGATGACAAATCCGGTCTTCGAGCCGGCGGGCCGGGCCAGGTTCACCGGGCGCATCATGCCGGTGTATCCCCTTACCGCCGGGGTGTCAAACAATCTGCTGGCGGGGTTGACCGCGCGGTGCGTGGACGCGTGCGCCGGGCAGGTCGGGGAGCTGCTGCCCGAGGAGATACGCCTTGCGCACAGCCTCGCCCAGAGCGAGTTCTCCTACAGGAACATCCATTTTCCCGAGAGCTGGGAGAGCCTGGAGCTGGCCCGGCGGAGGCTCATCTTCGAGGAATTGTTCTACCTCACCTGCGGCATGGCTCTGCTGAAGAGCCGCCGGGATGGCGGAGCGGGCCCGGTCCTTGCGCGGACCGATCCGGAGGAATTTTACCGGTTCCTTCCCTTCACCCTGACGGGGGCCCAAAAGCGGGTCATTGCAGAGGCCGCCGCCGACATGACGTCGGGCAGGCCCATGAACCGGCTGGTGCAGGGGGACGTGGGCTCGGGCAAGACGGTGGTGGCCGCCGCCTGCGCGTGGCTTGCCAGGGAGAACGGCTGGCAGAGCGCCCTGATGGCCCCCACCGAGATTTTGGCCCAGCAGCACTACCGCTCCCTTGCCGCGCTGCTCGCCCCCTGCGGAATGCGCCTGGGCCTCCTCACAGGGAGCATGAGGGCGGCCGAGAAAAAGCAGGTGTACAGCCTCCTGGAGGCGGGGGAGCTCGACTTCGTGGTGGGGACCCACGCCCTCCTGTCCGAGGGGGTGGCCTTTCGCCGCCTGGGGCTGGTGGTGGCCGACGAGCAGCACCGTTTTGGCGTGGCCCAGCGGGCCGCGCTGTCGGCCAAGGCGGGGGACCTTACGCCCCATGTACTCGTCATGTCGGCCACCCCCATCCCCCGGACGCTGGCCCTCATCGTGTACGGGGACCTGGACGTCTCCATCATTGACGAGCTGCCCCCGGGCAGGACACCCATCGAGACCTATCTGGTGAGTGAGAACAAGCGGGAGCGGATGTACGGCTTTGTCCGCGCTCTGGTGGGCGAGGGGCGGCAGGCCTATATCGTCTGCCCCGCGGTAGAGGAGATCGACCCGGACAGCTCCGCCGCCGAGGGGTTTGCGGACCTGAAGGCGGTGACGAAGTACGCCGAGGAGCTCAGGACCAAGGTCTTCCCCGACCTGCGGGTGGGCTTTGTCCACGGCAAGCTGAAGACGAGGGAGAAGGACGCCGCCATGGCGGCCTTTACCGCCGGTGAGCTGGACGTACTGGTGTCTACCACCGTGATCGAGGTGGGAGTGGACGTGCCCAACGCCGCCCTTATGGTGGTGGAGAACGCCGAGCGGTTCGGCCTGTCCCAGCTCCACCAGCTCCGGGGCCGGGTGGGCCGGGGCGGGTACAAGTCCTACTGCGTGCTGGTTACCGCCACCCGGAACGAGCAGAGCCGCGAGCGGCTCAGGGTGCTGGCGGGGACCACCGACGGCTTTCAGATCGCCGAGGAGGACCTGAAACTCCGCGGCCCCGGCGACTTTTTCGGACAGAGGCAGCACGGCCTGCCCCAGCTCCACATCGCAGACCTGGCCGGGGACGTGCGCCTTTTGAAGGAGGCCCAGGTTGCCGCCCAGACGCTTTTGGCGGAGGACCCCGGCCTCGCCCGGCGGGAGCATGCGCAGCTGCTGGAGCGGGTGCGGCGGATGTTCGCCGAAAACCCGGATATTTTTAACTGAGCATCGGAGGAAGAGGATAAAATGCTGACAATACGAGAGATGACGGCGCTGGACCGGACGGTCGTTATGCCCATGGTGACTGAGTTCTACCACAGCAGCGCCGTGGAGCACGACGTGCCCGCCGCTGTGCTGGAGCGGAGCTTTGACGCCGCGGCGGGGAGCGACGGCCTTCTGCGGGGTTTCCTGCTCCTGGAGGGAGAGGAGGCCGTGGGGTACTGCTACGTCACGGAGTACTACTCCGCCGAGGTGGGGGGGCGCTGCCTGATGATCGAGGAGCTGTACCTGACCCCCGGCTGCCGGGGCAAGGGGTACGGCAGCCAAATGTTCGGGTGGCTCATGGAGCGCTACCCCGGCCATCTCCGGCTGCGCCTGGAGGTCACGCTGGCGAACGAGGGGGCCGTACGGCTCTATAAGCGGCTGGGATTCCGGTTCTTAGAGTATGGCCAGATGGTTTTGGACAGGGAATGGGAGGAAGAAAAATGGACAAGATAGACAGAGCGCAGGCACTGCGGGACGACCAGCGGGGACACTATAACTGCTGCCAGGCGGTGCTGGCGCCCTTCGCTGGGGAGTGCGGACTGGATGAGGAGACAGCTCTCCGCCTGGGAGCCCACTTCGGTACCGGGATGCGGCACGGGGCCACCTGCGGCGCGGTCACCGGAGGCCTGATGGTATTGGGACTTCTGGGGAAGGGCGAGGCGGAATCCCGCCGGTTCCTCAAGGCGTTTCAGGAGGAGAAGGGCTGCCTCACCTGTGCCGGGCTGCTCCAGAAGGGCAGAGACGAGGGCGTCCCCCGTAAGACCGGCTGCGATGGCAACGTGCGAGGTGCGGTGGCCCTCATCGAAGAGATTTTAAAGGACTGATACCATTGCCTGAGAGCTATTTTCATGTCCGCTGCGCCCGCCGGGCTTACCAAAAGTGCGGCGCGCGGGGATACGATATCCCCGCCGTCGTCGCCGGAGCCGCGGGGCCGGATATCCTCTTTTACTACATCGGTCTCCCGCCGCTGGCCTCTCTGGGCCGGCGGATGCATGAGGAGCGGTGCGGCCCCTTTCTCACCGCTC
Organism: Pseudoflavonifractor sp.; assembly: GCA_035562355.1. Taxonomy (GTDB): domain Bacteria; phylum Bacillota; class Clostridia; order Oscillospirales; family Oscillospiraceae; genus Pseudoflavonifractor. Next base: position 4,181 of record DATMXU010000252.1, read on the forward strand.
TGGTGCGGCGCTCCGACAGCCTGGCCCTGCGCAGCTATGTCTTGGGCTTTTTGAGCCATAACGCCGCAGACGCCACCCTCCACCCCTGGGTGGAGCGGAGCGGCCTGCCCCACGCGGCGGCCGAGAGCGCGCTGGACAGTTTCTGCCTCCTGCGGGACAGAGGCCGGGGTATGGTGGAGGCCGCCGACAGCGCGGGGAAACTGACGCGGGAGAAACGGCTGGAGGTCGCGGGGCTGCTGCGCGAGACCATCCGGGAGGTCTACGG
>DATMXU010000253.1:0-12152 GCA_035562355.1 Pseudoflavonifractor sp.
GTATAAATCGGATATCGTGAAAGGGCGGCCCGGCGCCGGGAAAATCAGCCGGCGGGGCCGCGACAGGAGGAAGTTAGTACATGAACGTCAAAAGCGTAGAGAAACAGGGAAGCAGCACCGTAGAGATGATCATCGAGGTCGGCGGGGCCGAGTTTGAGGCCGCCGTCCAGAAGGTCTATTTGAAACAGCGCGGCAAGATCAACGTGCCCGGTTTCCGCAAGGGCCACGCGCCCCGCAAGGTCATTGAGGGCATGTATGGCACGGGCGTGTTCCACGAGGACGCCGTCAACGAGCTGTATCCCACCGCCTACGCCCAAGCGCTGGAGCAGGAGAAGATCGACGCTGTCGCCTATCCCAATGTGGAGATCCAGGAGGTGGGCAAGGACGGCTTTACCTTTAAGGCTGTCGTCACCGTGCGGCCCGAGGTCGTGCTGGGCGAGTACAAGGGCCTCACCGCGTCCAAGGACGCGGTCACCGTCACCGACGAGGACATCGACAATGAGCTTAAGCCCTACGTGAGCCGCGCCACCCGCCTTGTCTCGGTGGACCGGGGGGCCAAGAACGGCGACACCGCGGTCATCGACTTCGAGGGGTTCAAGGACGGCGTGCCCTTTGAGGGCGGTAAGGGCGACGGCCACAGCCTGGAGCTGGGCTCTGGCTCCTTCGTCCCCGGCTTTGAGGAGCAGCTCGTCGGCGCCAAGGCGGGCGACGAGAAGGACCTGGACGTCACCTTCCCCGAGGACTATCACGCCGACCTGGCCGGCAAGGCCGTAGTCTTCAAGGTGAAGGTCCTGGAGGTCAAGGAGAAGCAGGCCCCCGTGCTGGACGACGAGTTCGCCAAGGACGTCTCCGAGTTCGAGACCCTGGCCGACTTCAAGAAGGACCTGGGCGACAAGCTGAAGGAGCGCCGCGAGGCCGACGCCCAGCGCGCCTATGAGAGCGCGCTGCTGGAGCAGGTGACGGCCAACATGACGGCGGAGATCCCCGACGCCATGGTGGACTACCGCGTGGACCAGATGGTCAACGACTACGCAAACCGCGTCACCAGCCAGGGCATCTCCTTTGAGCAGTATCTCCAGATGATGGGGATGACCGTGGCCGATATGCGCAGCCAGGCCCGGGAGGGCGCGCTCCGCCAGGTGCAGGTGGACTTGGCCCTCGGCGCCATCGCCGCCGCTGAGCAGATTGAGATCTCCGACGAGGAGAAGGACGAAGAATATAAGCGCATGACAGAGCAGTACGGCATGACCCTGGAGCAGGTGAAGTCCGCTGTCCACGAGGACGACCTGGTGGCCGACCTGAAGAGCAAGAAGGCCAGCGAGCTGGTCTTCTCCACCGCCAAGGTGGGCAAGGCCCCCGCAAAGAAGGCCGCGAAGAAGGCCGCCGCCAAGACCGAGGAGGCCGCCGAGGAGAAACCCAAGAGGAAGGCCGCCCCCAAGAAAGCCAAGGCTGAGGCCGAGGAATAAGTTTCCTGCGGCAGGGTATACTGTAGCGAGTATGTCTGCATGGAAAGGAGATCATTACAATGAGTTTAGTCCCTTATGTCATTGAACAGACCAACCGGGGGGAGCGGTCCTACGACATCTTCTCCCGGCTCTTGAACGACCGCATTGTTTTTCTGGGCGAGGAGGTAAACGCCACCACCGCGTCCCTCATCATGGCCCAGATGCTCTATCTGGAGGCCCAGGACCCGGACAAGGACATCCAGTTCTACATCAACAGCCCCGGCGGCAGCGTCACCGACGGCATGGCCATCTACGACACCATGCAGTACGTGAAGTGCGACGTGTCCACCATCTGCATCGGCATGGCCGCCAGCATGGGAGCCTTCCTGCTCTCCTCGGGCGCCAAGGGCAAGCGCCTGGCCCTGCCCAACGCGGAGATCATGATCCACCAGCCCTCCGCGGGCACCCAGGGGCAGATCACCGACATGGCCATCCACCTCAAGCGCCTGGAGTTCATCAAGAGCAAGATGAACAAGATCCTGTCCGAGAACACCGGCAAGCCTCTAGAGGTCGTCACCGCCGACTGCGAGCGAGACAACTTCATGACGGCCGAGGACGCCAAAGAGTACGGCCTCGTGGACAAGGTCATCTATCAGAGATAACCCCAAGGGAGCGGGGACAGCTGTCCCCGCTCCCTTTCCCTGCGGGACGTTCGCCCGCTTATTATCCGTCCGTGCGGTTTTCGCGGACAAAAGAGGTAATTGCTATGCCGAACAAGACTGACGACAAAAAATCGGTCCGCTGCTCCTTCTGCGGCAAGCACCAGGAGCAGGTCAACCGTATCATAGCCGGGCCGGGAGCCTATATCTGCAACGAGTGCGTGCACCTGTGCATGAGCATTCTGGACGACACCTACGACCCCGAGGAGCAGGTCTCTGCTGACATCCCCGACGTGATCCCCACGCCGCGGGAGATCCGGGACGTGCTGGACCAGTATATCATCGGCCAGGAGGGGGCCAAGGTGGCCCTCTCGGTGGCGGTGTACAACCACTATAAGCGCATCTATTTCGGCGGCGGGGAGGACGTGGAGCTCCAGAAGAGCAATATTCTCCTCCTGGGCCCCACCGGCAGCGGCAAGACCCTCTTTGCCCAGACCCTGGCCCGCATTTTGAAGGTGCCCTTCGCCATTGCCGACGCAACTACCCTCACCGAGGCGGGCTATGTGGGCGACGACGTGGAGAACATCCTTCTGCGGCTGGTCCAGGCCGCCGACTTCGATATCGAGCTGGCCGAGCGGGGCATCATCTATATCGACGAGATGGATAAGATCGCCCGCAAGAGCGAGAATACCTCCATCACCCGGGACGTGTCGGGCGAGGGAGTGCAGCAGGCCCTGCTGAAGATTTTGGAGGGTACGGTGGCCAACGTCCCGCCCCAGGGCGGGCGCAAGCATCCCCACCAGGAGTTCATCCAGATCAACACCAAGAACATCCTCTTCATCTGCGGCGGCGCGTTCGACGGCATCGAGAAGATCATCGAGCAGCGCCTCGACAAGAAGAGCATCGGTTTCGGCGCCGAGATCGAGAGCAAAAAGGAGAAGGATGCCTCGGCCATCCTGAAGGACATCCAGCCCCACGACCTGCTCAAGTTCGGCATCATCCCCGAGCTGGTGGGACGCTTGCCCGTCATCACCGCGCTCCAGTCCCTCAACAAGGAGCAGCTCGTGCGCATCCTGACCGAGCCGAAGAACGCCCTGGTCAAGCAGTACGAAAAGCTGCTGGAGTATGACAACGTGGACCTGAACTTCGAGCCCAAGGCGCTCGAGGCGGCGGCCGACCGGGCCATCGAGCGCGGTATCGGCGCCCGCGGCCTGCGCGCCGTGCTGGAGGAGGTCATGACTCAGGTCATGTACGACGTGCCCTCCGATCCCACCATCGCCAAGGTCACCATCACCGAGGAGAGCGTCCGGGACCGGAAACAGCCCGCCATAGAGCGGGACAGCGCCCGGAAGGAGCGGCCCCGCCTGGGCGGCGCGGCTCTGCGGGCCGAGCGGGGCGGCCTCTCCACCCAGGGGAACGTGTCCTGAACGCCAAAAACAAGTAGGGCGGGGGCTTGCCCCCGCCTTCAGGCTATCAAAAACCCTCCGGCCTAAGGGTTCGGAGGGAGAGATCGTGTGAAAGGAAACCGTCAGTGTTTCCTTGCGCATGTAAGAAAACTACCTTGAAAGGTGTCTCAGAAAGGAAGTGTGCAGTATGTCTCAACCCAATACTTCCATCACCATGCCGGCCCTGGCCCTGCGGGGGCTGACCATCTTCCCAAGTATGCTGCTCCACTTCGACGTGGGGCGGGAGACCTCGGTCAAGGCCCTGGATGAGGCCATGTCGACGGGGCAGTCCATCTTCCTGGTGGCCCAGCGGGACCTCTCGGTGGAGGAGCCGGTCCAGCGCGACCTCTTCACCATCGGCACCATCTCCAATGTCCGGCAGATTTTAAGGATGCCGGGGGGGAACGTGCGCGTCATGGTGGAGGGCCTCACCCGCGGGAGGCTGCTGAACCTGGGGCAGACCGAGCCCTATCTCCTGGCCGAGGTGGAGGAGATCCCCAACGACCAGAGCGTCAAATCCTCGGCCCGGACCGAGGCCCTGATCCGCCGGACCTACGACCTCTTTGAGAGCTACGCGGAGCTGGCCCCAAAGATGACCTCCGACGTGCTGCTGGCCGTCCTCGCCAGCGAGGACCCCGGCTATATTGCCGACTATATCGCCCAGAACATCATCATGCGCTCGGGCGATAAACAATCCATCCTGGAGGAGCTGCGGCCCGTCCGGCGGCTGGAAAAGCTCGCTCAGATCCTCCGGCGCGAGGTGGAGATCCTGGAGCTGGAGCAGGAGATGCAGAGCAAGGTCCGGGAGGGCCTCTCCCGGGGCCAGCGGGACTACTATCTGCGCGAGCAGCTCAAGGTACTCCAGGAGGAGTTGGGCGAGGACCAGAACGGCGAGGGCGAGCTCTCTGAGTACAGCCGTAAGATCGCCGCCGCCAAGCTGCCCGCCGAGGTGCAGGAGAGGCTGACCAAGGAACTGGCCCGGCTGGGCAAGCAGCCCCCCGGCTCGGCTGAGGCCAGCGTCTCGCGCAACTACCTGGACGTGTGCCTGGAGCTGCCCTGGAACAAGCGGACCAAGGAGCGGCTGGACGTGGCCAGCGCCCGTAAGGTACTGGACGCGGACCACTTCGGTCTCGACAAGGTCAAGGAGCGGGTGCTGGAGTTTCTGGCGGTCAAGCAGCTCGCCCCCCAGCTCAAGGGGCAGATCATCTGTCTCGTCGGGCCTCCCGGCGTGGGGAAGACCTCCATCGCCGCCTCCATCGCCCGGGCCATGAACCGCAAGATGGCCCGCATCTCCCTGGGCGGCATCCACGACGAGGCCGAGATCCGGGGCCACCGCAAGACCTATGTGGGGGCCATGCCGGGGCGCATCATCACCGCCGTCCGGCAGGCGGGGAGCAGCAACCCCCTGCTCCTGCTGGACGAGATCGACAAGCTGAGCAACGACCTCCACGGGGACCCCTCGTCGGCCCTCCTGGAGGTGCTGGACGCCGAGCAGAACAGCACCTTCCGGGATAATTTCCTGGAGCTGCCCTTCGACCTGTCCGACGTGCTCTTCATCACCACGGCCAACACCACCGACACCATTCCGCGCCCCCTGCTGGACCGGATGGAGATCGTGGAGCTCACCAGCTATACCGACGAGGAAAAGCTGCAGATCGCCCAGCGGCACCTCCTGCCCAAGGAGCTAAAGCGCCACGGTTTGAAGAAGAGCCAGCTCAAGCTCACCGACGACGCCGTGCGGGAGCTCATCGTGGGCTACACCCGGGAGTCGGGCGTCCGGGTGCTGGAGCGGGAGCTGGGCGCTCTGTGCCGGAAGGCCGCGATGCGTATTGTAAAAGAGGATGTAAAGTCTATCAGCATTACAGGTGATACTCTGGAAGAGTACCTGGGTGTGCGTAAATTCCACCCGGAGCGCCTGCCCAGGACCGAACAGGTGGGCGTGGTGAACGGCCTGGCCTGGACCAGCGTGGGCGGCGAGCTGCTGGAGGTGGAGGCCAACGTGGCCCCCGGCTCGGGCAAGGTGGAGCTCACCGGCAACCTGGGCGAGGTGATGAAGGAGTCGGCCATGGCGGCCCTCTCCTATATCCGAAGCCGGTCCGGGCAGCTGGGTATCGAGGAGGACTTCTATAAGACCAAGGACATCCACGTCCACTTCCCCGAGGGGGCGGTACCCAAGGACGGCCCCTCCGCCGGAGTCGCCATCACGGTGGCCATGGTCTCGGCCCTCAGCAATACCCCGGTCAGACGGGGAGTAGCAATGACAGGCGAAATCACTTTACGGGGCCGCGTTCTGCCCATCGGCGGGCTGAAGGAGAAGACCATGGCCGCCCTGCGCAACGGCATCCGCACCGTCATTATCCCGGCGGACAACGAGAAGGACCTGGAGGAGATCGACCAGACGGTCCGCTCCGCCCTCCACTTCGTAACGGTAGACCGGGCGGACGCCGCCCTGGCCGAGGCGCTGTGTCCCCAGGGCATTCCGTGCGGCGGTCTTCCGAACGTCCTGCCCCATGAGAGCCGCAAGGCGGAGAGCGCCATCCATTTAAAGCAATAGGGAGGGGAGCCGTGTGGCCCTGAATCTGCAAAGGACCGAGTTTGTCCGCTCGGCCGCCGGTGGGCGGGATTTTCCCAGGGACGGGCTGCCCCAGGTGGTCTTTTCAGGCCGGTCCAACGTGGGCAAGTCGTCTGTCATCAACAAGCTCCTCCTGCGCAGGAACTTTGCCAGGGTGGGGGGCATGCCGGGAAAGACCGTCCACATCAACTATTTTCTGGTGGACGAGAAGGTCTACCTGGTGGACCTGCCCGGCTATGGCTACGCCAAGGTCTCCCAGGCCGAGAAGGAGCGCTGGGGCCGGCTTATTGAGACCTGGTTTGCCGAAACCGCGCTGATGACTTTGGGCGTCATGATCGTGGACGCCCGGCATAAGCCCACCGCCGACGACTGTACCATGGGCGAGTGGTTCAAGGAGAGCGGCAAGCCCTTTGTGGTGCTTGCCAACAAGCTCGACAAGCTGAAGAAGAGCGAGATCGAGCCAAACCTCGCCCGGATACGGGAGACGCTGGAGCTCTCAGAGGATGTAAAGGTCATCCCCTTTTCAGCGGAAAAGGGGGACGGGCGGCAGGAGCTGCTCGGAGAGATTCTAAAGAGTGTGGGGGAGACGGTATGAAATTTGTGCGGATTGAGCAGGACGGCAGTCCCGTATGGGGCGTTCTGAATGGGGACACGGTGCGGACCCTGGCCCGCGCGCCCTATGACGGAGTCTTCTATGACGGCGGCTCCGTGCCCCTGGCGGGATGCAAGCTGCTGGAACCCTGCGTGCCCACCAAAATTGTCTGCGTGGGGAAGAACTACTTCGACCACGCCCAGGAGATGGGGGAGGGGGTCCCCGAGAAACCCCTGCTCTTTCTGAAGTCCCCCAACACCCTCAACCGCCCCGAGGGGGAGGTCCACGCCCCCGATTTCGTATCCCGGCTGGACTACGAGGGGGAGCTGGCCTTCGTGGTGAAAAAGCGGGCAAAGGATGTAAAGCCTGAAGACTTTGCAGACTATATTCTGGGCTACACCTGCCTCAACGACGTGACGGCCCGGGACGTCCAGAAGTCGGACGGACAGTGGACCCGGGGCAAGTGCATGGACGGGTTCGCCCCCGTGGGTCCCTGGGTCACCGACGAGGTGGACGGCGCGGACCTGAGGGTCGAGACCCGGCTCAACGGCGTGACGGTCCAGTCCTCCCGCACGGCCATGTTCATGCACGGACTGCCTGAGTTGATGGCGTACATCACCGCGTCCATGACCCTGGAGCCGGGCGATGTGGTCACCACCGGCACCCCCGCGGGCATCGGCCCGATGAAACCGGGCGACACCGTGGAGGTGGAGATCGAGGGCGTCGGCGTGCTGAGAAACCATATCGTATGACCAATCAAAATACCCCTGAGCACGATATGCGCTCAGGGGTATTTTGCTGTCTGTAAACTTTGTGTCTAAAGGTTTCGGAGGGAGGGATAGTGTGAAAGGCTGCTCCGCAGAGCGTTTCGTAGCGCAACCGAGCGCAGCGAGGCACTTAGCGCGGAGATGAACCGTCAGCCTTTCCCTTTCGCGTGCAGGAAAATCACTTTTCATCACTTTCTCAAAGTGATGAAAAGTGCAACAGCCTGTCGAAAAGTCTTTTCGACAGGCTTAAAACGCTATTTCCCGGTCGGGCCGCTCACAGTCCTCACATTGTTGTACAGGTCGGAATAGCCGGGCACCGCCCAGCGCAGCGCCTCGCCGTCGAAGGCCTCCAGAGGGCCGTCGTACCGGTAGATATACGGCGTCCCGTAATCGGGGGCCACAAGGATATGCCGGCTGTCCAGCCGGAGCAGCAGACCGCGCTGCGCGCTCCAGTCCGGCGCTGCGTAGCAGGGGGAGACCTTGGCCCAGCGCAGATATTCGTACAGCCGCTCGGAATCGCTCACCAGCATCGGCTCTAAGGCGCCGTCGGTATCGTAGTAGAGCACCTGGGGGCTGGGGCTCAGCGTCAGCTTGCTGTCCAGGGGCCTTGGCCAGAACCAGACGGCGGCGATGGTGGAGACCGCCAGGACCAGAGCGAGAACGGTCAGCCTGACGGCTTTTTTCTGGCGCAGCAGGGGGACGAGCACCGTCGCCAGCGCCGCGCCGAAGTAGGCCGGAAAGGCGGCGACCCAGATCATACTGCTGCCAAAGCGGTCCCAGCCGCCCTTGACCCAGAGCGTTTCACTGTATAGCAGCCCCAGGGCGTACAGGCACAGGGGGAGCCACGCGATCCACCAAAAGCGCCGCAGCCGGAGGAGGGCCAGCTGTATCCCGAGAGATACGGCCGCGATCCCCAGCAGAATCCCCCGGAAGTGCCAGTCGCCGGACAGGAAAAAACTGCCCAGATAATGCGCCGTAGCGGTGTCGTCCGACACCAGGCAGAATGAGAGGAGCAGCACGCCGATTGCCAGGGCCAGGACCCATACCGGATTGGCGCGGCGGCCCTGCAGGGCTTGTCTGGTATTTTCGGGACGCATATTCGATCCCTCCTTGCGCAGATAAACGGTTTCTTACGCCGCCAGTATAAGGGATAAACGCGCCTCCCGTCAACAGGGAGAAAGCGCCATGTCTCCACCTTGTTTTTTAAGCGGCTTTTTGATATAATCATTTATCTATCGCAGTTTATTTACGAAATTCGAGGAGGGCGCGCGATGCTGAGGCGTATTCCGCTGGGCAGGATGCTCAATCTGCGGGACCTGGGGGGATATCCCACCCTTGAGGGAAGGACCACCGCCTGGGAGCGGCTCTTGCGGGGGGACGTGCCCCAGGGTCTTTCCGAGGCGGACGTGGACTGGCTCTTGGACCGGGATATTACGACGGTGGTCGACCTGCGCCACGACGAGGAGACGGCCGCCCGGCCCGACGAGCTCAAATTCCTGCCCGGCTTTCACTATCACCACCGCCCGCTGCTGGGGAGCCGCCCTCCCAGCAGGGAGGCGGACGTGGGTGTGCAGTATTTTTACATGCTGGACGAGAAGGCCGCCGTTCGCGACGTGCTGCGCCTGATCGCCCACGCGAGCGGTGGCGTGCTCTTCCACTGCACGGCGGGGAAGGACCGCACCGGCTGCATTGCGGCCCTGCTGCTGAGCCTGTCCGGCGTGGGGCTGGCCGATATCCTGGCCGACTACCAGGTATCCGAGACCTATATCATGGAGCTGCTGCGCCGGATGTCTGCCCGGATGCCCGATATGGCGGCATGGATGGGCCGCTCCAAGAGCGCGTATATGGAGGATGCCCTGCGCCTCCTCATGGAAAAATACAGGTCCGTGCCCGATTATCTTCTGGAGACGGGGCTTACGCAGGAGGAGCTGGCGCTCCTTCGGGCAAAACTCCTTGACTAAAGCCGCCTTGTGAAGGGAAGAGTACCCTTGAATCTGTTTCTGGACTACTTTCAACAATTGAACTGGGACAAGCTGGCCTCCTTTCTGATGCAGGCGCTGGCCGTGCTGATCTGTCTGACCCTCCATGAGATGGGGCACGGACTGGCCGCCTACGCGCTGGGGGACCCCACCGCGAAGAAGAGCCGCCGCCTGTCCCTGAACCCGCTGCGCCACCTGGACCCTTTCGGCGCGCTGATGATGCTGGCCTTCGGGTTCGGCTGGGCCAAGCCCGTCCCCATCGACATCCGCTATTTCAAGCACCCCAAGCGGGGCCTGGCGCTGACGGCGCTGGCGGGGCCGGTCACCAATTTCCTGCTGGCCTATCTGGCGCTGGTGGGCGCGAATTTTCTCCTGCCGAGCGCGTACAGCGGGACGGTCTGGGCGGGCTACCTGCTGGATTTCCTGGTCACGCTCTGCCTGTGCAGCCTGGGGCTGGGCATCTTCAACCTGATCCCATTCCCGCCGCTGGACGGCTCGAAGGTGGTGGAGGGCTTTTTGCCGGACAAGATCACCTACACCGTCCTGCGCTATGAGCGGTACGGGATGCTGGGCCTGATGCTGCTCCTCTGGATGGGCTGGCTGGACGGCCCGCTGGTGGCGGCGCGGAGCGCGGTGTTCACCCTGTTCCAGAGCGGGGCGGCCTGGGCGGCGTCGCTGGGCGCGCTGCTGATCTAGCTTACGAACGAAAGGGGGGGGGCGGCCGGTATGGATACTCCTATTTTCCACCTGGAGAAGGTGGTCAAGGTGAGAGCGGAGGACATGGAGGACTTTACCGGCCCCCTGGACCTGATTTTGAGCCTCCTCTCCAAGAACAAGATGGAGATCAAGGACATCCAGATCTCCGTTATTCTGGAGCAGTACCTCGCCTGGATGTCGCGGCGGCAGCAGCTTGACCTGGAGGTCGCCAGCGAGTTCGTCACCATGGCGGCCCAGCTGGTCTTCATCAAGACCCGGATGCTCCTTTCCATCCACGACGAGGAGGCTCTCAGCGAGATGGAGCTGCTCATCGCCTCCCTGGAGGAGCACCAGCGGCATGAGAGCTTTACCCGCATCAAGGCCGTTGTGCCGGCCCTGTCCGACCGGTTTGCCATCGGGCGGGACTATATTCCCAAGGTGCCGGAGGCTGTCCCGGTGAACAAGGTGTACCGCTATGTCCACAAGCGGGAGGACCTGCGCAGAGCCATGCTGTCGGTGCTGGAGCGGGTGGACCACCAGCTCCCGCCCCCCATGGCGGCCTTCGAGGGCATCGTGGGGAGGGAGCCCTACCCCGTGGGCGACAAGGCCGCCGAAATTCTGGACCGGCTGGTCCGGTTCGGGGTGATCCGGTTTGAGTCTCTCTTTCGGGACAACCGCAGCCGGTCTGAGATCGTCGCCACCTTCATTGCGGTGCTGGAGCTCTGCCGCGCCAGGCGTATCCTCCTGGCCGGCACCGAGACGGACTGCACCGTGACGTGCACCCTGGAGGGGGAGAACGAGGAGCTGGAGCTCTCCACCGAGGGGTATTGACCCTGAGCAGTCCGGCTCGGTGCCCCCGTCTTAAGACGGGGCGCGCGTATGCGCGTACAAGCATTTTGCGCAGCAAAATCTTGACGCTGGGCAAATTCACTTCGCCCGGCGGATGGAAGGGAGGGGCCCCCATTCACGCGGGCCTGAACGGGGAGAAACGTATGGAAGTTAAGGAAATGGAATCGGCCATTGAGGCTATCCTCTTTGCCGCCGGGGACGCGGTAGGCGTGGAGCGTATCTGCATGACGCTGGAGGCCGACCGGGCCACGGTGGACACGGTATGCCAGCGCCTGGCCGACCAGTACAGCTACGAGCGCCGGGGCATCCGCCTGATCCGGCTGGAGAACAGCTATCAGCTCTGCTCCGCCCCCGAGTACGCAGACTATATCCGCAAGGCGTTTGAGAGCCGCAGGCCTGCCCGCCTGTCCCAGTCGGCGCTGGAGGTGCTGGCCATCATCGCCTACTACCAGCCCGCCACGAGGGCCTACGTGGATCAGATACGCGGCGTGGACAGCTCCTACACTGTGGGGCTGTTGCTGGAGCGGGATCTGATCGAGGAGTGCGGGCGGCTGGCCGTGCCCGGCAGGCCCATCCTCTACCGCACCACACAGACCTTCCTGCGCTCCTTTGGCCTGTCCAGCCTGGAGGAGCTGCCCGAGCTGCCCAGCGCCAGCGCGGAGGACGGGCAGATCACCATGGAGATGCAGCTTGCGGTGGAGCGCCTGCGCTCCGAGCAGGAGCAGGCCGAGGCCGGCGCGGGTGAGGGGGAGGAGCCCCCCACCGACGAGGAGCTCTTGGCAGCCGTCGAGGAGTATGTGAGACAGGAGGCCGAACGTGAGAGTCCCGGCGAAGAGGCGTGACCGATGACAGGGTGGATGATTTTTGGGGGCATCGTGCTTGCCCTGCTCCTCCTGTCTCTGGTGCGGGTGGGCGGCTTTGCCGAGTACGGCGGCGAGGGCCTGCTCGCCAGGCTGCGGGTGGGGCCGTTTTTCTACACCCTGTACCCCATAAAACATAAGCCGCCCAAGGCGAAGAAGGAAAAGAGACAAAGGAAGAAAAAAGAGGAGCAGAAGCCGGAGGAGGAGCCGCCCGCCAAGCCCGGCGGCACGCTGGAGCGGCTCAGGCAGTATCTGCCCCTGATCCCAGAGGCGGTGGGGGGCTTTCGG
>DATMXU010000254.1:0-11998 GCA_035562355.1 Pseudoflavonifractor sp.
TTGACAAGCGATAAGCGGAGTGCTATGCTCTTTATCAAAAGGGGGAGAGTTCCATGGAAAAGTCCGGCGTGGTCAGGCTTGCTCAATTTTTAAAGGTGCTGGTGACCTTCACCCTTCTCTGTAATCTGCTGGTGCTGCCGCTGGTGCCGGGGGTGGTGGGGATCGGCGCGCTGACGGGGATTCCCAGGCTGAGCGCCGCAGAGCTCCTTGCGGCATGCTGGCAATACCTCTGGCGGGTTTGGCGGGAGGAGTACACCGCCGTGTTATCGCTCTTCCTCCTCTTCTGCGGGATATGCACCGCCGTCACCCTCTGGCAGGCGCGGGGCGTGCTGGACACCATTGTAAGGGAGGACACCTTTACAATGCCCAATGCCCGGCGCTTGAAACGGGCAGCGGTCTGCTGCCTGCTTATCTCGGCCGCCGCGCTGGCCCGGACGGTGTGGGGCCTGTTCTACTACCGCTCCATGGCCCCTGTCTTCACCTATAACACCGTATTCATCCCCATCGCCTTTATGGGGGGCCTGCTGTGCATGGTCATGTCCGCCCTCTTCCGTCAGGCCGCCGAGCTGAAGGAAGAGAACGACCTGACCATATAGGGGGGGCCGAGGCATGCCGATCATCGTGAATTTGGACGTGATGATGGCCAGGCGGAAGATGAGCCTGAACGAGCTGGCCTCCAGGGTGGACCTGACCCTGGCGAATCTCTCCATCCTGAAAAATAACCACGCGAAGGCGGTTCGGTTCTCCACGCTGGAGGCGATCTGCGCCGCCCTGGACTGCCAGCCCGGCGACATTCTGGAGTATGTGCCGGAGGAGGGCGGGACGGAATAGGCCTGTAGACGGTATGTTTCAATAGCCCGGCGCGGAGATACGCGCGGCGGGTGGACGTCTCATACTCTTTGGGAGCAATAATTTAGAAAATATGATAGAAAAAGGATGATAGTGATGGACGAAAAAAAGCAGATTCACCCGATCTTGGGCAGGTTTCTGGAAAACCCGCCCCCTCCGGGAGCAGGGGGCGTTCCGCCCCAGCTCGGCATCGCCCCCGCCAGGCAGTATGAGATCGACGGGAAGGACCGGGCGCTGCTGCCGCTGGCTGTCCTCCTGGGGGTGCTGCTCTTTGAGATGGCGCTCAATGCCCTCACCGTCCCCGGCCTTGCGGTGACCGCAATGGTGGCGGCATGGTACGGCGTACTCTTCTGGTACAAGGGGATCGAGGGCCTGCACAGCCGCCCCGCCCTCCTCATGCTCCTGGCCGTCTGTCTCCAGGCCCTCACCTTCGTCCTCTTCTCCAGCGTGTGGTTTCGCCTGTGGAACCTCCTCACCCTGCCCGCGCTGCTGGGGGTCCAGCTCTTCCAGTGGTCAGGGGCGGTGCGTAGGCCCTGGACCTCGCCCGGTATGCTGTGGGAGCGGCTGTGCCTCACGCTGGACGGCCTCTTCTGCCGCCTGGGCGCGCCTCTTCGGGCCGCTGTCCCCCGTGGGGAGGGGAGAGGGCGTTGGGTCTATGTGGCCCTGGGGCTGGCGGTGGCGGTGCCCGTGCTCTTCTTTGTATTTCCCCTCCTCGTCTCGGCGGACGCCCTCTTTGCGCAGTTTACCAGCGGCCTTGTGGCGTTTCTGAATACGAATCTGCGGGAATGGATGGTCAAGCTGGCCGTGGGCCTATGTCTCGCGCCCTTTCTCTTTAGCCTGCTGTACGCCCTGCGCCGTCCGGAGCCGCTGAAGGAGAAGGCGGCTCATCCGCACCTGACGGTGGACGCGGCCCTTCCCGTCACCCTCCTGGTGGTGATGGATGGGCTCTACGCCGTCTTCCTGGTGGTACAGTTTGCCGGGCTGTTCGGCGGGGACCGGTATCTGGCCGCCACAGGCATCTCCTATGCGGACTATGCCCGCAGCGGGTTCTTCCAGCTTGTGACCGTGTCGGTGCTCAACCTGGCCCTGGTAATGGCCTGCCTGCAGGTCTCCAGGCGGGAGGGGAGGGGCTGGGGCTGGGTGCGCGCCCTCTCCACCGGCCTTGTGGGGGCCAGCGTGGTGATGCTCGCGTCCGCCGCCTGGAAAATGACCCTCTACGTTACGGTCTACGGCCTCTCCTTCAAGCGGCTGCTCACCTACTGGGGCATGGTCATGCTGGCCATCTTCTTCTCGGCGGCGCTGGCAAAGATATGGCGGGAGGAATTCTCCTTCTTCAAGGTCTTCTTTACCGCGGGGCTGGCGGGCTGGCTGGTGCTCAACTATATGAACGTCGACCTGATCGTGGCGAAATACAACGTCTCCCGCTATCAGAGCGGAGCGGCGGCGGTGATGGACCTGCCATACCTGGCCGAGCTCTCCTATGACACATTAGGCGTTTTGGAGGAGCTGCCCGGCGACACACAGGTATACCACGGGAGTACGGACTACCCGCTCTCCCGGCTCGTTGCCGAGCGCCGCGACGCCGCCCGGAGGGACGCGTCCCGCTGGCAGAGCTGGTCCCTCTCCGCATACCTCGCGGCCCGCGGGCAGGGGGAGGGGTAATGGCATGCCCGGATACGAATGGCTGACTGTGGCAAGCTTATTGCTGGGGATCGCCGCCTGGGTCCTGCCGCTGGCAGCTCTGTTTTTCGGGAACAGAAGGGTGCTATCCCTGATCAGCTTTAGCGCCTGCGCCCTCTCTCTGCTCTGCGTCATTTTCTATCTGGGGTACAAGGTGGACATCAGAGATTGGTCGGCGCTGATGGACACGATGCGGGCCTTTCGACTGGCCGCCGGGAGCCTGGTTTTGGGGACCATTCTCCTCAACATCATTGCCGGAGAGAAAAAATAAAAATATGGACAGCGGGCCGGATAACTGCGTGCTCAGGCTCTCAAGGACTTCTCTGTTTGAAGATTCCGGGGGGAGGGCTAGGGTGAAAAAGGGAACCGTACGGTTCCTTCAGTCTGTCAAAAAAACACCCAGGCCGAACATCTCGGAGGGAGGGATAGTGTGAAAGGGAACCGTAGGGTTCCCTTTTATGTGAAACAAAATTCCTGAATATTCATGGCGCGTGTATCTTTATGTAGATTTTTCCGTCAAGGCCTGCTATAATCAACCAAATGGGAAAGGTCGGTTTTTGGGGAAAGACGGGGGATGATACCGAACCGTGGATGAGATTGAAAGCATGCTGGAGCGTCTCGGCGTGGACCTGTGCGCGCTTTATACCTCCATTGTCAGCAGTACGGACGACTATGTCTATGTTGTGGATCTGAAGGAGAATATGGGCCTGGTCTCCGAGCATATGGCAGAGGAGTTTGCACTGCCGGGCCGGGTGGGGCCCGAGCTGATGACAGCCTGGCTGGAACGGATACACCCCACGGACCGGGGGCCCTTCCGGGCGTCCATGCAGCGGATGCTCAGGGGTGAGACCGAGGGACATGACATAGATTACCGGGCGAAAAACCGGGAGGGAGAGTACGTTTGGCTCCATTGCCGGGGACGCTTGACCTGGAACGGCGCGGGGGAGCCGGTGAGCTTTATCGGCGCGATCGCCGAGCTGGGGTGGCGGGAGCGGGCAGACCGCGTCACCTGCCTCCTTACTGAGCACGAGTGCGAAAAGCAGGTGGAGACCATCTTCGGCCAGGGGGGCGGGGGCGGTCTCATACTTTTGGGCATGGACGACTTCACCCGCGTCAACAGCTTAAACGGCAAGGCCTTTGGCGACCTGGTCCTCCGCCGGTTCGCCCAGGGCGTTCAGGACTGTCTGCTGTCGGGCGGGGCGGTTTACCGCATGGAGGGGGACAAGTTCGCCCTCGTCCTCCCCGGCGCCGCGGCGGAGGATCTGAAGGAGCTCTATGGGAGGATCCATGCCTTCAGCAACCGCCGCCGCCGCATCGACGGGGTGCCCTATTTTTGCACCGTGTCGGCAGGGATGGTCCTGCTGGGCCGGGACGGTAATTCCTATGACCGCCTGATCAGATGTGCCGACAGCGCGCTGCGGGCCTCTAAGCGCAGGGGAAAGAACACCTGTACCCTCTTCACGGGGGATCTCATCTGTACCGAGCTCCGGGTCCAAAGGCTGATCAACCAGCTCCAGCTCAACGTCGTCAACGGCATGGAGCATTTTCACCTGGTTTACCAGCCCATTGCCCGGGCGGACGGCGGCGGCATCGCCGGGGCCGAGGCCGTCCTCCGCTGGTCCTGCGAGGAGCTGGGGGCCATTTTCCCCGGGGAGTTCGTCCCCCTGCTGGAGAGCAGCGGCCTCATCATCCCGGTCGGATACTGGGTGCTGGAGGAGGCCGTCATGGTCTGCCGGAGATGGGTGGGTCTTGACCCCGATTTCGTGATGAATATCAACGTCTCCTATCTCCAGCTCATCGATCCCGGCTTTCTCCCCGCGGTCCGCTCCATCCTGGAGCGGTATGCCCTGGAGCCGCGCCATGTCGTTCTGGAGATGACCGAGAGCTACTTTGTCACCGACATAGACGCGCTGCGCGGCATCTTTGGGGGGCTGAGGGCCATGGGCATCCGCGTCGCCATGGACGACTTTGGAACCGGCTACTCCTCGCTCAGCCTGCTCTCCCAGCTGCCCGCCGACGAGGTGAAGATCGACCGCGCCTTCGTCAGGCAGATCGACCAGAATGAATTCAACCGCGCCTTTCTCTGCGCGGTCATCCGGCTGTGCCACAGCGTGGGCATCTCGGTCTGCGTGGAGGGCGTTGAGACCGAGGAGGAGCTGTGCACGGTGGCCGGGCTGGGGGCGGACCACGTCCAGGGGTTCCACTTCTCAAAGCCCATCCCGGCCGAGCGGTTTTGCAGGCGGTACCTATGTTGAATACGGATGAGAGGGCGGCGGGGTTTTGCATGAACCCCGCCGCCATTTTGCGTCCGGGTGGTCAAAAGCCCGGTGCGCAAGCATAGAATGGAGCGGCCAACCTGAAAAAATGCAAGTTTAAAATTTGAAACTGCAAATTTGGTATTGACAACTTCATGCGTAATGGGGTAAAGTAAGAAAAGCGTCACCACGATACCTACCCCGTGAAAGAGAGGGAAACGCCCATGAATCTGTTATTTGATAAATTTACCTTCCCGGAGGACCTGACTAATCTACTCTCCAAAAGCCCCAGCGTCATCATCCCGGAGAGCAAAGAGGTCCTCTACGAGCTGATTTTCGGCAATGAGCACACCAATAAGGTGGAGATCTTCTACGATGTGGACGGTAGGAGCGTGAGGGAAGGCGACGTGGTGCGCTGCAAAAACGGCGCGTCGGTGAACTTTGCCGAGGACTATATGCGCCGCCGCGACCCCGACTGTATGCGCATCGCCGACGACCTGCCCACAGACAAGCCCCGCTTTCAGGAGGTCTACGGCTACCCCTTCGCCGACCTGCGTGCGCAGACCTTCGAGTGGCTTGCCAAGCAGGAGCTGATCATCGTCCCGTTTAAGGCGGGCGGCTATCAATACGGGTACGACTCCATTCTGGTCTGTCCCCGCAACGCGGCTTTCTTTGCCTTCGCCCTCAGCCAGCTTCAGGCATTTGTCAACGTGAAGGAGATCGACACCCTGAAACCCCGCTCCGTGGTATACGTGGCCCCGCCCTTCCGCCACAGCCACTTTGACGGCCGGCAGGTGGTGGTCCACAGCCGCAGCGCCGAGCTCCACGAGATTTTCTCCTACAATCTCTATCCCGGACCCTCCGCGAAGAAGGGCATTTACAGCGTCCTTCTCGACATCGGCGAGCAGGAGGGCTGGGTCACCGCCCACGCCTCGGCCGCCCGCATCATCACGCCTTACGAGAACGAGATGGTCATGATGCACGAGGGGGCCTCCGGCGGCGGCAAGAGCGAGCTGCTGCAGGATGTGCAGCGCTCTCCTGACGGCCGGGTCCTGCTGGGCGTGAACCAGCAGACGGGGGAGGAGCGCTACATCAGCATGAGCGACACCTGTACCATCGACCCCGTCACCGACGACATGGCCATCTGCCACACCTCGTTCCAGGGCGCGAACGGAAAGCTGACCCTGGCCGACGGCGAGGACGGCTGGTTCGTCCGGGTGGACGGTATCACCGAGTACGGCTGTGACCCCATCTATGAGAAGATCGCCATCCACTCCAAGGAGCCGCTGGTCTTTTTTAATCTCCAGGGCGTGCCCCGGGCCACCTGCCTCCCCTGGGAGCACACGCCCGACTCCTGCGGCAAGCCCTGCCCAAACCCCCGCGTCATCATCCCGCGCCGCATGATACATAACATCGTCTCCACCCCCGTGGAGGTGGACGTGCGCAGCTTTGGCGTGCGTATGCCGCCCACCACGGCGAAGGACCCCAACTACGGTATCCTGGGCCTCCTCCATATCATCCCGCCCGCCCTGGCCTGGCTGTGGCGGCTGGTGGCCCCCCGCGGATTCAATAACCCCAGCATCGCGGAAGGCACGGGCACGGCCCTGGCCAGCGAGGGCGTGGGCTCTTACTGGCCCTTCGCCACCGGTAAGCGGGTCCAGCAGGCGAACCTCCTTCTGGAGCAGATCCTTAGCTGCGCCTCCACCCGCTACGTGCTCATCCCCAACCAGCACATCGGCATCTATAAGGTGGGCTTTGCCGCCGAGTGGATCTCTCGGGAGTACCTGGCCCGGCGCGGCGGCGTGAACATGAAGATGGACCGCCTCACCCCGGCCCGCTGCCCCATTTTGGGCTACGCGCTCAAGGATATGAAGGTGGACGGCCAGCACATCTCCCCCAAGTTCCTCCGGCCCGAGACCCAGGAGACCCTGGGCGATAAGGGCTACGACAAGGGCGCGAAGATCCTCACCGACTTTTTTACAAAGGAGCTGGCGGTCTACGATGTGGAGGAGCTCCACCCCGTGGGCAGGCAGATCCTCGAGTGCTTTCAGCGCGGCGGCAGCGTGGAGGACTACTGCGATATCATCCCCCTGGGGCTGGAGTAGAAATCAAAGTAAAAAACGTGTACCCGTGGAATATGGGTACACGTTTTTTGAATTTCCCCTATTGGATGGAGCATAGTTTCCGCTGCCGTCTCTCCCCTCGCGGGGGGCGCGCCTCCGGCGGGGCCCCCTTTCTTTGCGTTTCAAAGAAAGGGGAAAAGAAAAAACCAAAGGACAAACAAGGGCATTTTCAATGCCCTGCTGTTTGTCCTCTGGACTCCCATTTTTACGGGGGAGGGCGGCGGTACCATTCAATCACTCGCCTAATTTGAAAGCACTACGCCGCCCTTAGTTTTTATATTATCTGAAAGGGCTGCCGCCCACCCACGTTACGATGGCCGCCGTGATTTAGCAGCCGCTGCAATTCAAGCTGTGCAGTCAATGCCGCCACGGGGTGCCTGCGCCTTGCCCGGCTGGCGCCCGCACAGGCTAATATCCTATGGGGTAGACCAACCGCCCAGAACATACTTCTCGATGGCGATGGCCGCGCCGTCCTCGGTGTTGGAGAGGGTGACGGTCTGGGCCGCGGCCTTCACGAAGTCGGGTGCGTTGCCCATGGCGACGCTGAGCCCGGCCACCGCCAGCATGGGCACGTCGTTCCCGCTGTCCCCGAGGGCCATGGTGCGGGCGATGTCCACACCCAGATGGCGGCAGATGGCGGCCAGGCCCTTCCCCTTCGTGGCCTCGGCATGGGTGATCTCCATGGTGTTGGGGCCCGACCACACGCCGGAGAAGGGGAGGGTGGCGAGCCGCTCGGTCAGAGCCAGACGCGTCTCGGATGGGATGTAGGGGAGATTCACCTTGTCAAAAGGATAGGGGGCGCTGAAGAGAAAGGCGTTCAGGTCCTCCAGCACCACACTGCGCTCGGCCAGTATGACGCGGTGGAAGGGGTGGATCGGCGCGTCCAGAACGGCCTGGAGCATGGCGGGCGTGGTGTGCAGGTGCCCGCCGCCCGAGATCTCCACCGGAAGGCCCAGTGCCTGAAAGGCGGGCAGGTGTTCCACCAGCATTTCCGGGGACATATAGTGCGTCTCCAGCAGCGCTCCGCTGGGGAGCGCGCGGAGCTCTGTGCCGTTGCAGAGCACCGCGTACCTGCTCCAGGAGGCGGGCAGGGAGGGCGGGAGCATCCTGAATTGGCGGCCCGTGACGGGCACCACGTGGACGCCCCGCGCGTCGGCCTCCTCCAGGACGCGCAGGAGCCGGGGCGAGATGTCCGTATTGTTGACCAGAGCGGTGCCGTCCAGGTCTATGGCGATGAGCTGAATATCCATTGCGCACGTCCTTCCAGAGTGTAGTGGCTAGTGCACGCGCATGGGCAACGAGTGTCTATGCGCCGTGATTTCGGTACCGGCGCGGAGAACGTGCCGGCGCATATGATCCATGAATTTCATTCATGACATATGGTACCTCTATTCTACCATCCGGCCATGGCGCCGGGCAATGGCAAAGGCGACGAAAAAGTGCCGCGAACGTCCCCGTTCGCGGCACTCTTTGACTGAAATCAGTCCTTCGTCAGCATGAACCTGGCCCCATTTCGGATACAGTCGGCCAGGAGGTGGTAGGCCTCCGGCACGGCGCCGATGACGTTGACCCGCGAATCGGCGGGGAAACTGCGCCTGGTGAGCTGTATCTCCCCGGAGTAGCGGCCATAGTCGGCGTTGTCCAGCGTGATGGCGCCGCGGAGACGCTCCACGCAGTTTGCGGCGGGAACCGGCTCGCCGATAGTGGAATACTCCCGCGACTCCGCGAAACGCACCAGCCAGGCCGGGGAGTCCGCCCGGCAGGTGAAGACCTGGCCGTACAGCTTTTGATACCGCCCATACAGGACCGCTGGGAGCTGGACAATCCCCTCCTGGGAGAAGACGCGCATCCGCTCCTGCTCCCGGACCGTCACGCTGATATCGCCTACGAAGACACCGTCCACCTCGAAATGGGCGGCGAAGTCGGCAAGGCAGGCGGAGGGGGGGAGGCCCCGGTGCCGCTCCAGGGTGGGCAGACCCAGGCTGAGAGGGCCGCGCAGGACCTCGTCCCCGGGGATGAAGGTGAGCACCTTCAGTCCCGTCGCCCGGAGGGACTGGGTGGAGGCGCGGAAGAAGGCGTCGTCCAGCCCGGTCTCGGGGCGGGGATAGAAGTTGTGCATCGCCATGACGGTGGGTCCCGCGGCGGCGATCCGGGCCGCCGACTCGGGCGAGGTGGTGGATGCGTTGAGGACCACGGGCAGGCGGGCGGCAAGGGCACAGATCTCGTCGTCGTCAAGGCCGTAATCCACCCGTAGGCCCCACACGCCCAGGCGAGATGCCAGGTCGGCCAGGTCGGCCTCGCCGAACGCGTCCATGGTCTTGCGGGACACGTCGGCGATGGTCCGGTAGCCCCGGTCGGCCAGAAAACGGCAGACCTCCAGGGCATTTTCGCGGTAGCCGGGGCCGAACTCCTCGCTGATATGCAGGGAGAGGAAGACGCTGGCCCCTGTGCCGGCCGACCGCTCCAGCATTTCCCGCTGGCGGTCGAAGGAGCTTAAGTAGACGGAAAAGCCGGTCTCCAGCTTAGGCATTTGCGACATCCTGGGTCTTGATGCCGAACCAGGTGATGATAAAGCCCATGATGTAAGAGATGACGAGGCCCAGGAAGAAATAGAGCATCATAGGAGGGGTCTTCATCAGGGGGATGGCGACCAGGCCGGAGGGGCCCCAGGCGATGGCCATGACGTGCATGAGCATCACGAACGCACCGCCGAAACCGGCGCCCAGGCCGGCGGTGATGAAGGGCTTGCCCATGGGGAGGGTGACGCCGTAGATCAGAGGCTCGCCCACGCCGAGGAGGCCGGCGGGGAGGGCGCCGATAATGGTCTTCTCCATGCGGATGTTCTTAACCTTGCGGGCTTTGATGAGGATGGCGAGGGCAGCGCCCACCTGACCGGCGCCGGCCATGGCCAGTACAGGGAAGAGGGTCACGCCGCCGAGGGCCTCAAGCTGTATGGCATAGATGGGGATGAGGCCGTGGTGCAGGCCCAGCAGGACCATGGGCAGGAACACGGCGGCCAGCACGTAGCCGGAGATGACGGCCACCACAGGGTTGGTGGAGTTGATGATGACACTCAGGGCCTTGACCAGAATGTCGGAGACAAAGCCGGTGATCGGCATGAGGATGAATACGTACAGAGTGCCCACGACCAGCAGGGAGAGCAGGGGGGTCACGATCAGGTCGAGCACGTCTGGGATGTGGGCGCGGACCCACTGCTCCACCTTGGCGAGGACCCACACGCCGATGATGACGCCGATGATGCCGCCCTTACCGGTGGTGAGGATGGAATTGAGGGGCACATCCGCGTTATAGAGGCCCAGGATGGTGGAGATGGTCACAATCTGAGCACCGATGGAGATGCCGCCAATCATGCCGCCCAGAGCGGGTGTAGCGCCGAACTGCTTGGCGGCGTTTACGCCGGTGTAGATGGCGAAGTAGGTGAGGAAGGAAGCGCCGAACAGGGAGAAGAGCTGGCTGATGACGAAGGCGACGCCGGTACCGGCGGCAAAGGCCTCGTTGGTCTTGAAGATCTGGCCCATCAGGCTCGCGAGGCCGTTGAACAGGCCGGCGGCGATGATGGCGGGGATCATGGGGATGAAGATGCTGGCGATGGTGCGCAGGCCGCGCTTAAGGGGGCTGTCTTTCTGGCCGGACTTCATGGCGGCTTTGTTGTCCTGCCAGCTCTGCTCGGCGGTCACGTTCTGGACGCCCGCGTCCACCACGAAGATGTCGCACACCTTCCGGGCCTTGCCGGGGCCGAGGACAACCTGTAGGGTTACATCCTCCACCACGCCGAGGACGCCCTCGGTCTCCTTCAGTTCTTTGACCTTGACGAGGGAGTTGTCCTTGAGCTGAACGCGGAGTCGGGTCATGCAACTGCTGGCGCTGATTACGTTTGCCTTGCCGCCGACCAATTCCAGGATTTGCTTGGATAGCTCTTGATTTGTCATGCGAAAACACCTCTCCTTTTCTCTCACTGGATGTATGGCAGCCCGCCGTGACGGCGGGCTGCAAAAATGGCATACGCCATTTTTGCACAGAGATCGCTGATGCTCTGGTTAACGGATGGCCTCCCGGACGTGGCCCCTGGCTTTCTCCAGCCGCGCTTTGGCGGTGGGCGCGTCACACCCGGTGAGGATCATGGTGATGGCGGTCTTCACGCTGCCGTCCGCGGCGGCGATTGCGGTCTTTGCCTCGGCCCGCTCCGCTCCGGTGGCCGTCATGACGATGTTCTCGGCCCGGATGTGGAGCTTTTCGTTGGTCTGCATCACGTCCACCATCAGGTTCTGGTAGACCTTGCCCACACCCACCATGGTGGCTGTGGAGATCATGTTCAAAATGAGCTTTTGTGCGGTGCCCGCCTTCAGCCTGGTGGAGCCGGTGAGCACCTCGGGGCCCACCACCACCTCTACCGCCAGGTCGGCGGCCTTGCCGATGTCACATCCGGCGTTGCAGGAGATGGCGACCGTGTGGCAGCCTGCCTCCTTTGCGTAAGCCAAGCCGCCCAGTACATAGGGGGTGCGTCCGCTGGCCGCGATGCCGACGACCAGGTCGCTGGGCTGGAGACCGTGGTCGATCAGATCCTGGCGGCCCAGATCGA
The DNA here is from genome assembly GCA_035562355.1 of Pseudoflavonifractor sp. Taxonomy (GTDB): domain Bacteria; phylum Bacillota; class Clostridia; order Oscillospirales; family Oscillospiraceae; genus Pseudoflavonifractor. The sequence goes on from DATMXU010000254.1 coordinate 11,508, forward strand.
AACTGTCCTCCGCGCCCTCGACGGCTTTTAAAAAGGCCATGTCGCCTCCGGCAATCAGGCCCACCACCAGATCGGGGGAGACGCCGAAGGTAGGGGGGCACTCGGCGGCGTCCAACACGCCCAGGCGGCCGCTGGTGCCCGCGCCCATGTAGAAGAGCCGCCCGCCCTTTTCCAGGGATTCCACTGCCCACTCCACCACCGAGGCGACCTGGGGCAGCACAGCCTCGATTGCCTTGGGGACGAGCGCGTCCTCGCGGTTCATGGCGGTGACGATCTCCAGGGGAGTCATCTGGTCCAGCTCCATGGTGTTGGGGTTTCGCGTCTCGGTTGTCATCTTTTTTAAGTCAAGCGCCACGCTTGGCATCTCCTCTCTGCAAGGGGGGATCCTTACAGCGCTATGGTACAAAACTTTAAACTTGGTGTCAATTGAAAAGCGGTGGGACGGCACTTTGTACCGCAAAGAGGGATTGTTTTGATGGTTTGGGCAAAAT